>JABDKV010000331.1 GCA_013002045.1 Gammaproteobacteria bacterium
CCTGCGATGGTCAGGGCGCCCGCCGTATCGAGATGAGCTTTCTGCCCGATGTCAAAGTGCCATGCGAAGTCTGCCGCGGCAGCCGTTTCAATACCGAGACCTGCATGGCCACCTATCGCGATCGTAATATCGCCGAAGTACTGGCGATGAATGTCGACGACGCGCTCGAATTCTTCTCCGCACATCCAAAGATCCGCCATGCACTGCAACTGCTGCACGACGTGGGGCTGGGTTACCTGACGCTGGGTCAACCGAGCCCGACCCTGTCGGGGGGCGAGGCGCAACGCATCAAGCTGGTGACCGAGCTGGCACGGGTACGCCCGACCGATGACGGCCCGGGACGACGACGCCCGCCCGAGTCCAACACGCTGTATATTCTCGATGAACCGACCATCGGCCTGCACATGGCCGATGTCGGTAAGCTGATCAGGGTGCTGCAGCGACTGGTCGATGCCGGTCACTCGGTTATTGTCATCGAACACAATCTCGATATCGTTGCCGAAGCGGACTGGGTGATCGATATCGGGCCCGAAGGTGGCGACGACGGCGGTCGGATCGTCGCCCGCGGCACACCAGAGCAAATCGCCACCCGTACCCGGTCGCACACCGGTCGTTACCTGGCCCGCTTCCTCGGACGCGCCGCCGTTTAACTTCCGCCGTCCGCTGTATTACCCTGCCGGCACCATCCGCACTGGGTAATCTCATGTCACTCGATCCCGTCGCCATTCGTCAGCAATTTCCGGCACTGTCGCTGAGCGATGACGGTCAGCCGCGTATCTACTTCGACAATCCGGCCGGAACCCAGGTGCCGGGCAGCGTGGCCGATGCCATGCGAGACTGCCTGCTGCACGCCAATGCCAACCTGGGTGGCCCGTTTCCGAGTTCCGTTGCCGCCGGCCGGATTGTTGACCAGGCCCATGCGGCGATGGCAGATCTGCTCAACGCCAACTCCAGCGACGAAATTATTTTCGGCGCCAATATGACTACGCTGACTTTCCAGATGTCTCGGGCACTGGGCCAGAAGCTGTCGGCAGGCGATGAAATCATCGTCACCGAACTCGATCACGATGCCAATGTCAGTCCGTGGCTGCTGCTGGCTCGTGACCTCGGGTTAACGGTGCATAAAATCCGTCTCGACACCGAGACCTTCCGGCTCGATCTCGATCACTACGCGTCGTTGCTCAACGACAACACGCGCCTGGTCTGTGTTGGTCACGCCAGCAATCTGCTGGGCACGCTGAACGACATCCCGCGCATCGTGGAGCAGGCCCATGCGCACGATGCGCTGGTGTTTGTCGATGCCGTGCACTCGGTTCCCCATATGCCGGTCGATGTGCAGGCCCTGGGTTGCGACCTGCTGGCCTGTTCGCCTTACAAATTCTTCGGACCGCACCAGGGTGTGTTGTGGGGTCGGCACCAGTTGCTGCAATCAATCGAGGCATATCGCCTGCGACCGGCACCGGCAGGCGTCCCTGGCCGTTTCGAAACCGGCACACAGAGTCACGAATCGATGGCCGGTACGACCGCCGCGGTCGACTACATCGCCTCGCTGGCGAGCAGCGGTGACAGTCGCCGCAGTCGTCTGCGCCAGGCGCTGACCGAGATACGCGAATACGAGATGCAACTGTGCCGGCAGTTACTCGATGGACTGGAGCAGATTCCCGGTCTGCAGGTCTATGGTATTACCGGTGATAACCTCGACCAGCGCGCCCCGACCGTCTCCTTCAGGATTGGCGGTGTGGCACCGGACGATATCGCTAACGCACTGGCCGAACGCAATATTTTTGCCTGGGCCGGGCACAGTTATGCGGTGGAGCCCTGCCGCGCACTGGGGATCCTCGACAGCGGCGGGGTCCTGCGGGTCGGGATCGTGCATTACAACGACAGCGCCGACGTCCAATACCTGCTCGACGCCCTCGGCGACATCGCGCAAAAACCCTGAAACGGCGCCATTACGGCACTTTTGCCGGTGGCGGGCACCTAAAGCTGGGAGCCGGGCGCCACAGCCTATAGAATGCCCGATCCTGATCTGACCCCGTGGAGATATTGATGCGACGGCACTTCTACCCCACCGTGATTTGCCTGGCGCTGCTGGCCGGCTGCGACGACGTACCCGACCTGTCGCTGCCTAATGAGCCACCGCAGGCCAATGACGACACCGTCGCACTGCTGCAGGACCAGACGACCGATATCAATATCGGCAGCAACGACCGCGATGTCGATGGCAATCTCGTCAGCATTGAGATCCTGGAAGAGCCACAAAACGGCACCATCACCGAGACGGTCGTCAACGCCGTTCGCTACGTCCCGGACCGGCTGTTTGTTGGGGAGGACACTTTCGTCTACCAGATAACCGATGAAGCAGGCGAATCAGATACAGCGACCGTTAACATCACGGTCAAGGCGCGGCAAACGCGGGCGCTGTTCACGACCACCGCCGAAGACGGTATGCGACGCCTGTATTTGCTCGACTCGCGTCCGCCCGACACAGGCACCGATAACGCTGTACTGACCGAGCTCAGCGCAATGATTGACGGTGAGTCTGTACGCAACTGGGTTTACAACTCGGTAGAGCAGACCGCTCTGATGCTGACCAGCGGAGATCGTGTCGTTGCCGTGCCGTTGGCCGACCCGGCCAACCCCGATGCAATCGAGTCCATCGAGATACCGCTGACCAACGCCGAGACCATCGACGACGGGATGGCATTCGCCGCCAACAGTGGTGTGGTTGCATTCTCCGTCAATAACCGCTTTGTCCGGTCATTAAGCCTGATCGAGAATGAGTTCGAGTCGTTCGACACCGGCTGGACCACCGGCACCATGACAGTCAGCGACTTCTCTACCACCGGCACCTCGACCATCATGAGTGGCACGCTTGGTGATCCGGCCGTAGCGTCGTTATACCTCGCCAATCTGCTGACCGACGGCAATACGCTCGCCCTGCAGCAGGCAACCGAAACCGGCAAGACTTTTTTCTCGCGCGTCCTGGCGGCAACCAATCACCTCGTCTGGATGCTTGGCGACGATGCGGCCGCGACGATAACGCCACCTTTCGATTGCGCCCAGCCGTCATCGGAAGCATTGTCTGACCTCTACGCCGTACCGGTGCTGGCCGTGCAGACGGCGAATATCGTCAACCTCAACGAAACCTCAAACCTGCTCGGTACAGGATCAAAACTGTTTGGCTATTTCATCGCCCCGATCGGTGCGAAGGTCATCGTGGCTGCCTGCCCTGCGGGTAGCGATGTGGTGCAGTTAATCGAAATTCCCTATGCGGCAGCCAATACCGCCACGGCTATAGCCAGTCTCGATAGTCCAACGACAGTGCTGCACGATGTCGATGTCATCCTCGCTGGTACAGACCTGATCTACGTGGCCGGCGATGGTAGCAACGCGGCACCGGTGTATCTCGACCTCAGCGACAGCAGTGCACCGGTTGCGACGACACTTGCAGACCATGTGCCGCAATTCCAGCTGTACGATGACAATGGCGCCATGCGCGCACCGCCGTCGAATCTCGCGGGAGACAATCGCCGCTGGGTGTTCATCGCGCCCGATGGCGGACTGCCGTCCGAGGTTGTCTGGCTGGAGCTGGACGGACTGCGCAGTGACCCGATCGATCTCGACGCACTTACTACGTCATCATCGCCGTTGAGCTTCAGCACCGATGATGAACCGTTGAGCGATGGCTATAGCGCCTTCATCAGCACCACAGACCTTGACCAGCCGCAGGCGCAGACCCATGTGAGTCTCGCCCAGCCTGGTACGGCCCCGACCGCCTTCACTGTGCCCGGCATCATAGACCGCGGCGGCGACCCGCTCGGCGATGACGCAATTTTGCTGCTGCCAGTGCCGCTGGACGAATCGCCGTAATCAGGAACCGAGTTCGCGTTGCAGCCGTTGCGCGTCGGCGCGATCTTTAAAATCCTGTCCTGAGTCGAGCGCCTGCTGCAGCTCGCGGCGCGCTTCGTCGAGACGGCCGCTGCGTTGCAGCGCCACTGCATAGTGATAGCGGACCTCGGCAATGGGCATCCCTGCTGCGGCTTCGGCCAGCAATTCGGTCGCCCGGTTGACCTCGCCTGACTGCAACAGGATCCAGCCGTAAGTATCCGCGATAGCCGGGATAGGACGATTATCATAGGCGCGCTCGGCAGCAGTCACGGCGCGCGCAATGTCGCCATCGCGATTGCGCTGCAAGTACAGCCAGGCGAGGTTGTTCCAGCCAATTGCATCGCCCGGATTGCGGTCCAGCAAGCGGCGATAAGTGACAATGGCATCGTCACGACGACCCTTGGTTTCGTAATGTTGTGCCAATTGCATTGACACCTGGGTGTCCCCGGGATGCTCGTCCAGCCAATCGGTAAGCAGCTTTGAGGCCTCGGCGTCGCCGACTCTGTCGCGGGAATTGAACTGCTTCATGACCCGCAGCGAAGATGGTTCCAGGCGGATTGCGCGTTCATATGCCGCAGCCGCACCTGCATGATCACCGTCGGCTGTCATCGTATCGCCATCGAGTTCGAAAACGGCGGCACTCTCGGGATAGTCACGACGCAGTTTGCGTACAGCTGACTTGGCTTCGCGCAGGTCTCCCCTTTTAATATCCATGCGGGCACTCGCGATTTTCAGGTCGAGCGCATTGGGATCAAGTTCAATCGCACGCCCCAGCCATTGCTCCGAGGTGTCCAGATCGCCTTGCGCCTCGTAGGCCACGGCGAGCGCCCTGGCGGTATTGCTCGACGGTCGCGTTTCCATTGCGATTCTGAATTGCTCGATTGCCTGCGCAGGACGCTGCTCGCTCATGTGCAGATTACCCAGCCGCAGACGGGTGTCGATATCGTCGGGGTTATCGTTGAGCCAGTCCTCGTACAGGCTCAGCGCGCCTTCCTGGCCCATGCGCCGGCGCACATCAGCGCGCCTGCCCACGAGTTGACCACTGGGGCTGATGTCGAATGCCTTCTCAAACGATGTCAGCGCCGCACTAAGGTCACCGCGCTGCATTTCGATCTCGCCTTTCAACGTATACGGTTCTGCGCGATCCGGATAACTCTCGATCAGACCATTGACGATCTCCAGTGCCTCACCGTAATCACCCCGACGAACAGCAACCCCGGCCAGTGCCGCGCGCGGCGGGAACAGGTCGTTGTTGAGTTCGATCGCGCGCTCATAGGATCTGACAGCGGTATCGATAGCACCGAGGTTCTCCTGCGTGCGACCATATTGAAAGTGAGCTTCGGCCAGGTTCGGATCGACTTCGATGGCTCGCTCGAACCGTTGCAACGCTTCGCTGGGGCGATTCGACTGCATCAGCACCAGGCCCTGCAGCAAATAGGCGCGGGCATTACCAGGGGCGTTCTTCACAGCCTGGTCTGCCCGCTCCTCAGCGAGCTTGAGCTGACCATTCTTGAGGTAATAGCTACCCAGCAGCAAGGCTGGTCCGGCAGACTCGGGGTTGGCTTCACGAGCCTGCTCCAGCCACTGCAGCCCGGCCTCGGTATCGCCACGCCGCTCGGCAAGTTGCGACAGTGTTACGAGCACCGTCGAATTGCCCGGGTCTATCTTGAGAAAATCCTTGAGCCGTTGCTCGGCCCCGGCCGGATTACCGCTCAGGGTTTCGATGCGCGCCAGGTTGATGACTGGTGCCAGCCGCTCCGGTGCCAGTTCACGCGCTTCTTCAAAGCTGGTTCGCGCAGCATCGTATTCCTGTATAGCCAGGTGGAACGCGCCCGCAACTTCGTGTGCACTGGGGTCGTTCGGACGGCTTTCGAGGATCGCATTGGTACGTGCCCGCGCCCCTTCGACATCGTCTTTACGCAGCAGGGCCAGTATCAGCAACAGGTCGGAACGCTCGACTTCCTCGTTTGGCGGTAATGACTCCAGAATTTCGATGGCACGGTCGATCTCGCCTGCACTAATGAAATTGGCAGCTGCCTGCTCGAGGATCGCCGGATCATCGGCGGCCATTTCGACACCGCGTTCGAGGTACTCGACACCGCGCTCGGTATTGCCCTCGCGTAGCGAGGCCGTACCGACCATTGCCAGCAGCTGGGCATCGTTGTCACCGTGAGCGAGCATCGGCTCCAGCACTTCCAGTGCCGCTTCCGGGCTACCCTGGCTCATCCGTACCTGGGCCAGCAGCTTGCGTGCCTGATCGTTATCGGGGTTGTTGTTGACCACCGCCTGCAATTGGGTGCCAGCCAGTGCGTAATTGTTCTTGGCCATCGCCGCGCCTGCCAGCAGCAATCGCGCCGGCTCGAAGTCAGGCATCATCGTTATGACGCGCTGCGCCTTTTCCATGACGCCGTCGTAGTCCTTGCTGAGCATATCGACGCGAGCGGCGTGCAACAGCGCTAACGGGTGATCCTTGCTCATCTGCATCATGCGTCGTGCGGTGGCACGCGCGCCGGGCTTGTCGTCAAGCGCCAGTTGCGCCTCGATAATGCCCTGCAGGTAGGTCATCCGTTCCTGCATCAGTCCGGGTGCCGTGGCCGCGTTGAGTGCGGCGCGATAACTCTCTTCAGATTCCTTGTATTTCTTCTGGTCGAATTGCAGTCGACCAAGCGACGCCATCGAATCATGATCGGCGGTGCCGCTCTGCATGGCGAGTTCCAGCATCTCACTGGCCGCCTCGAGATCGCCGCGCTCACGTGACAGCCGTGCCATCCCCAGCAGAGCCTCGTTGTTTTCGGCATCGATCTGCAGCGCCTGCTCGAACAGGCGTCGCGCCGTGGCGGAATTGCCACGCGCCAGCTCGGCGCGACCGGCGATGGCCGTCAGCTGTGCCTGTTTCTCAGTGCTGAATAATTCCTGCGGATTCAGGGCAACCACTTCGGCAAAGCGTGCCTGGCGCATCAGTGCCTGTGCCAGCGGAATCATGTACATGTCGGCCGTAGCGCCTTTCTCGCGTGCCACCGTCAGTTCCTTGAGCGCGCCAGCGGGATCACCGGTCTGATTGAGTACTGAGCCGAGCATGATGCGCGCCTCGAGATTATCCGGCGACGAGCGCAAGACATTTTTGAGCTCGATCACCGCGGTGCGGTAGTCAGAATCGGCAATGGCTGTTTGCGCGCGCTCGATGCGGCCGGCGTCGTCGATGAACAGGTCACAGGCAGCGAGTTGCAATGTGATTGCGGTGGCCAGTAGCAGGCGAGCGAAAGTGGAGCGAGTCATAGTTCCCCCGGGAAGACTTAACTGGATGCGCCGGACGTGACACGTCTGCAGATGCGCGTAACAACCTGTAATAGTAGCACCCGCTTCAATAAACGTGCCGTAGTTGCCAGCCGGATGACATAATGATGGCGTTGGGTTCCGAGGTGCCAATGGCGTTCGCATACTATCGTCGACTGAACAAGCGGCAGAAGCGCGTCTACGACCGTAGCGACGAGGTCAGCGCGATCCGGCTACCCAACCCGGTGGCGATGCGCTCGCTGGTCCATCACCTGCATTCAGCACTGGGAAGTTCGGACCGGCGCGAAGTCGAGAAAACCAGCCGGGCTTTGCTCGACGCCCTGTGCGCCGACCTGGGACTGCCCCGCGTGCGGGTTGAGGTGCGCTCGCGCCGCCCGCTCGACGACGAGTCAGAGCTGCACGGGCTATATACGCTCGCCTCGGGGCGGCGCCTGGCCTACATGGAGGTCTGGATGCGCACGGCTCAGCGGCGCCAGGTGGTCGCTTTCCGGACTTTCCTGCGGACGCTGTTGCACGAACTTGTGCACCATATCGACGTCGAATTGCTAGGATTGCCCGATTCGTACCACACTGAAGGTTTCTACAAGCGCGAATCGAGCCTGTTTCGCCAGCTAATCGCCGGCACCGGGCTCTGAAACTCACTCTATCAGCAGGATCGTTATGCGTTCACATCACCTGATCACCCTCCTCGCCGCCGCCGTAGCCGGATGCACAACGCCAGTTGCAACCACGACGGATACATCGTCTCCGACACCGGCCTTCAATTACCCGACAACGGCAGAAGTCGACCAGGTCGATGACTATCACGGTACCCCAGTAAGCGACCCCTATCGCTGGCTCGAAGACGACGTGCGCGTATCGAACGCGGTGCTTGAGTGGGTCACAGCGCAAAACGAGGTTACTTTTTCCTACCTCGAGTCGCTGCCGCAACGAGAAAAAATCCGGGCGCGGCTGACGCAACTGTGGGATTACGAGAAGTTTGGCGTGCCGTTTCGCGAAGCGGGACGTTATTTCTATAGCTACAACAATGGCCTGCAAAACCAGAGTGTGTTGCTGACCCAAACCTCGCTCGACGCCGAACCACGCATCCTGCTCGACCCAAATGGCTGGTCGGACGATGGCACGGTCGCGCTGTCAGGCTATGTACCCAGCCCCGATGGTCGTTACCTCGCCTATGGCGTCCAGGATGGCGGCTCTGACTGGCGTACGTGGAAGTTTCTCGACATCGACAGCGGCGCCGAGCTCGATGACCAGGTGGACTGGGTCAAGTTTTCGGGTGTTGCCTGGGATGGCGATGGCCAGGGTATTTTCTACGCTCGCTATCCCGCCACCGGCGAAGGCGAGAAATTCCAGACACTGAATCACAACCATACGGTCTACTACCACCGACTGGGCACACCGCAAAGCGAAGACCAGGTGATCTATGCCAGACCGGATCATCCCGACTGGGGATTCGCACCCAACGTCACCGACGATGGCCGCTTCCTGGTACTGACCGTCTGGAAAGGCACCGACGACCGTTACCAGGTGGTTTACAAGGACCTGCAGGACGCCGCGGCCGAACCGGTCATGCTTATCGAAGGGTTCGACTACGAGTACGCGCTAATCGGCAACGACGATACGACCTTCTACTTCAAGACCACCAATGGCGCCCCACGCGGACGCATGATCGCGATTGATATCGATAACCCGGCGCCAGCCAACTGGCGGGAAATCATCCCGCAGACAGCCGATGTGCTCGACGACATCAGCTACGTGGGTGACCACTTTATCGCCGAGTACCTGCGCGACGCCCGTACCCATGTGCAGGTCTATACACAAACTGGCGCGCCGGCGCAGACTGTTGACCTCCCCGGTGTGGGTACCGCGTCCGGTTTCGAGGGTTATGCCGACAACAGTGAAACGTTCTACGTTTATTCGAGCTTCAACGAACCGCCGACGATCTATCGTTACGATGTCGGCACCGATCGCTCCACATTATTCCGCGCCGCCGATGTCGATTTCGAACCCTCTGACTATGTCGTCAAGCAGGTGTTCTACGAATCCCGGGATGGTACGCGGGTACCGATGTTTATTGCCCATCACAAGTCGCTGCAGCTCGATGGTAGCAATCCTACCTTGTTGTACGGCTACGGCGGTTTCAATATCCCGATGCGGCCCGGCTTTTCCATTACCCGTATGGCGTGGATGGAAATGGGGGGAGTCTATGCGGTCGCCAACCTGCGTGGTGGCGGCGAGTACGGCGAGAAATGGCACAAGGCCGGGACTAAGCTGCAAAAACAGAACGTGTTTGACGACTTCATAGCCGCTGGCGAATTCCTGGTCGAGCAGGATTACACGCAACCGTCGCAGCTCGGTATCTTCGGCGGCAGCAACGGTGGCCTGCTGGTCGGGGCGGTACTCAACCAGCGTCCGGACCTGTTTGGTGCAGCGCTGCCGGCTGTAGGTGTGATGGACATGCTGCGTTTCCATAAATTCACGGCTGGTCGCTTCTGGGTAGACGATTACGGTTCGGCCGATGACCCGGACGAGTTCGCCGCCCTGTATGCCTATTCGCCCTACCACAACATCGCCGACGGTAAGGCCTACCCGCCGGTGCTGGTTACGACCGCCGATACTGACGATCGTGTCGTGCCCGGGCACAGCTTCAAGTACATCGCGGCCTTGCAGGCGGCACAGGCCGGCGATGCGCCGGTGCTGATCCGTATCGAAACCCGTGCAGGTCACGGTTCCGGCAAGCCGACATCGAAGATCATCGAAGAGTACGCGGACCGCTGGGCCTTCCTGGCTGAGCATCTCGGTCTGGGGACCTGACCGGGCTTGTCTACCGCCTTTGCCGTCGTTGCGGCCTGTTCACAGGCCGTTAGCGCGACCCGTAGCCGCAAGCGCAAGACGGCCGCATTGATCGAGTGCCTGCGTGCGGCCGACGACGACGAGATCGGGATCATCTGCTCCTGGCTGACCGGCGAGTTACCCCAGGGGCGTATTGGTCTCGGTCCGACCATCCTGCGCGCCGTCGCCGACACACCGGCGACCAAAGAAAGCGATACCACCGTCGCCGAGGTCAATGCTGCAGTCGACGCGATCGCAGCGATCGCCGGTAAGGGCGCCATCGAAAAACGCAAGGCGGCTTTGTCCGGACTGCTGGCGCGACTTACCGAATCGGAGCAGTCGTTCCTGTTGCGCCTGCTGCTGGGTGAGCTGCGACAGGGCGCGCTCGAAGGTGTCATGACTGACGCGATCGCGGCGACCAGCGAGATCGATCATGACCGTGTGCGGCGCGCTGTGATGGTTTCCGGCCAGCTTGCTGCCGTTGCCGCCGCCGCATTAAACGGTGGCGAAGATGCGCTCGATGCGTTTGCTATCCGGGTGGGTACGCCATTACAACCGATGCTGGCGCAAACAGCGGATGACATCGAAAGCGTATTTGCTGGGCTCGACCAGGCCGTACTGGAACACAAGCTGGACGGGGCGCGGGTCCAGGTGCACCGCGATGGGGACGTTGTCCGTATCTATACCCGGCGGCTCAACGACGTCACTGCGCGTTTGCCCGAGATCGTCGAGCAGGTGCAGTCGCTACCCGGCGCTGCAACAATACTGGACGGTGAAGTTATCGCGCTACGCGATGACGGTCGTCCGCACCCGTTCCAGGTCACGATGCAGCGCTTTGGGCGCCAGTTCGATATCGACCGGATGCAGGCGGAAATCCCGCTATCGGTTGCCTTCTTCGACCTGGTTTACAACGACACGGACCTGACGCTGGCGCCGGCGCGTGAGCGCTACGCCATTATGGATGAGTTGCTGCCACCCGCGCTGGTCATACCGCGACTGCTGACGGCAGACTCTGCCGCGGCGCAGGCATTTTTCGATGCCGCCATCGACGCCGGTCACGAAGGGGTCATGGCCAAGGATCCGGATTCAGTTTATGAAGCCGGAAATCGCGGCGCGAGCTGGCTCAAGATCAAGCCGGCACACACTCTGGATCTTGTGATCCTGGCAGCTGAATGGGGCAGCGGCAGGCGCAAGGGATTCCTCAGCAACCTGCATCTCGGTGCGTTCGACCCCGACAACGGTTCCTGGGTCATGCTCGGCAAGACATTCAAGGGACTGACCGACGCGATGCTGCAATGGCAGACCGAACAATTGCTGCAACTGGAAACCCACCGTGACCGGCACGTGGTTTATGTGCAACCCGCTATCGTGGTCGAGATCGCTTTTAACGAGTTGCAGCGCAGTCGCCAGTATCCTGCGGGACTCGCCTTGCGCTTCGCCCGGGTCAAGGGATACCGCGAAGACAAGCGCCCGGAGCAGGCCGACACAGTCGATACTGCGCGACGGATCTTTACTCGCCAATACGGCTGATCAGGAAGTACAGCCGGGTTCGAAAACCAGTCGCTGGGTTTCTTCGCGCTGCACCGGCACCCCGTTAATTACCCGGGGTTCGAAACGCCACTTCTCGACCGCGGCCAGCGCCGCTTTCTCGAATACACCCAGAGGTCGCGAACTGATTACAGCGATGTCCTTGGTAGTGCCATCGGTGGCGACGATAAATCGCACGACCACGTGCCCCTCGATGCACTTGCGCAGGGCTTTTTTCGGGTACTCGGCCGGCTCACGTTCAATCGCGACGAGCTTGTCATCGTCGGCAGCCGGCAGGGCCAGCGGTAGTAGCAGGACCGCAGCAATCAGGATCAGTTTGCAGGATTTCATTGATACAGACAGGAATCTAAACAGGTAACCAGCATAAGTGGACAACGGAGCGGCCACAAGTTCCGCGTAACACAATGACAAATTTCGTCGCCGCAGCGTCCGGTGTCGCTGCTGCCGTGGCTGGGAGAGTCTGCGGCCCGGGAATGATGATCGCTCGTAGATTGCGGAGACTGCCGGCGACGCGTATTTTTTATTTCATGCGTCGGCGCAAGATCCTCGTTTTTCAGCATGTCCCGTACGAGCCGCTGGGGACGCTCGACCCGATCCTGCGTGACGCCGGCTTTCGTATTCGCTACGTCAACTTCGGTCGTGAGCCCGATGCCCGCCCGACTCTCGATGGCTATGCCGGGCTGGTCGTACTCGGCGGACCGATGAATGTCGACCAGGTCGAGCAATACCCGCACCTGGCAACAGAGATTGAAATGCTGCGCCAGGCGCACGACCGCGGTATGCGCATACTCGGAATTTGTCTCGGTGCGCAGTTGCTGGCGAAAGCGCTGGGTGGTCATGTAGGCCCGGCTGCGGAAAAAGAAATCGGCTGGTACGACCTGGAGATGACTGCAGCGGCCGCTGACGATCCGGTGCTGTGTGAGTTTGCGTCACCGCAACCAATGTTCCAGTGGCACGGCGACCAGTTCGGGTTACCACCGGGTGCGACCGGCCTGGCCAGTTCGAAGCGAGTACCGTGCCAGGCTTTCAGGCACGGTGACCATGCACTGGGCCTGCAGTTTCACCTCGAAGTCGATGCACAACTGATCGAGCGTTGGCTCACGTTGCCCGGTTATGCAGCGGAACTGGCGGCATTAAAAGACAGCATCCACCCCGACCAGGTGCGTGCTGATACCCGACGTCATATCGACATGCTCGAACAGTTGAGCCAGCGCACCTTTGGCCGCTGGGTAGACCAGTTTGGTTTTGGCCGGCGTCGGCGCCGTTTGCACTCGCGCTAGCCTGTCACCGGGTACAGCGCATCGAAACGTGGATGCCCTCGTAGCAGCGCGAGGTCAGGATCGTTACGCACCCAGTCTGCCGCCATCTCCGGCAGCCTGACTGATTCCAGCAACTCGATGGCGCGGTCCTGGTCACCGATGCGGGCGTAAAAACAGGCCGCGTTGTACAACACAGCGGAATCGGTCGGATCGATTGCCATTGCACGCAACAACGCCTGTTCACCTTCCTGCAGTCGCCCCAGATCTGCCAGCGGACCGGACATCAGGTACAGCGCGCGGACATCGTCGGGGTTCATTTTCAGGTGGCGACGGGCCTTGGCGATACCATCCTCGGCTGCCGCAATCGCAGCGTCGCCGCGACCGAGTCGCTTGTACAACTGCTGCATCAGCAGCGGCGCCTGGTAATCTTCCGGCCGCGCCTGCGTGGCGCGTTCGAACAACCGTACCGCTTGCTCTTCCTTGCCCTGGTGGACGCAGGCACGAGCATAAAAATACAGGGCCTCGAAGTGCTCGGGGTCGATGCGCAGCGCGCTTTCGAAATGCTGCTCTGCCTCTGGCCAGTTGGCATACATCGAGCACGATAAACCGCGCGAGGTGTGCGCTTCGGGCAATTTCGGACAAAGCTTGACGGCACGCTTGCTGGCCTCGCGAGCCTTGCGCCGGTAAGCCGGCTTTGCTTCGGTGTAGATGTACAACATGGCGTAGGCGTCGGCGAGTCCGGCCCACGCCCGTGCATAGCCGGGATCGCGATCGAGTGCATGCTGAAACAGCTCCGCCGCATAGTTGACGTTGCGTCCACCCCAGCGATGGAAATAGCTCCAGGCTTTCAGGTACAGGTCGTATGCTTCGCTGTTGCTTGTGCCCGCCTGTTGCACCCGGCAACGATCGGCGGGTAACAGGCGCAGTTCCAGTGCCTCCGCAACCTGTTCTGCAATCTCGTCCTGGATGGAAAAAACGTCGGCCATGCGACGATCGAAACGTTGTGTCCAAACCTGGTAGCCATTGCCAGTGTTGGTAAGCTGCGCCGTAATACGCAGCTGCTCGCCATCCTTGCGTACCGTACCCTCTACGACACTGCTGACGCCAAGCTCGCGCCCGACATCCTGCACCGCAACGTCGCGATGCCGGAATTGCCGCGTCGAGAAACGCGAAGCAACCTTGAGCCCGTCTACCCTGGCCAGAGTCGCAATGATTTCCTCGACGATGCCATTACAGAAGTAGGCATGGTCGCCATCGGGACTGAGGTCAATGAAGGGCATGACCGCGACCGAGGGCGTATCTACCGCTTCAGCATCGCTCCCTGTCCCGGTTGCCCCGGTATCGCGCTCGAGGCCCGATGGCCCGATATCGAACAGCCAGGACACAATGACGACCACGGGGAGCCCGGCCGCCGCGACCACGATCAACCCCGTCAGCGCCCATTGTGGCAGGTGCAAAGGCTCGACGATTACATCGGCCACCTGGATGACCAGCCACGCCGCCACGACATAGGCGATCGTAGATCGAAATACCTTGCGCCGGCGTAGCTCAGCGAAAAACTGCAACATGACGTACGATAGTTTAACCCGATGCCGGCTAAACCCCGGCGTGTTAGGCTCGCCAGCTGTTTTCGCGGAAAATTAGCAAATTGAAACTGATTAAAATCAGCGCGTTGCTGTTGTTATTAGTGTCGTGCAGCGACGACACCGCACCAACCGATGCAACGACGCCAGCCGACACAGACAAGGCAACCGGCATCGCAGCCGATGCGGAATCGATACGGCCACTGTTGCCCGGAATGCGGGCGCCAGCGTTCACGTTAACCGATGCGGCGGGTAAACCGTGGCGCTTTATTCCCGGGTCACAGCACAAACCGTTGCTTGTGACCTTCTTTCGAGGCACCTGGTGTCCCTACTGCAGTCGTTACCTGTGGCGCATGCGCGAGGCCGAGCAGGCATTGCTCGATATGGGTTACGAACTGGTGTTCATATCGGCCGACCAGGTCTCGGTGCTGGCGCAAGCACTGGAACAGGAAGAGAAGCTGCAATACACCTTGCTGTCCGACAACGATCTCGTGGTCGCCCGCGCTTTCGGTATCGCATTCCAGGTCGGGCAGGATTACGTCGACCGGCTGCTCGAACATGACATCGACATGGAAGCCGCGTCCGGTCGCGACCATCACTGGTTGCCGGTGCCCGCAACCTTTGTCATTGGCACCGACGGCGTTATCGAGTTCCAGTACGTCAACCCCGACTACCGCGTCCGCGCCGAGCCGGAAGTAATACTGGCTGCCGCCCGCGCCGCGCTCAAAGACAGTCCCTAGGCGCTACGCGAAACAATCTTGTTGCCACCCATCACACCTGTCGTCTGGATTCTGCTGGTCACCAACCTCGTCGTTTTCACGGCTGCCCATTGGTTTGGCTATGCCGGGTTGATGCGCTGGTTTGCATTGTGGCCATTGCCGGTCGATGGATTGATGGCGAATCGTGGTGCCCAGTTTTATCCATGGCAGCTATTCACCTACGGTTTTCTGCATGGTGGCTCACCGTGGGCATCACTCAACCTGTTGCATGTATTCCTGAACATGTTCGGGTTGTGGATGTTCGGTTCCAACCTCGAGTTTATCTGGGGCCGGCTGCGATTCCTGCTTTACTATTTTGTCTGCCTGGTCGGGGCCGGCCTGATACAGCTGGTTATTACGACCATCGCAGTGCGTGATGGTGGATTTCCGGCACCGACGGTGGGCGCATCGGGTGCGGTGTTCGGCTTGTTACTCGCCATTGGTGTCGTTTTTCCGAACGAACGTCTCAGCATCTTCTTTACCCCGCTGTCATTGCGGGCCAAATACTGGGTGGTTGGTTACGGACTGTTGGAACTGACCCTCGGTGTCACCAGTACCCAGTCTATGGTGGCGCACTTCGCCCATCTTGGTGGCATGATTTTCGGCTTCTTCCTGATCTGGTACTGGCGCTCGCAACCGTACTGGCATAACGGTTACATGAATCGTGATGCGATCCTTGCCGCTATGGCCGCCGAAGCCGAGCGCAATCAGGATGAGGGGCGATGAGCCTGTAACTCGACGACGTTGTCGTCCTCCGCCGCCGGCGTGCTGGCCACACCGAGGGTCATCAGCTCGTGATGTAACTCGTCAATACGTAATATCTGCGCCGATCGCGCCGCCTCGAGATTCTCAATTTCCGCGACCCGGGTTTCGTCGAGCGCCAGCGCCCGCGACAGGTCCAATCCTGTTTCGGCAAGACGATTCTCGAGTTTCTCGATTTGCTCCCACAACTCGGCGATCGTTCGGAAACAGGCCTCGCGTTCCTTCTTGCTGCCGAGCTCCATGGTTTCGTCGTACTCGCCGGTTTCCCGCACGATACCGCGCAGACTCACATTACGCAGGGCCTCGACTTCCAGTCGCAGGTTCTTGATCAGCGTGTCACGGCCGACCACCGCGTCGTGCAGCGGTTTTACGCGGCGGCGCCACTTGTGCAAGTCAGTCCGCAGCTTTTCATTGACGCGGACACTACGCTGCAGCTCACGCTCCAGCCGTTGCACCTGCGGGCCCGGCACGACTTGCCCAGCCGCGCCGCTGGCACGAGCGTGACTGACACGGTTTTGCAGCGCCGCGATCGTGATCCGGTTTGCCGCAATTTCATTCTCCAGCGAGACCAGCAGTTCTTCACGTGCACTGGCGCGCTTGTTGGCGCCGTCCAGAGCAGTAGTTTCTTCGTCGAGGATTGCCTGCAGTGAACCAACCAGGTCCTCTCTACTACGCACGGTAAAGCGCAGTGTCTCTATATCGGCCTCGACCGGATCGATCGCATCGACATGCTGGCTGAAAGGGTCGTCGGCCGGATTCTGCGCCAGCCGCAAGCGCTGCTCGGCGTGCTGCAGCGTTTCGAGTTCCTCACGCAATGAGGCCGCAAGAGCACGGGTCTCGGCCAGTTGCGCCTGCGTCGCGACCACCTCTTCCCGGCTGGCCTCAAGTTTTTCGGCAACGTTAGCCAGTTGCTCCCCGAGCTCGATTTTCTGCGCTTCGGCCGCATGCAGCCGGTCTGCATGGTTGTCGATCAGGCTCGTCTTGCGGCGTATTTCGTTTTCCAGGCTGGAAACGGTAGAGGTCCAGTCCTGTGCGCCTTCGTCGATCTCCTCCGCCGGCTTACCCGACTGCGCCAGCTGTTGCTCGAGTTCTTCGACCATATTGTCGCGCTGGATGACCATGGCGCTGAGCTTGACGTTCTGCCGCTGCAGGTCGGCTACATCGACGTCCCCCTGGTCAGCCAGGCGTTGCTGTGCGGCCTCCAGTTGCTCACGCAAGCCTGTGATTTGCGCCTCGGCGGCACGTAAAGCCATTACCGGCGTTTCCTGTGTAACGGCCGGGCTGCCGAGCTCCATTTGCGTGGTCAGGTCTTCGTCCTGCTTGAGCACCTGTTCGAACTCGTACAAGCGCGCCTGCAGGCGATCGTTTTGCTCCGCCAGCATGATCAGTTCTTCGCGGCGCGTGCTCAGCTCTGCCTCCAGTTCGTCTTTGCGTTCTTCCAACTCATGCACCTGCGCAGCTGCGGTGTCACGTTGGTTGAGCCGGTCCTGGAGCTCTTCGATAATCCGCTGTCGCTCATCCAGGGCAGCCTGATCGATGCCGCTTTGTGCCGTTGCCTGGCTTAGCTTTTCCTCGAGCGCAAGCAGGCTACCTGCAGCCGCGGCGTGCTGCTCCAGATCTTTCTGTAATCGCTGCGTTTCAGCCTCGAGCTGCCGCTGTTTATCGAGTTGCTCTTTTTGTTGTTGCTGTAACGTCTCGATGACCCGGTCGCGGTCGCCGACTGTGTGCTCGATTGCCTCCAGCTGCACATCGCGACTTTCGAGCAGTTGCTGCAACTCCTCGCGTTCTTCCCGCACCGTTGTCATCAGCGATTCGAGCTCAGCGATATGACTGTCGCGTTTCTCGATTTCGCGCAACAGCTCCTCGTTGTCGTCAGCCGCCGGCAGTGTTCGCGGGTCGTGCTCGAGATCACTCTCTGCACCGCGCAGTTTCTCGATCTCGGACCGCAGCTCGTCGATCAGGGCGTGCGCTTCGCCGAGCTCCCCATCGTCGTGACGCATCCGCAGGACCTGTGACTCGGTCAGCGCTGAGTTTCGTTCTTCACGTAGATTGTGCAGCTCTTCGGCTTGTTGCTCGTGAGCCGTTTGCAGCGATTCGTTCAGCAGTTGCTGTTCGGCCAGTTGTTCGCGCAGATCGCCAACTTCGCTTTCCAGCGAATCGCTGTCGTTCCACAGTTGCACCGGAGCTGCGGCCTGCCCTGCCTCGACCAGTCGGCGACGGGCAAGTAGCAGGCCGAGTGAGAATGCCAGCAGGGCCAGGATTACCGCTGCCGCCAGCAGGACCGGCAATGACAGCGGCAATTGAGGTGATTGCAAAGATGGCCGGGAAACTGGCTCAGGTACGGGCTCGGGCACGGGTTGTGCGGCAGCGCTACCGTCTTCGAGACGCTGGTACGACAGCTCGCTCAGACCCGGGTCGAGGCGCAGTTCCAGCGCCACGGCTGAATCCTGCTGAGCCATCGCCGGTGCGAAAAGCAGTATAAGTAGCAGGGCGATCAGGCTGCGGGGATTGGTCCTCATGCCAGCAGCTCCGTGCGGGCACCGACCAATTCCTTTAGATGACAGGTAGTTAGCGACGCCTCGGTGTTACGGAGCGAGACCAATCCGGTAGATTTTCTCGCCCGTGTAGTCGATCGCATATAGCTCTCCATCGTGCCCCTCGGCAAAAGAAACCCAGTTGAAACCGGTGTTTACCAGTTCCCCGAGCGGCTTGCCAGCGACCAGTCCCCAAATCCGGCCACTACCGAAATCTCCATAAATATAGACGCCCTGCAAAGCCGGCCACAGAGAGCCGCGATAGACATACCCCCCGGTCACGGAATTACCAACGGAATGGGGATAGTCGAGCAGCGGAGGTACAAACGACGACGGGTCGGCGCAACCAAAAGTCTGGAATGGGCTGTTACCTTCGTAACAGCGCCAGCCATAGTTGCCACCAGCGACGACCAGGTCGATTTCCTCGAAGCTGCCCTGACCAACGTCGCCGCCGTACAGCTCTCCGGTCAACGCATCGAAGCTGAATCTCCAGATATTGCGAAACCCCCACGCCCAGATCTCCGGGCACCCGGTGGCGCAGTCGGTGCTCGCAGCAAACGGGTTGTCATCGGGGACACGGTAGTGAGTACCCTGTTGCACTTCTGCTGCGCTCACGTTGACATCGATTCGCAACATGGCGCCGAGCAAGGTACTCGTATCCTGGCCGTTGTTTTGTGGATCGCCACCACTGCCACCATCTCCCAGTGACCAGTAGAGCAAACCATCGGCGCCGAACTTGAGATCACCGCCATTGTGATTGGCGTAAGGTTGTTCAACCGCCAGCAGCAACAGCTCCGAGCCGGCATCAAAAACGCCCGGATCCGACACCGACGTCGTAAAGCGACTGAGGCGCGAGACCAGCGGTGCGCTAAACGGGCTGGGTCCGGTTGTCGTATAGCTGACAAACAGTCGTCCGCTGCTGGCAAAGTCCGGGGCAAAAGCAAAACCGAGCAACCCCCCCTCGAAACTGGTATCGACACGATCGCTGATATCAAGCACGACTTCCGCCGACGAGACGTTCTCCGAATCAGTGAAACGCACGATACGACCATTGCGTTCCGCCACGTACCAGGAATCAGTCTGACCCGGCGCCTGGTGCATGGCGAGGGGCTTCGAATTGAAAGACACACCGGTGTAGACCGGGGTCAACTGTAGTTGCAGACCCGCGGCGCCAGCACCACTGGGGCCAGGGCTACCGAAGAAAAACGACTTGAGGATTACCAGGTCGCCAAAATTGACTATGCCGTCGCCATCCAGGTCTGCTGCGAGATCACCACTGGCGAAAAACGACGCCTTCATCATCACCAGGTCGGCAAAGTTGACGGCGCCGCTGTTATCGAGGTCCGGGTCGCAGCGATTGCCAAACTGGTCATCGTCGGTATCGCGTTGGTCAGGATTGGCGTGTTCAACGCAGTTGTCGAACAGGTCCATGATCCCGTCGTTATCGCTGTCGCTGGCGGAAGTGGTTGTGACCAGCGAGAACGTCGCCAGCGCCAGCAGGATTGCACGATGCATTTGTCTCTCCGAGCTTTTTATTTGCGGCTTATGTAAAGCGTTGTTGAGTTACCGCAACCCAGAAAATAGCACATGTTAGTCATGTCATCGTGACAAACTCCTCCGCGGAGGTCGGGTGGATGGCAATGGTGTCATCGAAATCGCGCTTGGTCGCGCCCATACGAACCGCCACAGCGAAGCCCTGCATCATCTCGTCCGAGCCCGGCCCGATGGTGTGACAACCGACAATGCGCTCTTGTGCTCCGACGACGATCAGCTTCATGACCGCGCGCTGCTGGTGTTCGGTCAACTGGTGATACATCGGTTTGAAATCTGACTTATAGATTTTGACCTCGTCGTCGCCATACTGCTCCCTGGCCTCCGCTTCGGTAAGTCCGACCGTGCCGATCGCTGGATGGCTGAACACGACAGTCGGTATACAGCCGTAATCGAGACGGCGGTCGGGCTGACCGCCGAACAGGCGATCCGCGAGGCGGCGGCCTGCCGCGATCGCAACGGGGGTGAGTTCGGCGCGACCGGTGACGTCACCGATCGCATATAGCCCGTCGACGCTGGTACTCTGGAATTCGTCGGTCACAACACAGCCGCGTACGGTCGTTTCTGCACCGGTATGCTCCAGTCCGAGCCCGTCGGTGGCCGGTGCCCGGCCAACAGCCCAGACCACGGTGTCGACTTCGCCTATGGCGCGGTCATCGCGATCGAAGATCTCGATACGACTGCGCTGTCCAGACAGACGTGCGATGTTGCAATGCTTTACCACTTCGATTCCGCTGTTCTGCAGTTCCGTGGTCAGCCGCTCGCTTAGCATTTCATCGAAATTTCGCAGTACGCGATCGTAGCGAATGTAGAGACTGGTACGCGCCCCGAGTGCTGCAAACATGCCGGCCAGTTCGACGGCGATATAGCCAGCCCCAACCACCGCGACTTCACCCGGGCAATGATCGAGTTCGAAAAAACCGTCAGAAGTAATGCCAAGATCGCAACCATCAATTTGTGGCACCAGCGGCATGCCACCGACGGCGATAACTATGTGGTCGGCGGTGTAGTGTTCACCGTCTACGACGACTTCGCGTGGGCCGGTGAAACGTGCACGACCACGAATGAGAGTCACGTCGCGACGCTCGAGGTTGCTGGCGTAAATACCGTTGAGCCGCTCGATGTAGGCATCGCGACGCCGACGCAACTGGTCCCAGTCATGGCCGTTGCATTTAACATCGAAGCCGTAGCCGGGCGCGTCCTCTATCGCATGTGCGAGCTGGGCCGCGTACCACATGACCTTCTTCGGCACACAACCAACATTGACACAGGTCCCGCCCAACCGATGCGATTCGATGACGGCGGCTTTCGCTCCATGCATAGCCGCCCGTTGTGCGGCCGCCAGGCCCCCACTGCCACCACCGATTGCCAGAAAATCGAAATGCCTGCTCACTGCGCGCCTCCGTCAGCCTGTTTGTCAGTCGGGTCGATACCGGGTGATATAATGCGACAGTCTATCCAGCCGGAGCCTGTCGATGCTGCCGACGTTTCTTGTCATCGGGATGATTGCCGTTGTTACAGTCTACCTGATCATTATCTATAACAATCTCGTTGCGTTGCGCGAGAACATCAAGAAGAACTGGTCGAATATCGACGTCCTGCTCAGGCAACGTCATGACGAGTTGCCGAAGCTGGTCGACACTGTCCGACAATACATGCAGTACGAACAGGAAACGCTCGACAAGGTGATGCAGGCCCGCAGTGCCGTTCACACCGCGCAGTCAAGCGGTGACATAGCCGGGCTCGGTGCCGCTGAAACGCAGCTGCGCGCCGGCCTTGGCCGCATCTTCGCAGTCGCCGAGGATTATCCTGATCTCAAGGCCAACGAGAGCTTCCAGCACCTGCAGGCGCGCATCACCAGCCTCGAGGAGTCGATTGCCGACCGCCGCGAGTTCTACAACGAATCCGTTAACAACAACAACATCCGCATCGAGCAGGCACCCGATGTATTCGTTGCCCGCTGGTTTGGCTTTGAAGCGGCACAGTTGCTCGAGTTCAGCGAAGAAGAAACCGCCGATGTCGATGTCGGCGAGTTGTTTGCGGACAAAGCCACGACCTGATCTGCATGGGCACCGCCCTGCTCCAGCTGGTCAATAACCTGGGTCCCGTGCATTTCTGGGGGCTGCTGCTGGCTGCCATAGTGTTGACGGTGACCGGTTTCCACTCAGCATTCGCGCACCTGTCACGGGCACGTATACTCGAAGATATCCCGACCTCGATGGTGCGCTCGGCCTCGCAGGGTTATATCGAACTGCAGGGCACCAGCCGCACGCTCGACGGACCGAAGATATTCTCGCCACTCAGTCACACACCGTGCACCTGGTGGGAGATCAGGGTCGAAGAGAACACGGGTTCGGTGAGACGACGCTGGCACCAGGTGCGGGCGGCCGTATCCGATGAGCTATTTGCTCTCGAAGACGACTCTGGCCGCTGCATCATCGATCCCGACGGCGCCGAGGTCTTTCCGATGATTACGCGTCGCTGGTACGGCGACAGCCCGCAACCGGCGGCGACCCGGACCCGACGACGCTTTGGTGGTCGTTATCGCTATACCGAGAAACGGATTCACGATGGCGATCCGCTGTACGCCATAGGCGATTACCGCACCCGGTATATCAGCGATCAGTGGGACACCGATGCCGAGGTCGCGGAGCTGTTGCGCGAGTGGAAGCGCGACCAGGCCGGGTTGCTCGACCGTTTCGACAGCAACCGCGATGGCCAACTGGACCTGGCGGAATGGGACGCGGTGCGGGCCGAAGCGCTCAAGCAGGTACGCCGCCAACAACAGGAGCTCGAGCGCCAGCCGGGACTGCATGTGCTCGCGCGCGCGACCGATGGACGGCCGTTCCTGCTCGGTGCATTGCCCCAGCCCGACCTGTCGCGGCGACTGCGACGCAAGGCCATTGGCGGCCTGCTGACCTTTTTTGTCGCTGGCAGTGCCCTGACCCTGATGGTTACACTGCGTTTTGGATTCTGATCGGCGCCGCCGTTACTATCGGCAGCCGATTGCCGCTTGATCATTACACCAGGAGCACAATGACCAACCCGCTGCTGCAGGCGGACGGCCTGCCCGAGTTTTCCCGTATACAACCTGAACACGTAGAGCCTGCTATTGATGCAGTGCTGGCTGACAATCGCGCCGCCATCCGTGAACTGGTCAGCCAGACTTCACCAACCTGGCAGTCGCTGATCGAGCCCCTTGAGCGTCTCGATCACAGCCTCAGTCGCACCTGGTCGCCGATCGGCCATCTCAACGCGGTATGCAACGATGAGAAGCTGCGCAAAGCCTACAACGCCTGCCTGGCGAAACTGAGCGACTATGCCACCGAAATCAGCCAGGATGAGCAGCTGTATCGCGCTTTCGTTGCCGTCGCGGAGAACGAGGACGGGCTCAACGCGACCCAGCAACGCTTGCTGGAACTGGCACTACGCAACTTCAGGCTGGCCGGGGTTGCGCTCGAGGGCCAACCAAAACAACGCTACCGTGAGGTACGCCAGCAATTGACGAAACTGCAGGCACGCTTCGAAGAGAACCTGCTCGACTGTGCCAATGCCTGGCGCTGCAACATTACCGATGAAGGTAAGCTCGAGGGCATCCCCGGACACGCCCTGCAACGTGCGCGCGAGCAGGCGCAACAGGAGGACCAGCAGGGCTGGACATTTACGCTCGATTACCCGGCTTTCGATGCCGTCATGTCACATGCCAGGAACCGCGACTTACGCGAGCGCTTCTACCGCGCCTGGGTGACGCGGGCATCGGCCGCCGGACCACACGACGAGCGCTACGACAACACGGCCGTCATGCAGGAGATCCTGGCATTACGCCACGAACTGGCCGCGCTGGTTGGGTTCGACAATTACGCCGAGTACTCGCTGGCGACGAAAATGGCGAACACCGTTCCGCAGGTGATGAGCTTCCTGCGTGATCTCGGTCAACGCAGCCGCAGTGTCGCCCGCACTGAACTCGAAGAGTTGACCGGATTTGCCGGGCGCGAACTCGCCGCCTGGGATCTCGCCTTTTACAGCGAGCGCCTGCGTGAGGACCGTTTCCAGCTGTCCGACGAAGTTCTGCGACCCTATTTTCCGGTCGAACGTGTAATGGACGGCATGTTCAATGTCATTCGCTCACTCTATGACGTCGATGTCAGCGAGCGTCAGAATGTCGATAGCTGGAATCCGCAGGTGCGCTTTTTCGATGTGCGCGATCGCGATGGAAACTACCGCGGTGGTTTCTATACCGACCTCTACGCACGCCAGTCCAAGCGGGGTGGTGCATGGATGGACGAATGCATCAATCGCATGCGCCTGACCCGCGACACCGCCGACCCCATCGCCTACCTGACCTGTAACTTCACACCACCGGTCGGTGATGGGCCCGCACTGCTGACTCACAACGAAGTAGTGACACTGTTCCACGAGTTTGGACACGTCCTGCATCACATACTTACCCAGGTCGACTTCCCCAGTGTCGCAGGGATCAATGGCGTCGCCTGGGATGCGGTCGAGTTGCCAAGCCAGTTCATGGAGAACTTCTGCTGGAGCCGGGAGACGCTGCCATTGATCTCGGGCCACCATGAAACCGGGGAGCCGTTGCCGCAAGCGCTATTCGAACGCCTGCTCGGCACACGCCAGTTCCAGGCCGGGCTGGCGATGGTGCGGCAGCTTGAGTTTGCCTTGTTCGATATGCGGCTACATGCCGAGTACGACGGCACAGCGCGGATCTACGAGACACTGGCCGAGGTCCGTGACGAAGTCGCGGTAACCACCACACCCGATTTCAACCGCTTCCCAAACAGCTTTGCGCATGTGTTCGGCGGAGGCTATGCCGCGGGCTACTACAGTTATAAGTGGGCCGAGGTCCTGTCGGCGGACGCATTCGCTGCGTTCGAAGAAATGGGGGTGCTCGATACCCGGACCGGCTCGCGTTTTCTCGAATCGATCCTGCAACGAGGCGGTGGTGTGGATGCCATGCAGGCCTTCGTTGATTTTCGCGGACGCGAACCCGAGCTCGATGCATTGCTGCGTCATAGTGGCTTGCTGGATCGCGCCGCATGAAAGTGGCCAGCTGGAACATCAACTCGCTGCGTGTGCGCCTGCCACATGTACTTGAGTGGCTGGACAAGCATCAGCCGGACGTGCTCGGTTTGCAGGAAACCAAGTTGCCCGATCATGACTTTCCGGCCGATGCCTTTTTCGATGCAGGTTACGACGTACGCTTCTCGGGACAAAAGACCTACAACGGCGTTGCCTTTGTATTTCGTGATGACAGCGTCGGCCAGCCAGACGAACTGGTGACGTCGCTGAGTGAGTATGAGGATTCGCAGAAACGCATCATCGCCGGTACATTCGGCGATACCCGTATTTACAATCTCTACGTTCCTAACGGCCAGTCGGTCGGCTCCGAGAAATACGAATACAAGCTCGACTGGCTTACAGCACTACGCCTGCAGGTCGAAGCCGATACGAAACAATTCGACAAGATAGTCCTGATGGGTGACTTCAACATCGCGCCGGAGGACCGTGACATACACGACCCCGAACGCTGGAACGGCAAAATCATGTGCAGTGACGCCGAACGCGGACAGTTGCAGCAAATTACCGAGCTTGGCTTTACCGATTTGCTGCGAAAACACAATGACAGCAACGACGTGTTCAGCTGGTGGGATTACCGCATGGGTGCCTTCGAACGCAACAACGGATTACGGATTGATCTGGTGCTTGGCAGTGCAGCAATGGTCTCAGTATGTGAAGCCTGTCACGTCGACAGTGCGCCCCGGGCGCTGGATCGACCCTCCGATCATGCGCCGGTCTGGGCAAAATTCGCACAATAAATTGAACAAAATGTGATTGCCGTCTCACTTCCGGGTTTTAGTTCTCGCTGGGCTACTGGTTTTTTCGTAAACTCGCCCAGTCAGAAATTTGGACCGCGGCGTCTATGAAACAACAACGGCGAGCCAGCGATTACGATGTCACCGGCACTGTCCAGGTGAGCAGCGCCAGCGCTGTGCGTGACGTCATCCGCGACATGTTCGACCAACTCTACCCCGATGGGAACTTCGAACCGATGCCGACGGTCTTCGAAGATTTCCGCCGCCTGTTCGAGGGCGAGTTACCGGGTTTTCGCGGTTGCGACACCGTTTACCATGACATGCAGCACACGCTCGATATCACGTTGGCGTTCATGCGCCTGGTCGGTGGTTACGAGCGTCGTCATCCGACCGAACCGCTTGGCCCCGAAAACTGCAAGCTTGGACTGGTTACGGCGCTGTTTCATGATTCCGGTTACATTCTGCGTGACGACGACGACCGCATTAACGGCGCTGAATACACACGCACGCATGTCAGTCGTGGCGCGCGTTTCATGGCCGAGTATTTTCCCACCGTCGGTATTGGCGAAATGGTCGAACCGGCAACGACCATCGTGCATTTCACCGGCTACGAGGTCGATCCCAACACTATCGATGTGGCCAAGCCCTTGCATCGTGTCATCGGTCAACTGGTCGGCACGGCTGACCTGGTCGCGCAAATGGCGGATCGTTGCTACCTGGAAAAATGCCGTGACCGGTTGTTTACCGAGTTTGTGCTAGGTGGACTGGTGGAGAGTTCACCGACCGAGAACTTCCCGTCCGGTATCGATTTGCTGCGCAAGACGCCTGAGTTTTTCGATAATGCCTTCAATCGACTCGACGGACCCCTGGAAGGGGTCTATAGCTACTTTACCGACTGGTTTAGCACGGGCGACCCCTACACCGAGTCGATCTACCAGAATCGGCGCTACCTGGAAAAAGTCCTGGAAGCCGGTGACTGGTCGATCCTGCGACGCAAGCCGCCTGTGTTCACTACCGGGGGCCAGCAGCAGCTGGAAGACACCCAGGAAATCGCACTTATTCGCCTGCGCGAATCCGTAACCGACTAGAATCCACTGCCACTTACGTGGCGCCCTATAATGCAACCATCGCCTTAACCCGGGCCGGGTCTGCATGGTTGTACTCGATAACGTAACCGTTCGCTTCGGCGATGTACTGGCACTGGACCGTGTCAGTCTGAAAATTGGCGCCGATCGCGTTACCGTGATTGTCGGCGAGAGCGGCAGCGGCAAATCGAGCCTGTTGCAACTGGTCAACGGGCTGGTGCGGCCCGAGAGTGGTCGCATCACCGTATTTAACGGTGACATCGATTACGACGCGTTGCCTGCGCTGCGCAAGCGTATCGGCTATGCCGTGCAGCACATCGGTTTATTTCCCCACCTGACGGTCGGCCACAACATCGGTCTGCCCGGCCGGCTGGCCAACTGGGATGAGCAACGGTTGCATCGGCGCATCGCGAAACTGCTCGAACTGACGAATCTTGCTAGCCAGCAGCTCGATCGCTACCCGCACGAGTTGTCGGGCGGGCAACAACAACGGGCCGGGTTGTGTCGCGCGTTGTTGCTGCAGCCGCCGCTGCTGTTGCTCGATGAAGCCTTTTCCGGGGTCGACCCGATTACCCGCGACGCCATCCATTCCGAGTTGCTGCAGATGCTCGCCGCTGAGCCGCGTACGGTGATGCTGGTAACTCACAGCCTGCGTGAAGCGCGTCGTCTCGCCGACGATCTGGTGATACTGCGTCACGGCAGGATCGAGCAGCAGGGGGAGGCCGAACAGGTACTGGCCCAACCTGCCACGGACTATGTCGCAACGCTGTTCAGGGAGCACCTGTGAGAGGCCTGTGGGCATTGATCGCGGTGTGGCTGATCGCTGCCAGCCCGGCGTCGGCCGAGCCCGTGGTCATCGGCAGCAAGACCTTTACCGAGAGTTACCTGCTGGCCGAAATCATGGCGCAGCTACTCGAGCACCATGACATCGAGGTGCGCAGACAGTTTGGATTCGGTGGCACGCTGGTCTGTTACGAAGCCCTGGTCAGTGACGAAATCGATGTCTATCCCGAATACACCGGGACCATCAGCCAGACGATACTTGGCCTCGAACAGGAACCGGATGCGGCGCTGGTCGCCACCCGGTTGCGCACGCTAGGCCTGCAAACACTGGCGCCGTTCGGTTTCAACAATACCTACGCCATCGCTGTCCCCGGAGAACTCGCCAGCGAACTGGACCTGCAACGTATTTCCGACCTGGCAAGGCAGCCTCACCTGCGTTTCGGGTTCAGTCACGAATTTCGTGATCGTCCGGATGGCTGGCCGGGTCTGGCAGCAGCCTATGAGCTGCAACAGCCGACCAGTGGTATCGAGCATGGCCTGGCCTATCGCGCCATCGCCGATCGTCGCATCGATGTGACCGATGCCTATTCGACCGATGGTGATATCGAGCGTTACGGGCTGGTGACACTCGACGATGATCGCGGCTTCTTCCCGCGCTATGAGGCACTGCCGCTGGCACGCAGTGATTTGCCGGTCGCCGCCAGCCAGGTGTTGCTACAACTCGGCGGACTGATTGACGACCAGCGCATGCGTGAACTGAATGCCGCCGTCGTCGTCGACAAACGCGAAATAGCTGCAGTCGCCGCTGGATTCCTGGGCGACACCGGACTGGTAGATAGACAACGCGCCAGCCGCGACGATGTCTATTCGCGGTTGACCCGCAACATTGTCCGCCACCTGCAACTGACCGGGCTGTCGCTGCTGCTGGCCTGTTTCGTAGGCATTGCGGCCGGTATCGCCGTACATCGTTCGACTACGGCCAGCCGCATCGTGCTCTATATCGCTGGCCTGTTGCAGACCATCCCGTCGATTGCCTTGCTGGCCCTGATGATTCCGTTGTTCGGCGTTGGCTTCCTGCCTGCGATCATTGCGCTGTTCCTGTACTCGTTGTTACCGGTGTTGCGCAACACGGTCACAGCGCTGGTCAATATCGACCCGGTGTTACGCAAGGTCGCGGCTGGCATGGGTATGACTACGGCCGAGCAGTTGCGTCATGTTGTATTGCCGCTGGCCATGCCTACCGTGCTGGCCGGTGTCCGTACTGCGGCAATCATCAGTATTGGCACCGCAACGCTGGCGGCATTTATCGGTGCCGGCGGGCTCGGTGAGCCGATCGTAACGGGTCTGGCGCTCAACGACACCAACCTGATCCTGCAGGGCGCGATTCC
>JABDKV010000048.1 GCA_013002045.1 Gammaproteobacteria bacterium
TAGAGATCAATGCTTTGCTCCAGCTGGTTCGTTTCCAACAGCAGATCCGCAAGCCGGACACGCGCCTCGACCTGGTCCGGGTCGATCGCGAGTGCATCACGTAACAACGCCTCGGCTTCTTCGTAGCGACCCGACTCCGTCAGATTGATGGCGAGGTGATAGGTCCAGCGAAATTCACCTGGCGCCAGTTCGCGGGCGCGTCGATAGAGTATCTCCGCAGACCCGTTCTTCCCGTAGGCGGACAGCAGCATCCCGAGCTGGCCATTACGCTGCGGGTCGAGCGGCGCTTCCTCCCAGCTCGCGTAAGACTCAGCCACCTGCTGTCGCACGACTTCAAGCGCATTGCTAAACCCGAGATCCCGCAGCGCTGGTACCTGGGGAAGCGATTGCTGACTGCAGGAGACTGCAACCACCAGCAAGAAAATAATCGCGGGTAAACGCAACTCGCCGAATGCAAGCCGTAGTGGTTTTTTCTTACGCACACCCCGCCACATCACGCGAGATTATCATGCCGCGCACCTGGGCGAAGCCGTAGGAGGGACTTCAGTCCCGACTCTTTCTTTCTAACCTCGAACCACCACCTTCGATAGAAAGAAAGAATCGGGGCTGAAGCCCCTCCTACGGATCGCTGCGCGATCCATCGCGGCTGAAGCCGCTCCTACGGGGGAGGGATCGGGTTTTGTTGCGCTGCGTCTCGGAGAAATGCGGAGTTGAGCCACGGAACAGACCTGACTTCAATTCGGGGCTTTTCCCGATTACAGGGATCAAACCCGTTTCTATACTCCCTGTAATACCGCCAACGGCGGTCGCAGACGTGGGAGTTAGAAATGAAAAATATCAGCCTCAGACTGATAACGTTGCTATTAGCAGCACTGATGATCGCAGCATCGCCTGTACTACTGGCCGACGACGATGACGATGACGACGATAACGAAGGCCGACGGCTATTTGACGAAGAGACTTTTGGCGGTAACGGACGCACCTGCCTGACCTGTCACTCCGAAGCGACAGGAACGATTTCGCCACAGGACGTTGCCGACAGAATCCACCTCGGCGACCCGCTATTCCTGCACGACGGTCTCGACAACGGGGTCGACGGCACAACTCGTATCGAAGAGCACGCCACCATCCGTGTCGAGATACCATTGCCACCGCATATCACTATCAAGAATTCCAACGCGACCAGCGTGATCCTGAACCGGGGTGTGCCGTCGACCATCAACACGCCGGCTCTGGACCCGGTACTAATGTATGACGGGCGAGACGATACGCTGCAGGGACAGGCGCTGGGGGCGATCCGGGGTCATGCGCAATCGGAGGCTGTCAGCCAGGCACAGCTGGACCTGATCGCTGAATTTCAGCAGCGGGACAAGCGCTTCTTTTCGTCCAAGGCGCTGAGAAAGTTTGCCCACACCGGTAAGCCACCACAGCTACCTGATGGCACCACCGCTGCCGAGAAACGTGGACGGCGTATGTTCGACGATGTCCCTTTTCAGTCAGGCTCAACTGACGGCATATGCGCGACCTGCCACAGTGGTCCCATGCTAAACCGCTTCAACCAGCACAACCCGTTCGGTGCCCCACCGGGGGCCTCGTTCGGCAGCGTACTGGTGTCCGAACGCAACCTGGCGGGAAATGAGGAGTTCACGTTTATCGTCCAGGATCCAAACTACGGTCCGAGGGAGATTACAACCCCGGATCCCGGTGTATTACTGACTGATCCGCAACCGCCGGAGTTTCATGTGCCACCGGAATTCGGTGGACCGTTGCCGCTTTGGTTCACGGCTAACTTTTTCAAGGTGCCACAGTTATGGGGTGTAAAAGACACTGCGCCATATTTTCACGACAACTCGGCCAAGACACTTGAGGACGTCGCAGAGCAGTACAGGTTCATGTTTGAGAATAGCTTCGACGTGAATGGCAACCCGCTCGGCATTGTTCTGACCGAACAGGATCAGGCGGACATGGTTGCGTTCCTCAAGTTACTCGAGTAGCGCAGCACATCCCGTAGGAGCGGCTTCAGCCGCGATCCCCGGCGGCGTAGCCGCGTAGGAGGGACTTCAGTCCCGACCTCTTTCTTTCTAACGTGGAACTGACACCATCGTGGAAGAATCGGGGCTGAAGCCCCTCCTACGGATCGCTGCGCGATCCATCGCGGCTGAAGCCGCTCCTACATAAGAAAAAGGGCCATCCCGAACTGGGATGGCCCTTTGGTTTTCGTACCAGGTGCTTGCGGGTATCAGAACTCGAAAGCGACTCCAAGACGCGCTTCCCAAAGGCTGCGCAGTTCGAGAATGTTGTTGGCACTACGATCAGAGAAATCCTCATAGATGTACTGACCGGTGTTGTCGTCGATCGACACATCCACGACTTCCTGCGAGAAGAAGTAGGCGTCGTTGACCTTGCCCCAGTCGTCATTGAGGAAGTTGCCGAGGTTATACATCTTGAAGAACACCCGTCCCTTGGTGCCTTCGATGAAACTCGGGATTTCCTGGTCGATACGTAAGTCGAAGCGTGTGCTCCACTTGGCATGTACCTGGTTACGCCCAACGAAGTTGCCACGACCCAGGTTGTTCTGGTCGATCCAGGCGTTGAATGCCGCAACATCGAAGTCTTCGTCGTAGACGACGTTGGGATCGCCAACACTCGGGATATACAGCAGGTGACGACCAAAGAAGCCATCGCCTTCCAGGTCACTGCCGCTCATGACGAAGTTTGTGCCCTGGCCCTCGGCAGCATAGCCAAGCAGCGAGATACGGGTGCGGTTGTTGCCGAACAGTTCCTTGGCCCAGCTGCTACGCAGGGTCAGGCGATGCGGTGCGACATAGTTCGAATTACCCGGACGGGGGTTGTTGACGTCGAGCAGCGCAGTATTGTCGAAGTTCGACCCGGCAACCGATGACGTCATCGGGCTGACATCCTCTGCGTCGGTGTAGGCATAGCCGATCGAGATGTCGAGACCATTGTCGAAATCTTTCTGGAAAGCCATCGAGAACACATTCGCGGAAGCATCGAAACCGGAATTGGTGAGCATGTAGTTGTCACGCCCATTGACGTAATCGTAGATCGGCTGACCCAGCGAGGTCATGCCGACCACGGCCTGCGACAGGTCGACATAGTAGGCAGAATCCTTGTGCTGGGTGTAGAGGTAGTCGACATCGAATTGTACGTCCCACCACGGCAGGCGCGTCGTTGCGCCAAGAGCATATTTCCACTCCGAAGGCTGCTCGTAGTCGGGATCGATCAGTACCAGGCGACTGTCAGAGGCATCGTTAATAGTGACTGAAGCGACTTCATCAACCATCTCTTGTGGTACATCGAAGCCGGGTCGACCCTGGCCGGAAAGGGCCAGCGAATCCGCCATGCCAGGCAGCACGGTTGCCGAATCGAAGTAGTTGTTACGCAGCTGAACGTTGGTAAAGCCGTCGTTGCTCCAGGCATTTGAGATCCACACGTTGGGGTTGCCGCCGGAGTAACGACCGATACCGCCGCGGATGGTCCAGTCTTCGTTCGCTTCCCAGGTGAAACCAACGCGAGGCATCAACAGGTCCAGACCGTCAATGTTGACGTCGTTGCGGATACCGTTAGCGTCGAAGAATGTCTGGTTGAAGGTTGGGCTATCGTCACTGGTGAACCAGTCATAGCGAAGTCCGGCAACCACGGTCAGGTCGTGCTGGTTGAAGAACAACTCGTCCTGGAAGTAAACGCTGTTAAGCCGGTTGCTGAAGTTTGCCGCAGCGTCATCGGGGTTGTTGGTGCCGCCACCACTGCCGTAGTAAATGCGACTGGGACGACCCAGTTCGAAGCGGTCAATACCTGACAATTCACAGTCGGGATCGTCGAAGCGCTGCTGCGCTGTCAAAGCGGCGCAGAAGGCGGGATTATCGCCAGAGCTGTCAAAGTAGTCGTATTCACCGCCATTCGAGTGCTGTACGAACTGATTGAAAATAGTCAGCTCTTCACTTTCGTAGCCGAATGAAAAGACGTGGTCGTTAAACAGGTACTGACCCTTCAGCTTGAAGAAATCGGATTCGGTGTTGAGCTTGTTCGCCTGGCGTGAGTCGTCAGCACCGAGGTAGACCGTCCCGGTGCGGCCGCCGATGCTGATTTGCATATCGGCGAAATCCGGCGGACCTACCGTGACCTGCGAATCATTCATCTCGTTCATGCTGTAGAAGAACTCGGTCGAGAAAGCGTCGTTCCACTGCGATTGAAGGATCAGCGTTGTGGTCTCGGACTCTGCACCCTTGACGTAGAAGTGATTGGAGAATTCGAACTCGTCATCATCGCCATCGGAGTTACGATCCTGGAATCCATCGAAGTAGTTGTAGATGCCGGCCAGGTTGTGCCTTTCGTTGATGTTCCAGTCCAGTCGCACCAGGTATTTCTCATTTTCCTGCGCGCCATCGCTGGGCTGGCCACCCGCATCGTAATTGTAGACAGTCTCGGCGATGTTCAGGATGCGGTTGTAATCCGCTTCACTGAGCCAGTCGCGCTCGGTGCCATTACCGGATCCGTCGTAGCCGATCGCCAGGAAGCGCGGTTCCTCGGACTGCTCATAGGCGCCAAAGAAAAACAGCTTGTCTTTGATCAGCGGCCCGCCAACCGAGAAGCCATATTTTTTCTCATCGTAAGCGGAGGTAGCGAAGTTCTCATCGGTACCACCGAGTTCATCGCCACGGAAGTCTTCATTGGTGTATTCGTAAAAGACCTTGCCTTCGAATTCGTTGGTTCCGGCCTTGGTTACCGAGTTGATGTTGCAGGCGGAGAAGCCACCGTAGGTGACATCGAACGGTGCGAGCTCGACCGCAATCTGGTCGATCGCATCGAAGGGGAAGGGCATGCCGGTCGCCGTTGAATAACCGTTGCTGTTAAGGCCGAAGCGGTCATTCTGACTAACCCCATCTAGAGTCAGGCTATTGAAGCGCGGGTGTTTACCGGCGCAGTTGACTTCGAAGCCGTCGTCTTCGTTGTCGATATTGATTCGCGGGTCGGTGCCGTAGACGTCGGTGATATCCCGATCGAAGGCGACACTGTTGTCGATTTCATACGACGAGAAAGCGGCTGCGGGTCCTGCGGCCACGTCGACGATGTTGGTCGTCGTACCAGTTACCACAACTTCTTCCACAGCCTCGAGGCTGATACTCATGTTGTAGGTGTCACCAAGCGAAATTCTCTCGACCGTGACCGGTTGCGAGTTGGTAACAGTTACTGTGTACGGACCGCCCGCCGGTAGCTTCGCTGCCAGGAAGGTGCCGGTCGCATTAGTGGTGAAAGACCTGGTAATGCCGGTGCGTTCATCCACAACCGTCACCTGCGTATTGGGCAGCGGCTGTCCGTCACTGCCAAGGACACGACCGCGAATAGCCGATGTCGTTTCCTGTGCCAACAGTGGCGTGGTCAGGACGATGCTGAAAAACGACAGCAAAATTACACGCATGAATGCGCCCCAGCGCCGGCTGGTAAGAGCAGTATTCATCTGATTCCCCGATATTTATCTACGAAACTAAACCGTAGTGGAAGGCAAGAACTAGGGGATCGGGATTTAGCAACACCCAAATTGCACGTTTACCCACTCCAGATCCCCACCTGTTGTACGCGCGCAAATCTATCGCAGCCTTATTACACTAGCAAGACGCTAGTGAATGTTGTGTTGGCGCAACATCATGGAGCAAATTCGAAAGAGTAGTCGTAGATGACTGAATCGTCGGCGGTTACTACCTGGACACGCCACTCGCCAGCCAGAGACGCTAACAGCTGCTTGCGCGAGAAGACCCGCCAGCGCCAGGCTTCGCCGACATTGAATGAAATCTCGGCCTGGATGCGATCGCCGGCGATCCAGCGGTGCCGGATGCGTTCGCCCTGGAGGTCGCGTAACTCTGTAAAAAAGGCAAAACGCTGCAATTCCTGTCCATTGCCTTCGACGACCGGTCCCAGTTGGTCAACCGGCTCACGATTTGCAACATCGGTCGTCAATTGCGCGCGGGCGATGCGCGGGTCGCGGATACCGGGCTCGTAGTCGATACCGGCTACAACCCGTCTTCCGATAACATCATTTGCGCTGGAATCCGGACGCGTAGTGGGCGCGGCCTGCGTTACCTGTGCCGGTGCAGGTTGCGTGATTGCGATGGGGGCCACCTCTGTACTCGACGCCACTGCGGGATCGCGCTGAGATGACACGGCATCAGGCCCCGGTGAACTGGCTGCTTCACGGCTCAGCGTATCTGCAACGGTACGAGTTCGGACTGCTCGTTCTGCCCGGGTGCTGTCGGGCAGGAACCTGGCAGAGTTGTCGTCCGTCGCGTCGACTGCACCGGTCACTAGCGGAGGCTCTGCCGGTGATGTCGTCGCTGGCTCCGCGGCTGCCGGCAGCTCGTCATCACTATCGGTGACGCCGTTTTCCGCCAACAAGTCTGCCGCTGCGGGCGTCCGCACGATGGCTGCATCAGCAGCCGCCAGACCGGGCGCAGGTTTCTCGTCGGCGCTCAGATCGCCGGGCTGCACTGCAACGGTTGCAACAACATCAGGCAAGGTCGCCGCATCTTCTGCGGCAACGGTATCCGTTGCTGACAACGCGGCTTCTGCGCCTGTATTGATCGTCGTGCTGTCGCGTACTGTGGTCGCCTGTGGAGCAGCCTCGCGACTGACCGACTCAAGCCGGGTTTCGAGTTGCAAGGTCTCGGTCGGCGTCGCGCTTGCCTCGGGCGGCGTTTCGTCCTGCAGCAACAGCCACGCCGCCACCGCACCGAGCGCGAGAACGGCGACTGCCCCCAGCATGGGCCAGCGCCAGTCGGTGCTCTCGGCGGACTGTATGCGGCCGTCACGAATTACGTACGAGGGCTGGACTTCGCGCTGGTCACGCGCGCGCTGTGCGTTTATTGCGTTGTCCAAAGCGATGCGGGCTTCGGCCAGCGACATCTTCGGGTAAATACCGAGAGTCTGGCGATGCGGTTGCCCCGGGCCCTCGTGAACCCAGGTCCAGGTCTTGGCACCGTTGGGCAGGATCGCGAGCACCAGCCCGTTACCGACCTCGACGTCATACCGTCGTGCCTGCGGTCTCAGACCGTCGATGACGGTCTCGTCAATCAGTGTAGAGTTATCTGGTGTACTCAAAGCCGCAACCACCACCACTGCGGGTCTGCCAATATGGAGCAGGCCCCCCGCAGGATCAAGCGATTGCAACACATTACGAATTCGAATTGATCGTTATGTTTTGCCCGTTATGACTTTCGACCCACAGGAAATCGCAGCGCAGCGGCTGGCAGAATTTAACCAGCGTCGGGACAGCAGCCTCGATGACCGCGTCCCGGATCCCGGTCGGGTCTTCACCTGTAGCGATTTCGCCTACGGTCTCTGCCTGCGGCACCCGGACTGGCCAGACCTGCTTGGCGCGCGCCTGTACACGCAGGAAAGCGCGCAGTCACTGTATCGGCACGTCATGGCCGCACTGGGCTCCATGCCTGACACCGATGAGCAGCAGCTGAGCCTGATCAGACAGGTTCGTAATCGCGAACTGCTGCGCATTATCTGGCTCGAGGTGGTCGGTCTCAGCACGGTCGAACAAACCCTCGAATCTTTGTCGGGACTGGCCGACGCCTTGCTCGAAACCGCCACTCGCTGGGCCGGGCAGCGCATTGCGGAACGATTTGGGCAGGTTCGTGGCGCCGATGGCGAGGTGGCCGCTCTGCAGGTGGTGGCGATGGGGAAGCTGGGCGGTCGTGAGCTCAATTTCTCATCGGATGTTGACCTGTTGTTCTTTCACTGTGGCAGCGGTGATAGCGATGGTGCTCGCAGCCTGCCAGCGGAGAACTACTTCATTCGTGTCGCGCAGCAACTGATTCACCTGTTGCAGACGCCTACCGGGGACGGCTTCGTATATCGTGTCGACATGCGACTACGGCCGTTCGGCGATAGCGGTGCACTGGTTGTCAGTCTCGATGCCCTTGAGACCTACCTGCAGCAGCACGGTCGTGAGTGGGAACGCTACGCGTATATCAAGGCGCGAGTGCTGGGCGAGAGCAAGGCCGCGCGATTGTTTAGCGAAGTCGTGCGACCGTTCGTCTATCGTCGCTACCTCGATTTCGGTGTACTCGAATCGTTGCGTGAAATGAAAGCATTGATCGCGGCAGATGTGGTGCGTGCGGGTCGTGAAGATGACATCAAGCTGGGCCCGGGTGGCATCAGGGAAATCGAGTTCATCGTCCAGGCCTTCCAGCTGCTACGCGGTGGCAGCGATCCGGTGTTACGCGATCCGCGATTGCTGACCGTGTTGCCTGCGTTGGCCGAACGCCGCTGGATCGAGCCGGTGCAGGCCACGCAGATCGGCACTGCTTACCGCCTGTTACGCAGAGTCGAAAACCATTTGCAGTTATGGCGCGACGAGCAGGTGCATGTGTTGCCAGACCAGGCTGCCGATCGCGAACGCCTGGCCTACGGTCTCGGCTACCCGGCCTGGGAGGCGCTTCGGGCCGAAGTGAGCAAGCAACGCGGACGCGTGCAGCGCTACTTTCGCGACACCATGGGGGGGCCGGCCGAGGACACGGCCGACACCCTGGAAACACTGTGGAAGGCCCAGCCCGGCGCGCTGGCGACGAGCGCCGAATTTGCCAGTCTCGGGTTCGCCAATGCCGGCGAGCTGGCCGGGCGGCTGCGGGGACTGCGCCGTTCGCGACAGTACGCGCAACTCGATCGGCGCGGGCGCCAGCGGCTGGACATACTGGTGCCGTGCATCCTGCGCGCTGCCAGCCAGTTCGACAATGCCGATGCCGTCGCTCATCGCCTGTTACTGGTGATCGAGGCAGTCGGGCGACGCAGTGCCTATTTCGCATTGCTCAACGAGAATCGGCCCGTTTTGCAAAGACTGGCAATGCTGGTCGCCGCCAGTTCCTGGATTGCCCACCGTGTCGCCGAGAACCCGATCCTGCTGGACGAACTGATCGATCCGCAGCTGTTCGAGATACCACCGCGACGTGTCGATTTCGAAGCCGACCTCGTACAGCGCTTCGCTGCCATCGATGACGACGACCTGGAGGGCCAGATGGAAGCGCTGCGGCGCTTTCGCCAGGCCAGTGTCTTCCGCGTCGCGGTAGCGGACCTGTCGGGTGTGTTGCCGCTGATGAAGGTCAGTGACAGATTGACCGATATTGCCGAACTGGTGCTTGGCAGGGCGATCGACTGCGCCACGACCGAGCTGCGTCGGCGTCATGGCCAACCCCGTAACCACGATGGTGTCGCCGGCTTTGGCATAGTCGCCTACGGCAAACTGGGAGGACTCGAGCTTGGATATGCTTCCGACCTCGACCTGGTCTTCATTCACAATGCCGAAAACGAGAACGGCAGGACGGATGGCAATACCAACATCGACAACAGTCGTTATTTCGCCAGACTGGGACAGCGCATTGTGCACATGCTGAGTACGACCACGGTTGCGGGTGTGCTGTACGAGGTCGACATGCGTTTGCGCCCCAGTGGCAAAGCCGGACCGATGGTCAGCTCGCTGGCCGCATTCGAACGTTACCAGCTGCATTCGGCCTGGACCTGGGAGCACCAGGCCTTGTTGCGTACACGCGCGGTGGCCGGCAGCGAGACTGTTTGTCGCGAATTCGAGAGGATCAGGCTCGAGGTACTGACCCGGCCACGCGATCCGGCCCTGCTACGGGCCGAAGTGCAGACTATGCGTGAACGGATGCGCAATGAATTGCCGCATGGTGATGCCACGGTGTTCGATATCAAGAACGATCCGGGCGGACTGACTGATATCGAATTTATAGTGCAGTACCTGGTGCTGGCGCATGCCCAGCACAATCCTGAACTGGTGCGTTACAGCGATAACATACGTCAGCTCGAGTCGCTGGCAGCCGCTGCGATCGTTGCTGAGACAGAGGCGGCACGCCTGGCAGACATCTATCGCCGCTACCGGCAGCGACTACACCGGCTCGCGCTGGCCGACGCGCCCGCGCGTATCCCCGCTGGTGAATTCGCCACGGCGCGGGACACGGTCCGCCAGATCTGGCGGCAACGATTCGGCGCCTGAGGCGATATAATCACCAGCAGGTCTTCCACCGGGTGCCCCTTAAGTGACTGAACACGAAAAAGAACTGCCACCGAATTCTTCGAATTACTACGAGATTAGCGAGCGCGATCTGCCATTGCATTGCCCGTTGCCCGGCATGAGCCTGTGGAATTCGCATCCCAAGGTGTATCTGCCGATAGAAAAAACTGGCGATGCCCGTTGTCATTATTGTGGCGCTGTGTTCCGGCTGGTGACCCCGTCCGGTGTCGACGATGCGGCCTGACGCCTCGTGATCGTTGTAACCGGGGGCGCGGGATTCGTCGGTAGCAATATTGTCGCCGCACTCAATGCGCGCGGTGAGGATGAGATTGTCGTGGTCGATGATCTGACCGACGGACGCAAGTTTGCCAACCTGGCCGATCTGCAGATCGCCGACTACATGGACCGGCGCACCTTCCTCGATCGCGTTCGCCATGGTCGTGACCCGGTCAACAGGATTAAGGCGGTGCTGCACCAGGGAGCCTGCACTGACACCACCGAGTGGGACGGGCGTTACATGATGGAGCAGAATTTCGATTACTCGAAACACCTGCTGCATTATTGTGTCGAGCGCCATATTCCACTTATTTATGCGTCCTCGGCTGCCGTTTACGGTGCCGGCCCGGGTTTTAGCGAGCAACCCGACCACGAGCAGCCGCTGAACGTCTATGGCTACAGCAAGCTACTGTTCGACCAGTACGTGCGGCGCCATTTTCATGAAGCCGACAGCCAGATCGTCGGGCTGCGCTATTTCAACGTCTACGGACCACGTGA
>JABDKV010000086.1 GCA_013002045.1 Gammaproteobacteria bacterium
CCAGTTACGATCGAGTTTGCCAGACTCGAACTCCACCAACAGCGATGATCCGACCTTGATAACCAGGCGCCGGGCATCTTGCAGTCGGGGCAGCCGGGCGGTGTCAGTGCCTGGTTCGGGAGATGGCATTACAAACAGAGACCTTCGAATACTAGCCGGTGATGGCGCCACGTGAGGCACAGCCGACAAGGCGAGCGTATTTCGCCAGCACGCCGGTGGTCGCCGCCGGTTGCGGTGGCTGCCAGTGTTGACGCCGCAATTGCATTTCGTCCGTCGAGATCACCAGGTCAATGGTGCGCGCGCGGGCATCGATTACGATTTCGTCATTCTCTTCTATCAGGGCGATAGGTCCGCCTCTCGCTGCCTCCGGCGCGACATGACCGACGACGAAACCGTGGCTGCCGCCGGAAAAACGGCCATCGGTAATCAACGCGACCTTGTCTCCCAGCCCGCGGCCCATGATGGCTGAGGTCGGACTGAGCATTTCTCGCATACCGGGTCCGCCTACCGGGCCCTCATAACGAATCACGATTACATCGCCGGCAACAATGTCACCACCGAGAATGGCGGCGAGGGCTTTTTCTTCTGAATGAAATACGCGTGCCCGACCCTTGAATTGCTCGCCTTCTTTTCCGGTAATCTTGGCGACCGCCCCATCGGGCGCCAGGTTGCCGCGCAGTATGACCAGGTGACTATCGCGCTTGATCGGATTGTCAAAAGGCCGAATGATTTGCTGCTCATCCGGGTAATCGCTGACTGCTTCAAGATTCTCGGCCATGGTTTTGCCCGTCACAGTCAGGCAGTCACCATGCAGCAGGCCTGCCTGCAGCAAGCGTTTCATCAACGGCTGGATTCCGCCAATGGCAATCAGTTCGCTCATCAGGAACCGTCCGCTGGGCCGGACGTCGGCCAGCACCGGGACGCGTTTGCCGATGCGGGTGAAGTCGTCGAGGGTTAGTTCTATGCGGGCCTCATGGGCCATCGCAATCAGGTGTAGCACCGCATTGGTCGAGCCGCCCAGGGCAATAACTGTGGTGATGGCATTCTCAAATGCCTCCCGGGACAGGATGTCCGACGGGCAGATTCCAGCCTCGATCAGAGCGACAACAGCTTCACCGGCGCGGCGACTGTCGCTGGTCTTATGATCCGACACCGCATCCTGGGCCGAGCTGTTGGGCAGGCTCAGCCCCAGCGCCTCGATGGCCGATGCCATGGTATTGGCGGTATACATTCCGCCACAGGATCCCGCCCCCGGTATCGCTGTGCACTCAACTTCGCGCAACTGCTGCGCATTAATACTGCCGGACGCCCGCGCACCGACCGCTTCGAATACCGAAACGATGTCGCGATTGGCTACGCCAGGACGAATCGTTCCGCCGTAAACAAAAACGGATGGTCGATCGAGTCGTGCCATCGCCATGACACAACCGGGCATGTTCTTGTCACAGCCTCCAATGGTCACCAGCCCGTCAAAGCCTTCGGCGCCGGCGACGGTCTCTATGGAATCGGCGATAACCTCTCGCGAGACCAGTGAGTAACGCATCCCGGGGGTCCCCATCGAGATCCCGTCCGAAACTGTAATCGTATTAAATATCAGGCTCTTGGCGCCGGCATCATCAACTCCGGCAGAAGCCTCAGTGGCCAGCTTGTCGATATGCATATTGCACGGGGTGACCCGGCTCCAGGTCGATGCCACTCCCACCTGTGAGCGTGTGAAGTCGGCATCGTCGAAGCCGACAGCCCGTAACATCGCACGGCTCGGCGCACGATCCTCGCCATCGACAACGACACGGGAATAACGACGGCGCGAGTCTTTCTTTGTCATGAGTTCATCCGGAAATTTTTGAGAAGTCGATCAAGAAATTCATGTTACAGCCGAAAAAAATGAACAATGGCTGTTGACTTCGCAAAAAAGTCTGTGTTTTGATGCGAGGCAACACGGAGATTCTTAGCACAGTGACTCAGACCACGACAAATGTAACTGCAATCACGACCCGGGCACCGGGTCTGCAGAACATTATTGTGCTGAACCTGCTGCTGGTCGTACTGGTAGTACTGCTCATTAGTAACTGGAGCGGGTTTACGATCTAAGAATACTCTAAAGATCAACGCAAAAAGCCCGCACCGACCAAGTCGATGCGGGCTTTTTTTTATCTCGAAATTTGAGCGAGTGGAGAAAGAAAGCCATGAAACTGTATGTAGAAGCCGACACCAACCCCAAAGCCCTGTCCGGGGCCAGAATCGCGGTGCTCGGACTGGGTAGCCAGGGACGCGCGCATGCGCTGAACCTGCATGATTCCGGTCATGACGTCGTGGTCGGACTGCGCCCGGGCAGTGCCACTCGCCAGTCAGCCGAAGCCGCCGGGTTGGCAGTAGCCGACCCCGCTGAAGCGGTTCGCGGTGCCGACCTGGTCGCGATGCTGGTGCCGGATATGGCGCAACCCGCCGTATTCGATCAGATCCGGCCGCATCTGAAGGACGGCGCGGCCTTGTTGTTTGCGCATGGCTTCAACGTGCATTACGGACAAATCACGCCACCCGACAATGTCGATGTCATCCTGGTTGCGCCCAAGGGGCCCGGTGACCTGGTACGCCGTCAGTACGAAGAAGGTCGCGGTGTTCCCTGCCTGATGGCGGTCGCCCAGGATGCCACCGGCAAAGCAAAACAACGCGCACTGGCTTATGCCCACGGACTCGGTGGCACCCGCGGTGGTGTGCTGGAAACGACGTTTGCTGAAGAAACCGAGACTGACCTGTTTGGCGAGCAGGCCGTGCTTTGCGGTGGTGCCACTGAGCTGGTCGTCAAGGGTTTCGAAACGCTGGTCGAGGCCGGTTACCAGCCTGAGGTTGCCTACTTCGAATGTATGCATGAACTGAAGCTGATCGTGGACCTGCTGCACGAGGGCGGTCTTGCCAAGATGCATGAGTTTGTCAGCGAAACCGCCAAGTGGGGTGATCTCAGGAGTGGTCCGCGGGTTGTTGATGATCACGCACACGAACGCATGCGCGAAGTGCTCAAGGAAATCCAGGACGGCACCTTTGCTCGTGAATGGATCGCCGAAAACAAGCAGGGCCTGCCCAACTACAAGCGATTGATGCAGGCCGATCTCGATCATCCCATCGAGAAAGTCGGCAGCGATCTCCGCGGTCGCATGGCCTGGCTCAAAAAGCCACCGGCCGCAGCCTGAGGGACTGATCGTAATGAATGGTGCCACTCAGATCATGCAGGCCCTCGAACGGGAGGGCGTCGACACGATCTTCGGTTATCCCGGTGGTGCCATCATGCCGGTGTACGACGCACTGATCGAAAGTTCGATCCGACACATCCTCGTTCGTCACGAGCAGGGTGCGGCGCTGGCGGCCGACGGTTATGCCCGCGCCAGCGGCCGGGTTGGCGTTTGCATGGCGACGTCGGGACCGGGCGCGACCAATCTCGTTACCGGAATTGCTAATGCCCACCTCGACTCGATCCCGATGGTGGCATTGACGGGGCAGGTTGCCACGCCATTGATGGGGACCGATGCGTTCCAGGAAGTCGATGTTTTCGGCATAACGATGCCGGTGGTCAAGCACAGCTTCCTGGTGCGCGACGCCAACGA
>JABDKV010000095.1 GCA_013002045.1 Gammaproteobacteria bacterium
CTGCAGCAGCCGGCGCACCTCTGTTTCGGGGTTCGCCACCAGGCTCTCGTATTGCATCGTCAGTATTTTGCCCGGCATGACGGACTCCCAATGCTGCATCATCGTGTCGTACAGCAGATAGGTCTGGGCCAGCTCTTCCAGATCGCAGGTGAAGCCATAGTAGTCATTCCGGAACGCGGTCGCGTAGCACGACAGGCAGGTATCTAGCGGATCGCGAACACAATGAATAATCGCGGCCTCCGGCAACGCCAGCTGAATCACACCACACATCGCGTAATTCAACAGCTGCTTATCGCTAATTCGCTGCGCTTGTGGAAAGCGCTGATGCAGCGATTGGCAATATGCCTGCCCCAGCGTACGCCAGGTGTCAACGGGAATCGCGGCGGCGTTTTCGGGCCATGGCGTTTCCTTCGAATGTGGCCGCATCAGGTTCATGTGAATTTGTGACAGATCGAGGATTTCGCCAGCAGCCTGGCACTCCGGATGGGTAGCGAGAACCTGTTCCAGCAACGAAGAACCAGAACGCGGCATGCCGACCAGGAACACCGGCAGGCGCGACGAAAAACCTCGGCCCTGCTGTAGCAATTGTGGCGTAAATGCTTCAATTGTCCGCTGGACAGAGTCCCTCGCCGCTTGCGGGTTGTACTGGCTTTGACCGTGACGAATGTCATTGGCCTGGCGGTAATAATCAAATGCCGTAGCGTAGTCACCTGTTTGTTCAGTAGCCCGACCGAGTGCATACAGAATACGGCTGCGATGCCGAGGGGCCAGGCTTGCTGATTGCAGTGCCTTTTGCATCTGCTGAACATGAGAATCGCCAGCTTCATAATGCTTTAGCGTAGACAGCAGGTAATGCGCCCCGGCGTTGTCCGGGTCGACGGCCAGCGATTGGTCCAACGCGTTGATCGCTTCGTTCTTCCTGCCCATTGTCGACAGCAGCCATCCATAGTGGTGCAACAGCCGGGGTGTGGTTGTGTCGGCCCTGATGCCAAACTCGAGCACTTCTATTGCGTCGTGATAACACTGCTGCTCGGTAAGCAGCCTGACCAGTTCCTGTTGCGCCTGCAGGTTGGTGGGGTTATCCAGCAACTGCTGCCGCAGCGTCGCGATGGTCTCACCCGTCATGCTCATCGATGTCTCCCGGGACGCGCGTAGGAGCGGCTTTAGCCGCGATCATGCCGGAATAATCCCGCATCTAGTGATGATGTCGCAATTACGGTCGGGACTGAAGTCCCTCCTACGGCGGCTGCGCCGCCATCGCGGCTGAAGCCGCTCCTACACGGATATGACGGCGCGCGCAGCGCGCGTAGGAGGGGCTTTAGCCCCGATTCTTTCTAACATTGTAGTTTGAAGGTGCCACGCAGCTTTGGTCGGGACTGAAGTCCCTCCTACGGCGGCTACGCCGCCATCGCGGCTGAAGCCGCTCCTACGCGGAGATGACGGCGCGCGTGCGCGATCCATCGCGGCTGAAGCCGCTCCTACGGGGTTACGGATTGCAGCCAGGTGGCGATGGTGTTGCGGGCTGCGCTCATGTCGTGGCCGGTGCGCTTGTCGAGCAGCATCGATGAGCCGTGGATGCCGTTGTCGATTACCTCGTAGTCGACGCCGGCCGAGGTCAGCACCATGAATTGTTCCTGGCTGGACTCACGATCCATCTCTGAGTCCGGGCTTACTACCAGCATCGGGGCATTAACCGAATCAACCCACATTTTCGCGAGGCAATCCTCCATCGGTCCGCCCGAAGCAGGCGAGAAAGATAACAACGCCGTTACCCGTTCCGGATTCTCCGCAGCGAGCCTGAATACCAGCGCGCCAGAGTAGGAACTGCCCCAGACCAGCACCTCGTCCGCTAATTGCTGATCGATGACATAGTCCAGTGCCGCCTGCAGATCCGGGTAAGCATCACAATAACCCGGTTCCGGGACATCGGGCAGATCTGCCCGGGTTCGATTCCAGCGACCGTAACGCTGGCCACCGGTGCGTTGATCCCAGGCGATAGCTCTAAAGCCCAGTGAATTCAGCCACGCTCCCAGCGGCGCATACTCGGCGCGTCCGTTCGATCCTCCCTGGTGAAACAACAGCACCAGCGGCGCTGACCGATCCAGCCCTCCATAATAAGGCTCACCGTAGATCGTAACGCCATCCGCAGACACCGTCTCGATGACCTTTGTCGCTACGGAACTGGTTAACTTCTCCGCCATCGTTTCCGGCGCAACGACCTCCTCGGACACAATCGGCTCGACATCGCAGCCAGCAAGCGCCGATGCAAGTAGGAGGCAGGCAGGTAATATGAGTTTCATGCTGTCAGCCGACTCTCCTGTCGTTGTTCGCGACCTGACGCGAGTTGTTGCCGAATCAGTCTGGCAAGTGTATCCAGCTTGAATGGCTTTGGCAGTAGCGGTATCGAAGTCAGTCCGACACCCTGCTGACTGAGGATATCCTCGGTGTATCCCGACATGAAAATCGCGACGCAACCCGGTTGCATAGGCAAAGCCACTTTCATGAATTCGGTTCCGTTCATATCCGGCATCACCACGTCCGATACGATCACATCGATAGCGCCCGCGTGACGGTTGCACAACTCGAGACCCTCCACGCCACCCGAAGCGGTCAAGACCGTGTAGCCCAGCGACGACAAACCACTGCGCATATACGTACGTATCTGCTCCTCGTCTTCAACGACCAGGATAGTCTCCAGACCACCCTCAACGGGCGTGCGCTGTGGTTCCGCTGCTTCTGTCTTTTGCGCCGTGGCGGGCAGGTAGACATCAAATTGCGAACCACGCCCGGGCTGGCTCTGCACCACAATGCAGCCGTCGGCCGCACTGACGATACCGTGCACCATTGCCATACCGAGCCCGGTGCCACGCCCCTTTTGCTTAGTGGTGAAATACGGCTCGAAAACGCGTTTACGCGTATCTTCGTCCATACCGATACCGTTGTCTTGTATGCTTAGTTGGACATACTCGCCTGGCTCAACCTGCTTGTTGTCGCCCCGCTCCAGTACAACGTTTCCTGTTGCCAATACGATGCTGCCGCCATCAGGCATCGCATCGCGGGCGTTGACAAATATATTGATGATCACCTGGCGTATTTGCGACGGGTCGACTTTTACCGCATGACAATCTGCCGCGTAATCAAATTGCAGTTCAATGTTCTCGCTGATCAGCCGACGCAGTAACGGTTCCAGGTCGCCGACCAGCCGGTTCATGACTACCGGCACTGCCTCGACTGGCTGTCGCCGGCTGTAAGCGAGTAACTGCCGCGTCAGGGCCGCCGCCTGCGATGCCGCCAGCGTAATCTCGCCGGCGCTGTCACGTACATTGGGCGAAGGATCATCGGCGAGCAACTCCGCCTGGCCGTGAATTGCCGTCAACAGGTTGTTGAAATCGTGAGCCACCCCACCGACCAGTTGACCCAGCGCCTGTTGCTTCTGCAGGTGGTGCATGTTTTCCTGGCTGGCCGCCAGTGCGCCTTCGGCTTCTTCCTGCGAAATCAATGACTGGCGCAGTAACCGGGTCAGGTACCAACCGACGAAGACGGCGACTGTGAGTATCGCGCCAAGTAATCCCAGGGTCGGTAAATGACGGGATGTCAGATCGTGCAAGCCCGCCAATGCGTTTTCCGCGGCAATCTGGTGTAAACGATAAAGTTGCTCACTGGCCAGTTCCAGTGACGACACCGCAGCGTCAATCTCGTAATTCGATGCGTCAGACGTCGCGATAGTCGCGACCAGTTCGAAACTCTGCCCCAGCCGCTGCAGCGTCGATTCAAACTCCTCGCCTGCAAATCGCGATTGCAGTTCGCGCAACCGTCCGATCACGGTACGCATCGAATGCAAGGTTCCGCTGACGCTGACACCAGTGATAGCAAGTGTGGCACTCTCGGTGTGCATCATCTCGTGTATCAGGTGCGCATCCCGATGCAATGCCTCGACTGCTGCAGCTGATGCCAGGTGATACATCGAGACCCGCTCGTGGGCCCCTCTCTCGATCTGGAGTTTCGAGTAGTAGTACCCGCCGATCAGCAATCCTACTATGACCACAACCGCCGCCAGCGCATAGACGTAGCGAAGAATGTAGCGATAGGTCTGGCGTCCCTTGCTCACCTGGCACCTTCCGTGGCAAGTAGCCCGGCCGACTCGATGGCGTTACGGACGTCATCTAGGTCATCTCGGGAGGCAGGCAGGTAACCACCCGCTCCCAGGGCCTTGAGCATCTCAGCGTGGGATTCGATATTCGCATCGAGAGCGAGGAATGCGTCGCGCAGGCTGATCACCAACGCTCGGTCGAGCGACGGCTGCATCGCCCAGACATAGTTGGCGAAAGGTGGTGTGGTCTCCAAAACACGCACGTCGCTGTCGCTTAGGCGACCATCGGCAAACATAGCATTAATGATGTTGCAGTTGGCGACGCCGATGTCGACGACACCGTCACGAACCCACTCCGCTGTCTGATCGTGCGCGTCCGCATGGCGTAGCTCACTGAAAAAAGTTTCCGGATTAATCGCGTCGATGTTCATAAAATGCCGCGGCATCAGGTGACCGGACGTAGACAATTCCGGACCAAATGCCAGGCGGCCGCCCTCAAATTCTGCCACTGAACTGCGCGGCTCATCACTGCCAATCAGGTAGCAACTGGTGAACTGCAAATCCACATCCCGCATGACTAGCGGCACAGCGCCACTGCGTTGTTCCGCCTGCAGGTAGGTGACGGCACCGAAGTTGCCCAGGTGCATGCGACCCGCAGCGAACCTGTTGAGCATATCGTCATAATCGCTGGGAATCATCAAGACAATTTCGAGACCCGTCTCAGCCTTGAGATGCTCTATCAATTCGCCGAATCGCGCGCGCAGGCCTTCAGGCGACTGGTCAGGCAGCACACCCACAACCACGACACCATCGAGTGGCTGTGATGAACTGCCCTGGTCGGCGCAGCCACAAATGGACAACACCACCACTAGTACTAATGTCCTCATTCGTGACCTGCTCTGATTAGGGTTACAAGATCTTACAATTTGTAATGATCGCGATGAACTAATAGCAGCATAGATGATGATAAGATTTGTCACGAGCTCGCCAGAAACTCGTCAGCGTACGGCAGCACGCTGCCCAAAGGAGAGGCCAGTCGGGATGGACAAACCTACTGTATATCTTGTTGATGACGATCCCGGCATTCGCCGCCTGGTAGCAACAGCGCTAAGCCGACGCGGCATCGCCCTGCAGGCATTCGATTCGGCGCGCGCTTTTCTCAACGACTATGAGGCTGGTCAACCAGGCTGTCTTGTACTCGACCTGGGGCTGCCGGGCATGTCCGGGCTTGAGTTGCAACAGGAACTGACGCGAAACTCAATAGTCATTCCGATCATCTTTGTGTCTGGCCAGGGCAAGATTGCCGAGTCCGTACAAGCTATCAAGGAGGGTGCGATCGATTTCCTGGAAAAGCCCTTCAGTCTGAAAGATCTTTTTCAGCGTATCGATGAAGCGTTCGACGCCGATTCCAGGCAGCGCCTGGAACAGGCTAGTCTCGCTGCCATCCAGCAGCGGTTCGAACGACTGACTGACCGTGAAACCGAGGTTATGCAACTGATGTTGACGGGTGCGGCAAATGCGTCAAGCAAAGAGATCGCCCGGCAACTGGGAATTAGTCACCGCACAGTCGATCATCACCGTACCCGCATCATGGAAAAAACCGGGGCGCGCTCTGTCACCGAACTCGCCCTGCTGGCTGACCGCACCGAATTTAGCCCGCGCCAACCCGAAACCTGCTAGTTATCGCGGTGAACCACACCGTGCAGGTAGGAGCGGCTTCAGCCGCGATTCCTTCTCGACGAAAATTCCGAATCCAAACCTGATCGGGACTGAAGTCCCTCCTACGGCTGCGCCGTATCCACCCAGGTTGTGGCCTCGTCCA
>JABDKV010000097.1 GCA_013002045.1 Gammaproteobacteria bacterium
CTCGGTGCCAGTGGATTATTCCCGGGTTGGCGATTGCCTGAACTGGAGCAACTGCTAGATCGCCCGGCCCAGCCAGGCGAAGCAGCGATCGTGATACGCGACGGCAGACCACTGGAGCCGGAAAAAGTCGTGCTAGCCGGTAAAACGCCTGAAACGATGGACTCGGACATCGTCGTGCCACTAAAGTCGATTTACCAGGCCATTGCCACTAACGCCCGGTGTGGTGGTCTGTGGTTGCAGGGACTGGCCAGTCGTGTGCCGGTCGATGAAGCTGCCGCGGCGGAGGTCACACGCAGCGAAATGCTGTCTTTGGCAACCCGCACCCTGGCTACCGACCAGGATGCCGCGGATGACATCGATCTGTGGCAACGGGTTTTCTTCCTGCGCACGATGGCTCTCACCCAGGCTTTGCCCTCGCATCGTCTCAGGTTGCTGGCTGAGATTGCGGAAACGGTCACTGCCGAATCGGGGGAGACGGTGGTCAACGAAGGACGACTGGGTCACCACTTCTATCTTGTATGTACCGGTAAGCTGGATGTCCGCAGTCGTGGTCAGCAACTTGCAACATTGGGCCCGTCGGATGCGTTTGGTGCCATGGCACTGATGCGCGGGGAACGTCGCATGACTACCGTGACGGCACTTGAGCGCACGGAATTATTGACAATCGATCGTGTCGATTTCCTCGACCTGGTTGATGCCCACCCAGCCCTGGTGCGTTCATTCTCACGCATGCTCGCCAGCCAGATTATTGCAGCGAGTTCACCTGTGGACACTGCTGAGCAATCAACGTAACGAGCACCGGCGGCATATTAAAACCGAGCGTCCGACTGTGTTGGAGATCGGCCTCGGCTCCGGCGCAATTGGCGAGCATGGCACGAACCTGGCTGCGATAAGCATGCAGATAACCACTGGAGGGCGCGAGTTCGATGGCGCGGGAGAATTCCCGTTCTGCATCAGCCAGCCGGGATTCAGCGATATGAACCTGGGCCATGAGACTGTGGGCGTCGGCATTGCCGGGATCGGTCTCGATCAGGCCGGCGATAATTTTGGCAGCTTCCTGGCTGCGACCGAGTAAAAGCAAAGCCTCGGCGACTGATGTTTGGTACCAGGGTGCGGGGTCCAACTCTGCTGCTCGTTGCCAGGCCACCAGTGCATCGGCGTGGTTTTGTTGCGCGGACAATACGAGGGCTAAAGTCGCCTGCGCTTCGGCATCATCGGGTAAAGCTTTGGCCGCCGCCCGTGCGGGAGGCAGGGCGAGGTCATTGCGATCCGCCTGGAACCAGCCGTCGGCAATACCCTGCAGCACGCGCGGACCATCCGCGGCCCGTTGCTGCGCCTGTGCAAAAGAGCGACTGGCTGCTTCGATATCGCCGGCAACCGCCTGGTACTTGCCCTGGTCGACCCAGGCATCGACACGTTCGGGAGCTCGGGTAGTGGCCTCGTTGATTGCTGCAAGCGCTGCATCGATCCGGCCTCCCTGGTACCTGGCCTGCGCACGTAGTATCCAGCCGTCGATATTATCGTCAGGCAGTGATTGCAACGTTTCCTCAACCGCATCCGTGTCGCCCGACAGCAACTGGTAACGTGCCAGCAGGTCACGCCACCCATCGTTGTCCGGCTCCAGTTCCACCGCGCGCGTGAGTGCGGCTATGGCCTCTGTTGAGCGACCGAGTTCGCCAAGCGCCATCGACCTGCCGGTATAGGCCACAGCGTAGTCCGGGTCGAGGTTGATTGCAGCATCGTATGAGTCCAGTGCAGGTTGCGCCCGACCCAGGGCGAGTTGTGCCTGTCCAAGCAGGAAGTGCGCGTACTCGTTGCCCGGATTCAACTCCAGAGCAGCCTGAGTGTCACGGATTGCTGCTTCGACACTCGCGAGCGGCGTGGCGGTATTGCTTGAGAGAATCAGGTGTATGTTGGCGCGTTCCGCCAGTGCCTTGTCATCCTGCGGATCCGCTTCGATTACCGTGGTGTATTCAGCAAGCGCTGCATCGTAGTTCGCAATCTTGCCCAGCCAGAATGCCATCCAGCGCCGGACATCGGTCGTGTCGCGATATTCAAGCGATTGGCGTGAAGCTGCAATCGCGTTTTCGTAATCTTCTTTTCCAGCATAGGCAAATGCTTTCATCGATAAGGTCAGCGCCGGGAACCACTGCAACGCGAGTAATCTGTCTGCATGTTCCAGAGCGCCATCGTAATCGCCCTGCGACAGTATCGGGGAGATCAACAGACCCCTTGCGGTCAGATCATAAGGCTGCTCGTCCAGATGAGCTTCAATACCCGCCCGGCTTTCGGCATAACGACCACGCGACCATGCGAGCGCCGACTCAGCCAGGACACGTTGGTCGAAATCGGGAGGCAGCAGTGCAATGTCTTCCTCGATAGGTTGCAGCTCGGCTTCTATCTCGGGCCCCGGCTTCGGTGGAACGATACGAAAGCCACGAAAATCATGTAGCGCAACCGGGGAGGATGCGTCGGCTAAGGAAAAGCGCGAAAGTGCGCGCCGTGCCCGCGCTTCGTGATGATCGGGGTCGTCCTCGAGCGCGGCACTGAAAGCCTCCACGGCGGCCTCATCGTCACCGCGCCACATGTGGGCGAGGCCCTTGCGAAACCAGGCCTGTGCGTAGCCAGGGGCTGCTTCGAGGGCTTCGTCGGCCAGCTTGTCGAGGTCATCCAGTGCAGCCTGGGCCCATTCGTTGTTGTAGCGGTCTTCGACATACATCTTTTTTAGCTTGTCGATGACTGAATCAGCCTGAGACAACGGTGCGCTTGCGGCGCTGACCTGCGCACGTCGTGTCAGGTAGTCGACTGCGAAATTGGTACTCCAGACCAGCGCCGCCATGGCAACAAGCGCGGCTGAAGCAATCGCCGAGGACTGTGCAGGTTTGCGTCGTGCGCGCCGCCAGACTCGTTCAATCGACGAAATCTTGCGCGCTTCTATTGGCTCATCATTGATGAAACGGTCAAGTTCGTCCGCCAGTTCGCCGGCTGACTGGTAGCGATCTTCACGGTCTCGCTCCATCGCCTTCTGTGCAACGACGACCAGGTCATCCTGCCCGCTGAGACTCGGCGCGGTCGATACAGCGACGCGCTTGACGACTTCGTGCACGATCTCGCCGGTATAAGGAGCACGACCTTCTACCAGTGCGAACAAGGTTGCGCCGAGACCATAAACGTCGGTGCGAAAGTCGGCATCTTTACCCTGTGCCTGTTCCGGCGCCATGAAAGATGGCGTCCCGAGCAATGCGCCGCTGGCAGTCAGTGAGCCTTGTTCTTCGCGCATGCGTGCCAGCCCGAAATCCGTGACAAAGATTTGTCCCTCTTTCGTCTGTAGCAGGTTCGAAGGCTTGATGTCGCGGTGAATCATGCCGCGCTCATGCGCGTACTGCAGCGCCCGCGCAGCATCGCGAACGATCTCGGCAGCTCGCTTGCGCTCGACCGGACCACTCCCCACCGTGCCGCCCTCGACAATCTCCATGACGAGAAACGGGCGACCTTCATGCACGCCAACTTCGTATATTCGGGTGATGTTGGAATGAGACAGGCGCGCAAGCAGCGTGGCTTCGCGCATAAAACGCCGGATCGCCCGCGCATCCTGTACTTTGACCACTTTGAGCGCGATCCACCGCGAGAGCTGGGAATCCCAGGCGCGCCAGACGACACCCATGCCACCGGCGCCAAGCTGATCGACAAGTACATAGCGGCCAATGCGACGACCCTGCTTCTCGGCCGCAGCCTGCACTTCCAGCGGAGCAGATTCGTCGCCGATGGTCTCGACCATCTGCATCACTTCTACATCACAACTCAATTGCTCCAGTTGTGGCGAGGATATGCGGCCGCTGCTGATCAACTGCTGGCCCAGTTCGCCTGCCTCGCACTCGACCAGCAACCCCGAGATTTCCGTGGCAGTAGCCAGTCCGCGATCGACCACCGCATCCGACAGCATTCTGTCGCTGAGCTGTGCCTGCCCCCGGCGAATGTTGTCAACTAACCTAGCAGCCATTGAAGCTCCCGTAGGGCATCGTCCTGGTCAAGCGCGTATTCGTGGATTTCTTCGACCAGGTAGCGTCGCAGTCGTCGGCGGGCATCGTACAAAGCCGGTGTTACCAGTTCCGGGTCAATACCGACGCGTTGCGCCAGGGCTTCGTTGTCGGGCCGTTCGCCATCGATATCATGAGCGCGGAATATTTCGAAAATGTTGCGCTGTTCTCCAGCAAGGTTGTTCTCAAGCCGCTGCACTGCTCGCTCGATCAGGCTCTGTGCCCATTGCTCATCGAAGATGTCATGAACTTCGACGCCCTCGGCCGAGAGCGAATCAGCCGACGTGAAATCGATGAAATCCCGGCCCGTCGAGCTGGCTGTGATTTTGTCCCTGTTGTCCATGAAGGCTTGTAGACGTTCCCGCAGAAAATCACGAAACCGCCCGTGACCGTCTATGGCATTGTCAGCTGCCAGCGCATTGCTCAATTCGAGCTCAAAAAAGGTCTTTACCAGTAAAGTCGTTTCATCCCGCTCGGTATCCCACCCATAACGAACAGCACACCAGACCGGTTGCCAGTAGAGGGAAAACAGGCGCTCCAGGGCGATACGACGCTGTTCGGCATCACCCGCCATGCCCTGCGCAACCAGCGACCATGGTGTTTCGGGAAACGCGTTTGCCGCGGCGGGCGCATCGTCGTTTTCTTCACCGTTGGTCATGGCGCCGCCCTGTTGGGTTCGCCAGGATCGAGCCAGCCGAAGAAATTAATCCTCGACAACACTGATTCGTGACACAACAGATTCCACCTGGCCGGGCTCGCGCATGTCGATATCGCGGTTATTCAAAACAGCACGGATGAAACGGACTGCGTCGTATAGGTGTCGTTCCCCCGGATCGCCGAAAGTGTAATGAATGCCATGGTGGCCATCGGCCTGAAGCTGCAGTTCGAGGTAGAGCACACTGCGCAGGTCGAGCTCGGCAGCCTGAACGAGGTGGGCCATCAGCGCTGTTCCGATACTCTGGAAAAAACCGCTGTTCCGTAATGCCGTAAAGGCATCCAGACGTCGTGACGTAGGCACATCGCGATCGAGCGCCAGTGCCAGGTTGGCGGCGGCGCGATTGACCTTACGCTTCCACAATGCCCGGGCAATCACCCGCCCCTGGGCCTGAGGGTCTCCGGCCAATGCTCTGGCAGCTCGCATTTTCGGGGCGTAGCGAGCGACCAGGCTGTCGAGATCGCCTGAGTAGTACGGAAAATCATCGCGTTCGAGTGCGTCGATGATGAAATCATAGGTGGCCTCACGTAAACGGACCGGCTCGCCAAAGCCAGCTTCCACCAGGCCATCGAATGCTGCCTCCCGAAAATAGTAGCTTAGCTGCATCCGTGCATCATGCTTGTCTTCTTCGTCCAACCAGCGGGTATCTTCCAGCAGGCTGAGCATTTCAGCCTCACCGTCAGGTGGCAGCAACAAGGCGATCTTGTCACGCATGTAGCGGTATTCCACTTCACGCAATAGTGAATCGCGATAATCGAATTCGAAACCTATGTTGAGAAATCTTTTTGGTCGACCGCGTTCGTCCACGATAAATAGTGCGTCGGCGGTGCGCAGCATATCTTCACGCAGCTTACCGAAAAGCTCGCGGTTACGGGAGCGACTCCAGGACGGCAGCAGGAACCGCTCAGTGACCTCGCCGTCGGCCTTGCGGCTGACCCGAGACAGGTAGTTCTCTGCGTAAACGCGTTCGCGCGACACATTGTAGGTTCGCAGACTGAAATCGAATCGTGCAGAGCGACTGCTGAGCAAACTGGAGCCGCTAAAGTTGCGCACCACCAGTTGTTGGTCGCTAGTGGCGACGAGGTCTTCAAGTAACAGCAAATTGCCGACCAGGCGATCACGCAATCCAAAACTGTCACGAACCGGGTTGGCGACAGTCACTGTCTTCAGTTTGCGAGCTGAATGGAAGATATCGTCGTAGGCCTGCCGCACCTGTGGATCGGCAAGATTCATCGTGTAGTCGACCAGAAAAAGATCATCGTTACCTTTTTCGATCGCGAGCCGCACAGACCGATTGACTTCAGGGATCGGTACGAGCGCGGCGACACGGCGATCGAGAAAGGCAATGTCGATACTTCCAGACTGACCGAAGCTGGCACCGACGCTGAGATTGCCAGATCGTTGCCCTACCAGTTTGACCCGTACGCGTTCATCACCGAGGCGAAATACATGCACCTGGTACTGGCCGCTCGCCAGGGTCGATACATCGATTCCAGTCGTCAGGACCGGCCCGGCCAGGGGCCAGGCCTGAGCGACACTGGTCAGCAGCGTCAGGCGGGCATCAAAACGAACGTAATCGCCAGGTTTGAGCTCCAGTGCCTTGCCGGCGTTGATCGGCAACCGGTCTGGAAGATAGGTATTCAGTGGGCTGCGCGCTTCCACGCCACTGGCGAACTGTTGCGCGAAGACGATTTCGGTACCACGGTCGATTGCAATTCGGACAGGCAGCGCGCCCAGCAGGTCGCCTGGTTTTGCCCCGGCTGCGACCTGGTAACGGTCTACCCGGGTGTAAAAATTGTCGCGGTAGGATGGCTCAACTGAGTACCGATACTGGGCACCGACTTGCAACCCTTCCAGCATCGATAAGTCGATGGCGCGTCGGACGTCAAGCTTGCGTCGATCGAGCACATTGCTGACCCGGGACTGCTTGTCACGTTCCGCCTTTTGCCGGGCCCCACACTCCACGCGATCGAGTTCGAGGACCTGATCGCTGACGATGCATAAGTTGCGGCCATCCGCGATTTGGGCATCGACCAGCAAGTCTCCGTTGGCTGCTGTTACTTCACCTGGGGCGAAAATCCAGAGCAGGACCGGGGCTATACGTGCGGCAATGGTCATTTCGACTCCGGACAGGGCTATGTACAGTTAATAGTTCATCAGCCCGTGCCTGGCAACCTCGAATGAAGACCCCGGCAGCAAATATAGCGCTGAAAACTACCCGGGCGTGTAGTAGGTCGGCGATGCAGGACCGACCGGCAGACCAAAAACGAAGGTCCAAAGAAAGAAGAACACTGACCAGCAGACGAGGAAGGCGGCCGAGTAGGGCAGCATCATCGCTATCAGCGTACCGACGCCGGCTTTCGGTTGGTACTTGGCGACAAATGCCATGATCAGCCCGAAGTAACTCATCATCGGCGTGATAATGTTCGTACTCGAGTCACCGATGCGATAAGCAGCCTGGATCACTTCGGGCGAGTAGCCCAGCAGCATGAGCATTGGCACGAAAATCGGTGCAGTCACCGCCCATTGCGCCGATGCCGAGCCCAACATGAGGTTGATAAATCCGCAAATCAGAATAAACAGGAAGAACACCAATGGTCCGGTCAGGCCGATGCTGGTCAGGAAGTTGGCCCCTGTCACCGCCGTTATAGAGCCAAGGTTTGTCCAGCCAAAGAACTTGACGAACTGGGCTGCGAAAAACACCAGTGCGATATAGAGCCCCAGTGTACTCATGGCGTGTGCCATGGCATGAATAACATCGCGATCCGACCGGATAGTCCCGACGACGCGCCCGTAGACGATGCCGATCATCAGGAAGTAGACAAATATTATTGCAACGATGCCGCGCAGAAACGGCGAGCCGGCCACCGCGCCGGTCTCCTGATTGCGCAGGATAGCGCCTTCAGGTACGACCAGCGCGACTATGACGCCGGCAAAAATCAGTGTCGCCCATAATGAATGCCGCAAGCCCTTTTTCTCCTGGGCTGAAAGCGGGTCCATACGATGTTCATCTTCGTCACCCAGGTCTTCGGGTGTGCCTTCATATGGCCCGAGCGAAGGTTCGACCACTTTCAGGCTGATAAAACTGCCAATCGCCGTAATCAGAAAAGTGCTGGCGATCATGAAGAACCAGTTGGCGCTGACATCGACTTCGTAAGTCGGATCGATCAGTCGGGCTGCCTCGGTGGTGATACCAGACAGTAACGGGTCAACTGTGCCGATCAGCAGGTTGGCGCTGTAGCCGCCTGACACGCCGGCAAATGCTGCAGCCAGCCCAGCCAACGGATGTCTTCCCAGCGAATAAAAAACAACGGCAGCCAACGGCACGAGAACGACGTAACCCATTTCTGATGCTGTATTGGATAACACGCCGGCCAGGACAATGATTACCGTAACCAGGCTGGGTGGCGCGTTGAGCACCATGCCGCGGATTACAGCCGTGAGCCAGCCTGAGCGCTCGGCGACGCCGACACCGAGTAGTGCCACCAACACGGTACCCAGCGGCGCGAATTCAACAAAGTTGCGGACCAGGTTAAGAACGATCAGCCGCAAGCCTTCTGCGTTCATCAGACTGACGACTTCGATCATGCCATTGGCTGCCCGCCCTTTAGCGCCCTCCGGTCGCGGGTCTATAACCGCGACTTCAAAGAAGCCGAGAATGCCTGAAACAACGACCACACCGGCAGCGAACAGCGCGAACAACGTAACCGGGTGGGGCAGTGCATTACCGAGCCACTCGACGACATGCAGGAAGCGCGTAATGCGATTTTCTTTTTCTGGGGTAGCCTGAGCGG
>JABDKV010000117.1 GCA_013002045.1 Gammaproteobacteria bacterium
GCCGTACCAGAGTTGCTCGATCACAGCGGTCTGGGTGGTGAGATCGAGTTGCGCGAGGTGCCGAACGCGGAACCCGGCATGTCTCCAATGGAAATCTGGTGCAACGAGGCGCAGGAACGTTATGTGCTGGCGATTGCACCTGGGTCGCTGGACGAGTTTGCCGCGCTGTGTGAACGCGAGCGTTGTCTGTTTGCAGTCATTGGCAAGACTACCGAAGAGCCCCGCTTGCTGGTGCATGACCGACACTTCGGTAATGACCCAATCGATATGCCAATGCAAACGCTACTCGGCAACCCGCCGCGAATGCATCGCGATGTCAGCCGACAGGACGCACCCGCGGATGATTTTGACGGGTCTGTCGACGTGGCCGAGGCGTTGTATCGGCTGTTGCGTTTACCGACTGTAGCGGACAAGCGTTTCCTGGTAACGATTGGCGATCGCAGTGTCGGCGGTCTGACGGCGCGGGACCAGATGGTCGGGCCGTGGCAGGAAGCGCTGAGCGATGTCGCGGTGACCAGTTCGGGATACGACGGTTACACCGGCGAGGCCATGGCCATGGGTGAACGCACCCCGGTTGCCGTGCTCAATGCACCGGCGTCGGGGCGACTCGCAATCGGTGAGGCGCTGACCAATATTGCTGCCGCCGATATCGATGGCTTGTCGGATATCCGGTTGTCGGCTAACTGGATGGCGGCGGCCGGTCATGCCGGCGACGATGCCGACCTGTATGCGACCGTGCGGGCCGTTGGCGAAGAGCTGTGCCCGGCGCTGGGTATCGCCATCCCGGTCGGCAAGGACTCGCTGTCGATGCGCACCAGCTGGCAGGACGGCGGCCGCGATAAGCTCGTCGCTGCCCCGGTATCGCTGGTGATTTCGGCATTTGCTCCGGTCGGTGACGTGCGCCGCACACTGACACCGGTGCTGAACACCGATGACGACACACGCCTGATACTGATTGACCTGGGCAAGGGTGCTAACCGCCTCGGCGGATCTTCGCTGGCCCAGGTTTACGCTGCGCTCGGTGGTGCGACTGCGGATGTCGACGACGCTACCCGGCTGCGGTCTTTCTTTGACGTTATCGGGCGTCTGCGGGCACAGGATCAGTTACTCGCCTATCACGATCGATCCGATGGTGGACTGGCAGTAACCTTGTGCGAGATGGCGTTTGCCGCTCGCTGTGGATTGTCGATTCGATTGCCGTCGACCGCGCGGGTTGCAGCCACGTTGTTCAGCGAGGAACTCGGCGCGGTCATCCAGGTGCGCGCCGACGACGAGGCCGAGGTGCTGGCGCAGCTGTTGTACGCTGGGCTTGGTGATTGCAGTCGCGTAATCGGTAAGCCGCGTCAGGGTGAACGAGTCACGATAACTGTAGGTGACGATACCGTGATCGACGAATCACGTATCGACCTGCACAAGGCCTGGGCCGAAACCAGCTACCTGGTGCAATCGCGACGTGACAATCCGCGTTGCGCCACTGAGGAATATGAGCGCATCGATGACAGCGATGATCCGGGATTGTCGGCCTCGCTGAGTTTCGATCCCAACGACGATATTTGTGCGCCGTTCGTTAACTTAGCGCGACCGCGCATCGCTATCCTGCGCGAACAGGGCGTCAACGGACACAACGAGATGGCGGCTGCATTTGATCGCGCCGGCTTCGAGGCGATCGATGTGCACATGAGTGAGATCCTGTCGGGTATCACGACACTGGACGATGACTTCGCCGGGCTCGCCGCCTGCGGCGGTTTCTCTTATGGCGATGTGCTCGGTGCCGGTGAGGGCTGGGCCAAGTCGATCCTGTATCACGGGCGTGCGCGTGACCAGTTCGCCTCGTTTTTCGCCGACCCGAGCCGGTTTGCGCTGGGCATCTGCAATGGTTGCCAGATGATAGCGGCACTGCACGACATAGTCCCCGGTGCCGCGCACTGGCCCCGCTTCGTACGCAACGAGTCTGAGCAGTTCGAGGCGCGCCTGGCTATGGTGCGCGTTGAGCCCTCGCCATCGTTGTTTTTTGCCGGTATGGCCGGTTCAGTATTCCCGGTTGTGGTCTCGCATGGCGAGGGCAGGGTGCACTACGCGCAGGCCCCCGACGAGCGCGGCGTCGCGTTGCGCTATGTCGACAACTACGGCGACGTCACGACACGTTTCCCGGCAAACCCCAATGGTTCCACCGGTGGCATTACCGGCTTGTGCAACGACGACGGCCGCATCACTATCATGATGCCGCACCCCGAACGCATCTTCCGCTCCACACAAATGTCGTGGCACCCGCCCGAATGGTCCGAAGCCAGTCCCTGGCTACGCCTGTTTCGTAACGCCCGCGCCTGGCTCGCCTGACTGCCTTCCCCGTAGGAGCGGCTTCAGCCGCGATTCTTTCTTTCTAACGATGCTTCCCCGTAGGAGCGGCTTCAGCCGCGATTCTTTCTTTCTAACGATGCTTTCCCCCGTAGGAGCGGCTTCAGCCGCGATTCTTTCTTTTTAACGAAGGTGTTTGTCCGTCGTGAGAAAGAAAGATCGGGACTGAAGTCCCTCCTACGGCGGCTACGCCGCCATCGCGGCTGAAGCCGCTCCTACGGGGATCGCGGCTGAAGCCGCTCCTACGGGAGGCGAGACTGACGTCATTTCTGCATGGGGAGGTCGAGGCCGCGATCGCGGGCGATGGCGATGGCGTGGTCGTAGCCGGCGTCGGCGTGGCGCATGACGCCGGTGCCGGGGTCATTGATCAGCACACGTTGCAGGGCGCGCTCGGCGCGGTCGCTGCCGTCAGCAACAATCACGACGCCTGAATGCAGTGAGTAGCCCATGCCGACACCACCGCCATGATGGAAGCTGACCCAGGTGGCGCCACTGGCGGTATTGAGCAGTGCGTTGAGTATGGGCCAGTCGGCGATGGCGTCGCTGCCGTCGCGCATGCCTTCGGTTTCGCGGTTGGGTGAGGCAACCGAACCGGAGTCGAGGTGATCGCGACCGATCACGATCGGTGCCTCGAGTTCACCGTTGCGCACCATTTCGTTAAACGCCAGGCCGAGCTTGTGGCGTTCCTTGTAACCGAGCCAGCATATGCGTGCTGGCAGTCCCTGGAACTGGATGCGCTCGCGCGCGTGATCGAGCCAGCGGTGCAGGTGCGGTTTATCGGGGAACAACTCGCGTGCACAGGCGTCGGTGCGATAGATGTCTTCGGGGTTGCCGGATAGCGCGACCCAGCGGAACGGGCCAACGCCTTCACAAAATAGCGGTCGGATATACAGGGGTACGAAGCCCTTGAAGTCGAAAGCGTCGTTGACACCGGCATCCTGCGCCATCGCACGGATGTTGTTGCCGTAGTCGAAGGTCGGAATGCCCTTGCGGTGAAAACCGAGCATCGCCCGTACCTGGGTTGCCATCGAGTCCTTGGCCAGTCGCACATACTCGTCCGGATCGCGCACGCGTAATCGTGCGGCCTGTTCGAGATCGTAGCCGGTCGGAATATAACCGTTTAGCGGATCATGTGCCGAGGTCTGATCGGTGACCAGGTCCGGCATGCGCTCGCTTTTGAGAATCTCCGGAAAAACCTCGGCGGCATTTCCAAGTAAACCGACGCTGATGGCTTTGCCCTCGTCATGCGCCGCATCGATCAGTGCCAGCGCTTCATCGAGAGAGCTGGCGCTGGCGTCCAGATAGCCGCTCTCCAGGCGTTTCTCGATGCGACTGGCATCGACTTCGACCGCGAGACAGCTGAGCCCGGCGAACACCGCTGCCAGCGGTTGTGCACCACCCATGCCGCCGAGACCACCGGTCAGTAACCAGCGACCCCGAGGCTTGCCATCGTAGTGTTGGCGTACCGCTTCGGCAAAGGTCTCATAGGTGCCCTGCACGATGCCCTGGGAGCCGATATAGATCCACGAACCGGCGGTCATCTGGCCGTACATCATCAGGCCCTTGCGATCGAGTTCGAAGAAATGATCCCAGTTAGCCCAGTTGCCTACCAGGTTAGAGTTGGCGATGAGCACGCGAGGGGCGTCGGCGTGTGTGCGGAAGACTCCGACCGGTTTCCCGGATTGAACAAGCAGCGTTTCATCGTCTTCGAGGCGTTGCAGTGTCTCGACTATGGCATCGAAACATTCCCAGTTGCGGGCAGCGCGACCAATACCGCCGTAGACGATCAGTTCTTCGGGGTGTTCGGCAACGGCCGGATCGAGATTGTTGTGCAGCATGCGTAACGCCGCTTCCTGTTGCCAGCCTTTGCAGCGTAGCTCGGTGCCGGTGGCGGCGTGCAATTTAATATCGCGATGACGGGTATTCATATCGCGCAGTGTAACCAGCCCGGCGACCGGGCGCAGCAGCCTCGATTCTTTCTACCGCCAGGTGCGGGGCGGCGCAGCCGCCGTAGGAGCGGCTTCAGCCGCGATTCTTTCTGACGGTTGTGAGTGGGTGGTAGAGAAAGAGGTCGGGACTGAAGTCCCTCCTACGGATCGCTGCGCGATCCATCGCGGCTGAAGCCGCTCCTACGGGGAGGGTCGCGGCTGAAGCCGCTTCAACGCGGGAGGATCAGTGGTCAGGCGCTACGGGAATCGGGGTCGTCGAGGCGGTGGGTGCGTTCGGCCAGGGCACGGCGCAGACGGCCGCGGCGGATGTAGAGCTGGTAGAGCAGGTCTTTCATCATCTCCAGCAGCACGCCGGAATTTTCCTCGTCGAGCCGCGGCAGGTTGTCCTGGCCGTCGCTGTCCGATTCGAAGATAACTTTGCGTAGTTGTGCCAGGGTCGCGTCGTCGATACCCGCCAGCCGTGCCGCGTCGTTGAACTCGTCGAATACGGTCAGTTTGCCGCTCTCGCCCATTTGCTCGAAGATCGCCTGTGCTGAACGCCGGCACATCGACGCGAAGGCTTCGAGCGCACCGATGCTGTAACAACGCAGTGCTTCGTCGAACAGCTTCTGCACGCGTGGTGCAGAGCCATTGAGTTCGAATTGCTCGCTGCCACGTTCCACTTCTTCGTAGAGATTGTCGAGTTCGGCGTGATCGGCGGCGTACTGCACGACACGGAAACGCAGGAACACCGGTTCGTTGCAGGAATCGCAACGGAAAACGATACCGGTGCGTTCAGGCTTGAATCGCGCCAGGTATTCATAGCGAGGCACAGCTATGGCGCTGAGATGGGAGTGAACGTTGCAGTGAGGACAGTCGAGCGCGACTTCCAGATTGAGTATGTGCTCGAGTCTGCCCCCAAGCCTGACAAATACCGACATTTATTCTTATCCGTTATGCGGGTTAATCGGGGGTAACACCGATTCTATGCACGGACACTCCTTGAACAAAGGGCTTTTCGTCATAAGCCGCGATTTATCTTGCGACATAAGAGCATAATCCATTCGCATTGTGCACCATTGGGAAGAAGCTCCCACCTCCCCCTGTAGTAGCGGCTTCAGCCGCGATGGATCGCGAAGCGATCCGTGATCGAGACCGTGCGATTCACAACAACTCTGCAACCCAGCCCGATCGGGGCGCGCGCAGCGCGCGTAGGAGGGACTTCAGTCCCGACACCTAGTGGGTATTTCCCGGCAGAAAAAAATCGCGGCCGGGGAGCGTCAGAGCGAGCCGGTAACCCAGCGACGCAGCCACTGGAACAGATTGAGGGGTTTCTCCTGTTCGGGCGTGAGCAGCGCACGTTCGCTGTCGGTAAACAGCAGAGCCGCCGCTTCGGGAGCGAGTTCGGGAACCGAATTGGTTGAAGCGGTGCGCACTATTTCGCCCTGGATGACCGGGAACTCGCCGGCGTCGTTGCCCAGGGCAATCTCGCCGGACAGCACACCCGAGTAGGTGCCGCTCGACAACACACTGCTGTCTGGCAGCAGGCATTCGTCAACGTCGCAAATCATGGTGCCAAAGTCGGTGCCGCGAATTCCGATCGTGGCCACCGGGGTGCGCACA
>JABDKV010000131.1 GCA_013002045.1 Gammaproteobacteria bacterium
ACCGGTACAATACACCCACATGTAACACCGGTGCTTGTCTTCCTTGATCACCTGAACCGGGGTTTCATCCGCCTGGATGACCGGCTGTTGTAACAGCCTGTCCTTCAGGCGCTCGTAGACTGGCTCAAGCAGGTCACCGCAGCGCATCATCCACTCCGCCATCGTCTTGCGGTTCAGATCGATATCGAACTGCCGGAACATTTGCTCCTGGCGGCACAGCGGCAGTGCGTACTGGTATTTGCTGGTGATGATTTGCGCGAGCAACGATGCGGTTGCGATACTTTTCGGGATCGGGCTTTTCGGCACCGGCGCGATCTTGATCTTGACCTCGGTGCCATTGTCCTCGCAGTGCCGGCAACCGTACTTCAGCCGGACGTGCTCGATCACCTTGACCTGGGCGGGAATGAAATCGAGCTGCTCGCGCTTCTCTTCACCGATGCGATGTAAGTCGTGACCGCAGCACTCGCAGGTCTTGTCCTCGATATCGTGGACAATGGTTTCCCGCGGCAGATGCTCGGGTAAGGGTTTGCGTTTTGGCTTCTGGCGCGTGTAGCTGATCGTTTCGGTGTCAGCGTCTGCCTCAGCGGCCGTAGCGGTGTTGATCTCCTCGCCTTCGTTGAACAGACCCAGCTGATGGGCCGCCTCGCCGCTTTTGCCGAACTGGCGCTGCTGGGCCAGGCGGAACTGCTCGAGGATTGCCTGGTATTTGGATTGCCATGTGACGATTTGATCGCTTTGCTCGGCAACGGTTGACTGCAATCCGAGAATGATTTCACGGAGTTGTTCAGGGTCGTCGGGGAGTCGATCTGATGCCGTTCGCATAAGCGGCATTTTACCAGAAAGACAAGAAAAATCAGAGCCTTATCTTCAGCTCAGCCAATCGATCCGGCATAGCGCAAGGGCCGATGACCGAGGATATCGTACCCCGACAGCAGGCGTTCCCAGTCCACCTCGCTCAAGGTCATGGTCTGACTCGGGTGCTTCAGCGGCCACTTGAACTTATCCTTCTCCAGGCGTTTGTACCACAGGCAAAACCCGGTCTGGTCCCAGTACAACGCCTTCACACGGTCTCGGTTCTTGTTGCAGAACACGAACAGGGTCGGCGACATCGGAGACAACTGCATCTCCTGCTCGATGATCAGCGCCAGCCCGTTGATCGACTTGCGGAAGTCCACTGGCGACCGGTGCAGATAGATCGCACCGGGATCGACGAACATCCTCATAGCGATTGCAGCAATCGCGCCAGCCAGGCTGGGTCCGTCGTTACTGGCATCTGCAAGCGGCTCTCTCGATGCTGTAAGACGACGCTATTTTCTACCGGTACGGAGGGCGACCGCTCAGGTGACACCCGGATAAACGATTCACTTGCCGGTACAAGCGCCTTCGCATCCTGCAATAGCCGGCGCTTACGATAGAAGTATTTCGCGCCCAACCCGTGTTGCTTGCAAAACTCAGCGACACCCAGGCCACTTTGCGCCTGGTCTGAAATCAGAGATTGCCATTGCGCACGGCTGCGACGTTTGCGATTTCCCATTATTCATTTCCAAAATGGAATTCACTCTAGCCACTTCCGCAAAAACTAACAGGTGGGGTTCGCTAGACGCTTACGATTGATCGGGTGATCAGCGATCCGTTCGATCACGTAACTCAGATAGTCCTGCGGATTCAGGCCATTGAGTTGGGCTGTGCCGATCAGGCTATACATGAGCGCGGCCCGCTCGCCTCCGGCATCGGAGCCGGCGAACAGATAATTCTTGCGACCCAATGCCACCGTCCGCAATGACCGCTCAGCAGCATTGTTGTCGATCTCGAGATGCCCGTCATCGACGTATCGCGTCAGTGCCGCCCAGCGCGGCAGGGTATATCCCATCGCCTGCGCCAGACTCGACTTCGCGGAGACCACGGCCAGTTGTTGATGCAACCAGGCATTCAGTTCGGCGAGCAAAGGGCCGGCCCGCGCCTGTCGAACCGCCTTTCTGTCCTCCGGCGATTTGCCTCGAACCTCTTTCTCAATCGCATATAACATCGCGATACGTTCAATCGCCTCGGTCGCAATCGGTGAACCGGTCGCTTGAACGATGTCGTAGAACTTGCGCCGCACATGGGCCCAGCAAGCCACCTCGATCACGTCACCGTTAACGTACAGGTGGTTGAAGCCGGCATAACCATCCGCATGCAACGCACCCCGATAACGTTTGAGGTGTTGTTGCGGGTGGATGCCTTTGCGATCGGGTGAGTACTGGAACCAAACCGCCGGTGGCGTCTCCTGGCCTGCTGGGCGTTCGTCTCGAACATAGGTCCATAGCCGACCGGTTTTGGTCCTGCCCCGTCCCGGTTCCAGGACTGGAATCGGCGTATCATCGGCGTGCACTGTGCTGCCATCCAGAACATACCGTCCCAGGGCTTGCCCCAGCGGATCCAACAATCGGCCCAGTTGCGCCACCCAGTCCGCCAGCGTTGAGCGTTTGAGCTCAACCCCTTCCCGGTTATAGATCACCGCCTGCCGGTAAAGGGGGAGATGGTCGGCGAATTTGGAGACCAGCACGTGGGTGAGCAAGCCCGGACCCGCCAGACCGCTCTCGATCGGACGTGACATGGCAGGTGCCTGTACGATGGTCTGACAACCGCTACAGGACAGCTTCGGTCGAATATGGCGTACCACCTTGAATCGGGCAGGCACGTATTCCAGCACTTCGGAAACGTCTTCGCCGAATCGCTTCAGCAAGCCACCGCAATCCGAGCAGTGATCATCCGGGCTATGCGTGACGACATCACGGGGTAGATGATCCGGTAGTGGGC
>JABDKV010000150.1 GCA_013002045.1 Gammaproteobacteria bacterium
CGAATACCACGGTAAGTACCCAGATCCATCAATCGCTTGATGTTCATCGAGGTCTCACGCCGCAGGTCACCTTCGACCGTCAGTTTGGTGATCTCTTCACGCAGCTTATCGACTTCCGGTTCGGTCAGATCCTTGATCTTCGTTTCCGGTGCCACACCTGCGTTGACGCAGATCTTTTGCGCAGTCGAGCGACCCACACCAAAGATGTGCGTCAATGAGATCACTGCATGTTTGTGATCGGGGATATTGATGCCCGCGATACGTGCCATAACTTCCTACCTCAACCCTGGCGCTGCTTGTGACGCGGATCTTTGCAAATCACACGCAGTACACGTTTACGCCGAACTATCTTGCAGTTGCGGCACATTTTCTTAACTGATGCTCTGACTTTCATACTCGTCTCCAACCGCTCACTGGCGGACGTGACCGGCACGGCCGTAGCCACGCAGGTTGGCCTTCTTCATCAGGCCTTCGTACTGTTGCGACATCATGTGCGCCTGCATCTGCGACATGAAATCCATCACTACGACCACGATGATCAGCAACGAGGTGCCACCGAAGTAAAACGGGACACGGAAGTTGAGGATCATCAGCTCAGGCAGCAGACACACAGAGGTAACGTAAATCGCCCCCCACAGTGTCAGCCGCGTCAATACCAGGTCGATGTACTCACCGGTCTGGCGGCCTGGGCGTATGCCCGGGATAAAAGCGCCGGAGCGCTTCAGGTTATCTGCCGTTTCCCGCGAGTTAAAAACCAGCGCGGTATAGAAAAAGCAGAAAAATACGATCATCGATGCATATAGCAGGATGTAAATCGGCTGCCCGGGCGACAATGTTGTCGTCAGGTTCTGCAACCAGCCCCAGCCCTGCTGGGTACCAAAGAACTGCGCAATCGTTGCCGGGAACAGGATAATGCTCGAGGCAAAAATCGGCGGAATCACGCCCGACATGTTCAGCTTGAACGGCAGGTGACTCGACTGCGCCTGCATCATCTTGCGGCCACGCTTCTGCTGCGCGTAGTTGACCGTGATGCGGCGCTGACCGCTTTCGACGAATACGACGAAATAGGTGACACCCAGTATTAGCACGAACAGTACAAGCGCCAGTGCCGGGTGCATCGAGCCGTTATTGACCAGCTCCAGTGTACCCGCAATAGCCGAGGGCAGCCCGGAAATAATGCTGGCGAGGATGATCATCGAGATACCGTTACCGATACCCCGTTCGGTGACCTGCTCACCCAGCCACATCAGAAACATCGTGCCGGTAACCAGCGTGGTCGCGGCGATGAACAGGAACTGGGGCCCGGCATAGAGCGTTACGCCCTGATTTTGCAGCGCAACCGCTGCCCCGATTGACTGAAACGATGCCAACCCAAGTGTGCCGTAGCGGGTGTACTGGGTGATCTTGCGACGCCCGGCCTCGCCTTCTTTCTTCAGTGCGGCGAGCGACGGCACGACGACCGTCATCATCTGCATGATAATTGCCGCCGAGATGTACGGCATGATGCCGAGAGCGAAAATACTCAGGCGCTCCAATGCGCCCCCCGAGAACATGTTGAACATGTTCAGGATCGAACCCGAGCCCAGTTGCTCGAAGAACCGTTCCAGCTGGACAGGATCGATACCGGGCACCGGAATAAAGGTGCCGATGCGGTACACGATCAGTGCGCCGATCAGGAACAGCAGGCGCTTGCGCAACTCGCCCGTCTTCGGCGATTCCGCTTGTCCTGGCATCGATTTCGGTGTCTTCGCCATTTAGTCCTCGATCTTGCCGCCTGCGGCTTCGATGGCCTTGCGGGCACCCGGGGTTACTGCGACACCGCGCACGGTCACCACAGTCTCACCGACCTCACCCGAGGCAATAATGCGGGCCTTGGTGGCGAAGCTGGCGACGATATTGTGGGCCTTGAGCGTCTCCAGTGAGACGACGCCGTCATTGGCTGCCGCCACCTTGGCAGCCTCGTGCAGCCGCACCTCGTTGGTCAGCCGCGCCTTGCGCGAATGAAAACCGACCTTCGGCAGGCGACGCTGCAAAGGCATCTGGCCGCCTTCGAAACCGACCTTGTGGTAGCCACCCGAGCGCGCCTTCTGGCCTTTTTGGCCACGCGCACTGGTCTTGCCGTGACCGCTGGAGCGGCCGCGACCGAGACGCTTCGGTGCGTGCTTGGATCCCTTTGCGGGTTTCAGTTCATTTAAACGCATTTCATGCTTCCTCGACACGCAGCAGATAGGACACCTTGTTGATCATGCCCCGATTCTCTGGTGTATCTATGACTTCAACCGTCTGGTGCATACGACGCAGTCCGAGCCCGGCCACGCATGCCCGGTGACTCTTGAGACGCCCATGCTTACTCTTGACCAGGGTCACTTTGACCTTTTTCTGCTCTGCCATGATCTCAGCCCAAAATGTCTTCGACACGCTTGCCACGCTTGGCCGCAATGGCCTCGGGCGAACGCATCTGACGTAAACCTTCTACCGTGGCACGCACAACGTTGATCGGGTTGCGCGAGCCGTAACTCTTGGCCAATACGTTGCGTACACCGGCACATTCGAATACCGCACGCATCGCACCACCGGCGATGATGCCGGTACCTTCCGATGCCGGCTGCATGTAGACCTTGGTGGCACCGTGGCGACCTTCCAGTGCGTATTGCAGTGTTTCTTCACGCAAAGGCACGTTCTTCATCGAGCGACGCGCAGACTGCATGGCCTTCTGGATCGCTACCGGTACTTCGCGAGCCTTGCCGTAGCCATAGCCCACCCGACCGGCACCATCACCGACGACAGTCAGTGCGGTGAAGCCGAACTGGCGGCCACCCTTGACCACCTTGGCGACACGGTTTACGGCAACCAACTTTTCAATAAAGTCGTCGCCGCCATGGTCATCCATTCTTGGTCTTGCCATCGATAAATCCTCTAGAACTGCAGTCCGGCCTCGCGGGCCGCTTCAGCCAGCGCCTTAACGCGGCCGTGAAAACGGAAGCCGGAACGATCAAACGCTACGCGTTCGACACCAGCGTCTTTAGCACGTTCGGCAATCAGCTTGCCGACAGCCTTGGCAGCTTCGATGTTGCCAGTGCTCTTGACCGATTCGCGCACATCTTTCTGTACGGTCGAAGCGGCGGCCAGCACCGTGCCACCATCGGCACCGATAACCTGCGCGTAAATATGACGCGGCGTGCGATGCACGCTCAGCCGATTGACGGCCAGCTCGCGCACCTTGGCGCGATTCTTCTTCGCGCGACGTAAACGGTTGTGTTTCTTGTCCATCGTTCAGACCTACTTCTTCTTCGCTTCCTTGAGGATGATTTGCTCGTCGGAATAGCGAACACCTTTACCCTTGTACGCATCGGGCGGACGATAGGCGCGAATATTCGCCGCCACCTGGCCAACCCGTTGCTTGTCTGCGCCCTTGATGACGATTTCCGTCTGGGTCGGGCACTCGATTGAAATTCCCTCGGGAATTTCGTGTTCGACCGGGTGCGAGAATCCCAGCACCAGGTTCAGCTTCTTACCCTGCACCGCGGCACGATAACCGACGCCTTTCAGCTCGAGCTTGCGTTCGAAGCCCTTGCTGACACCGGTAACCATGTTGGCCAGCAACGCCCGCGTGGTCCCCGCCAGCGCAATCGCGTGACGCGAACCGTCGTTGGCAACGACCTGCAACTCGCCATCGTTCTGCTCAATGCGAACCTGGCGGTGCACATCCAGCTGCAGCGACTCTTTGCCACCCTTGATCGTGACCTGGTCACCCTGGATGTTGACGTCGACACCCTTTGGCACCGGCACTGGTAACTTTGCTACTCGAGACATCGTTTGCCGCCTGCTCTTAAGAAACCGTGCAGAGCACTTCGCCGCCCTGCCCTTCGGCACGTGCCTGGCGGTCACTCATGACGCCACGCGACGTGGAAATAATGGCCACACCGAGACCGCCCATGACCTGCGGCAGGTCACCCTTGCCACGGTAGATACGCAATCCCGGACGACTGACCCGCTGGATCTGGTCGATCACCGGCTCGCCCTTGTGATAACGCAGCTGTATTTGCAGCGTCGGCTTGCCTTCCTGCTCAGTCGCCTGGAAGTCATCAACATAGCCTTCGTCTTTGAGAACGGCGGCAATGGCGCTCTTGATCTTGGCCGCCGGCATCGCGACGTTGGTCTTACCAGCGCGTTGCGCGTTACGGATACGCGTCAGCATGTCGGCAATCGGATCGGTCATACTCATCGTTACTGTCCTCTACCCTTACCAGCTGGCCTTACGCAGACCCGGAAGTTCGCCATCCATGGTCGCTGAACGCAGCTTGTTACGGGCCAGTCCGAACTTGCGGTAATAGCCATGCGGGCGACCGGTGATATTGCAGCGATTGCGCTGCCGTGTCGGACTCGCGTCTCGCGGCAGCTTCTGCAGCTTCACCTGGGCGTCGCGGCGCTCCTCGTCGCTGGTATTCGGCGACAGGATGATCTGCTTCAGCTCGGCACGCCTGGCAGCGTACTTGTTGGCGAGCTTCTGGCGCTTGCGCTCGCGCTCGATCATGGATTTTTTAGCCATGCCCCGTCGTCCTCACTTTCTAAACGGAAAATTAAACGCGTCGAGCAATGCCCGCCCGTGTTCGTCATTGGCTGCGCTGGTGGTGATCGCAATATCGAGACCACGGGTAGCGTCAACCTGGTCAAAATCGATCTCCGGGAAAATGATCTGCTCCCGAACACCGAGGTTGTAGTTGCCACGGCCGTCGAACGCCTTGGCGTTCACACCGCGGAAGTCGCGCACACGCGGTGCGGCGATGTTAATCAGGCGATCAAGAAACTCGTACATGCGTTCACGTCGCAACGTGACCTTGCAACCGATGGGCATGCCATCGCGAATCTTGAACGCGGCGACTGACTTGCGTGCACGCCGCATTAGCGGCTTTTGCCCGGCAATTTTCTCGAGATCGCTCATGGCGTGCTCGAGCACTTTCTTGTCAGCCACGGCCTCACCCACACCCATGTTGAGCGTGATCTTGGTGATCTTTGGCACCTGCATCGGATTGCTCAGATTGAGCTTCTCCATCAGCTGCGGCACGACCGTCTCTTTGTAGTATTCCTGTAGCCTCGACATTGTCAGCTCCGTTGACGTCCTTAGACGTCTACTGCCTCGTTGTTGGAACGGAAGATGCGGATCTTCTTACCGTCTTCCAACACCTTGAATCCGACCCGATCGCCTTTCTTGGTCATCGGGTTAAACAGCATCACGTTCGACCGGTGCAGCGGCATCGCCTGCTCGATGATGCCCGACTGCAGGTCCGGACGCTGCGGGTTAGCCTTGACGTGCTTCTTGGCGATGTTGATGCCTTCGATTGTCAGGCGATCACCACCGACCTCGAGCACAGTGCCCTGGCGTCCCTTGTCTTTGCCTGCGATCACGATCACCGTGTCGCCCTTCTTGATACGGTTCATCTGCTTTCCTCTGCTCTGTTCAGAGCACCTCCGGTGCCAGCGAAATAATCTTCATGAACTTCGCTGTTCGTAATTCACGTGTGACCGGGCCGAAAATACGCGTGCCAATCGGCTCGAGGCGCTGGTTCAGCAGCACCGCCGCATTACCGTCGAAACGGATCAGCGAACCGTCGGGGCGACGCACACCCTTACGTGAGCGCACTACCACGGCGTTGTAAATCTCGCCCTTCTTGACCTTGCCACGCGGGATAGCGTCCTTGACGCTGACCTTGATGACATCGCCGACGTTGGCATAACGGCGCTTGGATCCACCCAGCACCTTGATGCACTGTAACCGGCGCGCACCGCTGTTATCGGCTGCACTCAGTACGGTTTGCATCTGAATCATGGCTCAATACTCCTGTCAGCTGCTCGCGCGTTCGATGACTTCGACCACACGCCAGGTCTTGTTCTTCGACATCGGTCGGCACGAAGTGATGCTGACGGTATCGCCAGCACGGCACTCGTTGTTCTCGTCATGCGCCATGTGCTTCGAAGTACGACGGATATATTTGCCGTACAACGGATGACGTACCTGGCGCTCGACCGCGACCGTGACAGACTTGTCCATCTTGTCGCTGACCACGCGGCCAACCAGTGTGCGCAGTTTCTTTTCCTGCACGACTTTCTCTTCGCTCATGATGACGAACCTGCTTTCTTCTCGGTCAACACCGTCTTGACCCGCGCGATATTGCGACGAATCTTGCGAAACTGGTCGGTACGCGCCAGCTCACCGGTGGCTTTCTGCATACGCAGGTTGAACGCCTCGCGTCGCAGCTTGAGCAACTCGTCTTTGAGCTCAGATTCGCTCTGCTCGCGCAACTTCGATGCTTCCATCACATCACCTGCCTTGTAACAAATGTGGTCTGCACTGGCAGCTTCGCGGCTGCCAGGCGAAATGCTTCGCGTGCGACGTCTTCGCTCACGCCTTCCATTTCGTACAGGACCTTGCCGGGCTGGATCTTGGCGACCCAGTACTCGACATTACCCTTACCTTTACCCTGGCGTACTTCCAGCGGCTTCTTGGTGACCGGCACATCGGGAAACACGCGGATCCAGATCTTGCCGCCACGTTTCACATGCCGGGTCATCGCCCGCCGGGCAGCCTCGATCTGGCGTGCCGTGATACGACCACGGGTCGTCGCCTTAAGACCGAACTCGCCAAAGGACACGTCACTGCCACGCTGGGCCAGCCCACGGTTACGTCCCTTATGCTGCTTGCGGAACTTGGTTCGCTTTGGTTGCAACATCGCTCAGTCCTCAGTGCTGCTTTTGTTGCTTCTTTTGCTCGGTGTTTTCCTCGGTGGCTTCCTCACCGAACACCTCGCCCTTAAATATCCAGACCTTTACACCGATCACCCCATAAGTGGTGTTGGCTTCTGCGAAGCCATAATCGATGTCGGCCCGCAGCGTGTGCAATGGCACGCGACCTTCGCGATACCATTCGCTACGCGCGATTTCAGCGCCGTTCAAACGACCGCTGACTTTAACCTTGATACCACCGGCACCGAGTCGCATCGTATTGGTCACGGCACGCTTCATAGCGCGACGGAACATGACACGACGTTCGAGCTGCTGTGCCAGGCCCTCAGCGACTAACTGCGCATCGAGCTCAGGCTTGCGAATCTCGGCAATCGAGATGCGCACATCGTTCAATGGCATGTCCATCATCTTTGCGACTTCATTGCGCAGCTTCTCGATGTCCTCGCCCTTCTTGCCGATGACAATACCGGGGCGGGCTGTGTGCACAGTGATGTGTGCCTTGGCAGCCGGACGCTCGATCTGGATACGACTCACCGAAGCCTGCGACAAACGCTTCTTCAGGAATTCGCGGATCAAGTGATCGGTGTAGACGTATTCAGAATACGTCTTCGAGTCGGCATACCACTTGGACGCCCAGTCCTTGGTGATACCGAGTCGGATACCGATTGGATGTACTTTCTGACCCATAATCTAGTCCTGTTACTCGTCTGCCACGCGCACGGTGATGTGGCTGTTTTGTTTCAAAATACGGTTGGCACGGCCCTTGGCTCGTGGCTGCCAGCGCTTAAAGGTCGGGGCCTGGTCGATCATGATCGACGCGACACGCAACTCATCGATATCAGCGCCTTCGTTGTGCTCGGCGTTGGCGATGGCTGACTCAATAACCTTACGCACGATGCCGGCACCCTTATTGGGGGTATGCTCGAGCACCTGCAGGGCTTCCCCTACGGGCTTGCCACGCACCATGTCGGCAATCAGCCGGCATTTTTGCGGCGAGATACGCGCGTAGCGGAGTTTGGCTGCAACTTCCATCACGACCTCACTTAGTCTTCTTGTCGCCGGCGTGACCGCGGAAGGTCCGTGTCGACGCGAACTCGCCGAGCTTGTGCCCGACCATGTTTTCCGAAATCAGCACCGGCACATGAGCGCGCCCGTTATGCACGGCAATCGTCAGTCCGACCATATCGGGCAGGATCATCGAACGCCGCGACCAGGTCTTGATCGGACGACGGTCATTTTTCGCAGATGCTTCCTGGACCTTCTTCTCCAGGTGCAGGTCAACGAAAGGCCCTTTTTTAACTGAACGTGGCACTACTTCACCTCACTCACTTCTTCTTGCGCCGGCGTACGATCAGGTGATCGGTACGCTTGTTCTTGCGCGTCTTGTAACCCTTGGTGGGGACACCCCACGGGGTAACCGGGTGGCGACCACCCGAGGTCCGGCCTTCACCACCACCGTGGGGGTGATCGACCGGGTTCATGGCGACACCGCGAACGGTCGGTCGCACACCACGCCAGCGCTTGGCACCGGCTTTACCGAGCTTGCGCAGATTGTGTTCATTGTTGCCGACTTCGCCGATAGTCGCGCGGCAATCAACATGCACACGACGCATCTCACCCGAACGCATACGCAAGGTTGCGTAAATGCCTTCGCGAGCAACCAGCTGCGCAGAAGTTCCGGCGCTGCGCGCCATCTGTGCGCCCTTGCCCGGCTTCATTTCGATGCAGTGAACTACCGAGCCGATCGGGATCGACCGCAATGCCAGGCAGTTACCAGGCTTGATCGGTGCTTCCGAGCCCGACATAACCGGATCACCGGCTGTCACGCCTTTCGGTGCGATGATGTAACGACGCTCGCCATCGGCGTACAGCAGCAAAGCCAAATGGGCACTGCGGTTGGGGTCGTACTCGAGACGCTCGACCTTCGCCGGGATACCGTCCTTGTTGCGACGGAAATCGATCTTGCGATAGCGCTGCTTGTGACCACCACCACGGTGACGGGTTGTAATACGCCCGTCGCTGTTGCGGCCACCAGTGCGTGTCTTCTTCTCGAGCAGCGGTTCATAAGGCTTACCCTTATGCAGCTCGGGATTCTTGACCCGTACGGTGAAGCGGCGCCCGGCGGAGGTCGGTTTAGCTTTTTGCACTGCCATTGCTAATGTCCTTCTCTATTCCCGCCCGACCTAATCGGTGCCGAGAAAATCGATGTCGTGACCTTCGGCCAGCGACACGTATGCCTTTTTCCAATCCGAGCGACGGCCCTGGACGAATCCACGACGCTTGCGCTTGCCCTGCTGGTTCACCACCTGCACGCGGTTGACTTCAACCTCGAACAGCGATTCGACGGCAGCCTTGATCTCGGCCTTGGTCGCATCGGTGCGAACCTTGAATACGATCTGGTTGTGCTTGTCCCCGACACGCATACCCTTTTCGGACAGGTGCGGGCCAAGCAGCACGTTCATCAGTCGTTCGGTGCTCATACCAGCTTCTCCTCGAGGCGTCGCAGTGCCGCCACGGTCATGACGACCTTTTCGAATCGCAACAGGCTGACCGGATCAACCGCACTGACTTCCAGCATGGCGACCTGGGACAGGTTGCGTGAGGCCAGGTAGACGTTCTCGTCAAAAGCTTCGAGCACGATTAATGCGTCGTTGATCTCCATCTCGTTCAGTCGACCCACCAGACCCTTGGTCTTGGGCGCGTCGAGCGTGAATGACTCAACCAGTATCAACCGATCCTGGCGAATCAACTCCGACAGCAGCGAGGCCATGGCACCGCGATACATCTTGCGGTTGACCTTTTGCTTAAAGCTGCGCGGACGTGCGGCAAAGGTACGACCACCTGTACGCCACAGCGGGCTGCGGATCGTTCCGGCACGAGCGCGACCGGTACCCTTCTGGCGCCACGGTTTAGCACCACCACCACGCACCTGGCTACGATCTTTTTGCGCCTTGGTGCCGCGACGACCGGCTGCCATGTAGGCCGTTACGACCTGGTGGATAAGCGGCTCGTTGAATTCGCGTGCGAACGCCTCGTCCGACACATCAACTGCGCTACCTGCTCCGTGTAACTGGAGTTGCATACTGACTCTCCTCAACCGTGCTTCTTGACTGCCGGACGAACAACAACATCACCACCCTTGGCTCCGGGCACGGCGCCCTTGACCAGGATGAGGTTGCGTTCGGCATCGACACGGATGACTTCGAGGTTTTGAGCGGTACGGCGCACATTACCCATGTGACCGGACATCTTCTTACCTGGGAATACACGACCCGGGGTCTGGCACTGGCCAATCGATCCGGGGGCGCGGTGAGCAAGCGAGTTGCCGTGAGTGGCATCCTGCGTGCGGAAGTTGTGACGCTTGACGGTACCAGCGTAGCCCTTACCAATCGTCGTTCCGGTCACATCGACATACTGACCGGCTTCGAACATATCGACCTTGATCTCGGCGCCACTCTCGAGCTCGTCGCCCTCGCCGGCGGCGAGCCTGAACTCGCGCAGGACCCGGGCGGGCTCAGTGGACGCGGCAGCATAATGACCACGCATGGCCTTGCTGACATGCGACGGCTTACGTTTGCCGGCCGCAATCTGGATGGCCCGATAACCGTCGCCTTCAGCTGTTCGCACAGCCGTGACACGGTTCGGTTCCGCTTCGATTACCGTGACCGGCACAGAATTGCCGTCGTCGGTAAACACGCGGGTCATGCCGCATTTGCGGCCTACCACTCCGATAGTCATTGTCCTGTTCCTCTATCAACACGCCGGCTGCGATTGGTCGGCGCTGAGCGTACGAAAGGGGTCACCTGCACAGGTTTCCCCTTTCTGATCAAAATCGCGGCCCGGCCAGGTATTTAACCGGGCCGGGCCGTAGCGAGCCGCCTATTATAGCAAGTCTTGCAGCTAGTTCAATTTAATTTGAACATCAACGCCGGCGGGCAGCTCCAGCTTCATCAGGGCATCCACGGTTTTATCCGTGGGATCCATGATGTCCATCAAGCGCTTGTGGGTCCTGAGCTCATATTGGTCCCGTGCGTCCTTGTTGACGTGGGGTGAGATCAGCACGGTAAAGCGCTCCTTTTTCGTCGGCAACGGCACCGGACCGCGGACCTGGGCGCCTGTGCGCTTGGCGGTCTCGACGATTTCCTTTGCTGAGCTGTCGATCAATCGGTGATCGAAAGCCTTGAGCCGTATACGGATTGTCTGGTCCGGCATATCGTTGTTCCTTTATTCGATGATCTTGGCGACGACGCCGGCACCGACCGTGCGGCCACCTTCGCGGATCGCAAAGCGCAGGCCGTCTTCCATCGCAATCGGTGCGATCAGCTCGACCTTCATCTGCACATTGTCACCCGGCATCACCATCTCGGTGCCCTCAGGCAACTCCACCG
>JABDKV010000182.1 GCA_013002045.1 Gammaproteobacteria bacterium
CCTGCCACCGTCGACGAGGTGAGTCAGGACGACGAATTAGTGACACTGACGGTCAGCACCGGTGGCGAGCTGCGAAAGATTACGGCACGCCTGCTGGTGGTGGCCGATGGCGCCCGCTCGGCGACACGCGAAAAGCTCGGTATCGCTGCAGCCACGACCGAATACGGTCAGCACGCCCTGATTGCCAACGTGACGCCGCAGCAAGCGCATCGCAATGTCGCCTACGAGCGCTTTACGCCTGATGGCCCGCTGGCCTTTTTGCCCATGTCCAATGGTCGTTGCTCCGTAGTGTGGACACAGAAACCCGAGGCGTCGACACAGGTACTCGAACTCGATGACCATGCTTTTCTCGGTGCACTGCAAGCGGCATTTGGTTACCGACTTGGGACGTTACAGAAGACCGGCAAGCGTTTTGCCTACCCGCTGTCGCTGGTGCAGGCACAACGAATCGTCAGTGGTCGTGCCGTGGTGATTGGCAATGCCGCACACGGGCTGCACCCGGTTGCGGGACAGGGTTTTAATCTCGGCCTGCGTGATGTCGCGGCACTGGCCGAAGTCATCGCCGACAGCGACGACCCCGGTCGTCGCAGCACATTGCGTCGCTATCGCCGCTGGCGGGCCGCCGACCACAAGCGGGTGATTAATTTTACCGACGGACTGGTGCGCCTGTTTGGCAGCGATCTCGGCCCGGTTCGGGCGGCACGCGGCGCCGGACTGGTCGCGATGAACCTGTTACGCGGTCCGCGCGCGCTGCTGGCCCGGCAATCGATGGGATTGAGCGGCAAGTTGCCACGACTGGCTCGCGGTGTGCCATTGCGATGAGCGACTACGATGTCGTGATCATCGGCGCCGGTATGGTCGGGTCCGCCGCCGCCTGTCGTCTCGCCAGCGATGGGCTGCGCGTGGCACTGATCGAGGCCCGATTACCCGATCTTAACCTTGACGATAATTACATCGACTTGCGCGTCTCTGCGGTATCGCGCGGCTCACAGGTATTGTTACGCCAACTCGGCGCGTGGCGACTGATCGAGCCGCGCTTCCGTTCGCCGTTCCGTGTCATGCGTGTCTGGGATGCGCAGGTGGCGCCCCGCGCAGCAGAGGTGCTGGAGTTTGATTCGGCCGAGATTGGCGAACCCGATATCGGTCATATCGTCGAGAACCGCCGTATCGTTGCCGCATTGCACGGTGTTATCGCCGACAGTGATGCGGTTGAGTTAATTGCGCCGGCAGTCGCGACCGACATTGGTCTGGGTGACGATCACGTTACCGTCACACTCGACAATGGACTGCAGTTGAGGGCGCGATTGTTGATCGGGGCCGATGGTGCGCGCTCGCCCACCCGTGAACAAACCGGCATCGAAACCGAGGGCTGGTCGTATCATCAAAAGGGTGTGGTCACCCACGTACGCACCTCGCGGCCGCATAATGAAACGGCCTGGCAGCGTTTCCTCCCCACCGGTCCTATTGCGTTGTTGCCGCTATACGACGGACGCAGCTCCATAGTCTGGTCGACCACCGAGGACGAAGCACAGCGGCTGCTGGCGCTTGATGAAGCCACGTTCAATCGTGAAATCACCAAGGCTACAGACGGTGCGCTCGGCGATGTCATCGACAGCGACAAGCGTGCGGCGTTTCCTTTGCAATTGCTGCACGCGAAGCAGTACACGCGGCCGCGACTGGCGCTGGTCGGCGATGCCGCGCATGCGATACATCCGCTGGCGGGGCAGGGTGTCAATCTCGGCTTTGCCGATGTGCGCCACCTGGCCGACGCGCTGACGGCTGGCGACCCGGGCGATCATGTCGGTCTGCGACGTTACGAGCGCAAGGCCAAGAGCGAGAACCTGGTAATGATGGGGACGCTCGATGCCCTGCACAGATTATTTACCAGTGAGCAGCCGGTGCTGAGTCGTTTGCGCAGTGCCGGGCTCGGACTGGTCAACCGGGTGACGCCGGTCAAGCAACTACTGATCCGCCGGGCGTTGGGTCACTGAGTATCGAGTGCGTCGATTTTGGCGGCGCAGATGAAATCGTTGTCCGATAAGCCGTCGATGGCATGGGTCGACCAGGTCACCCGACAGCGGCTGTAGCCCACCTCGAGATCGGGATGATGCCCCTCGACATTGGCGATATGGGCGATGGCGTTGACGAAAGACATGGTCCGATAAAAGTTGCGAAAGCTGAATTCCTTGTAAATAGAGGTGCCATCGTCGTCCAGGCTCCAGTCATCGAGTTTGGCCAGCAGCGTGCGCGCCTGGTCCCGATCCAGCGGGTCGACGCCCCCTTCGCAGGGCTGGCAATGGCGATCTCGTAATTCGGTCATATTTGCTCTCCGTTGGGCCGGATTTTCAGGTCGGGGGCTTATTTTAGGGGAATGCACTCATTCCCACCGGCACCGTCAATCGGCTATTATGCGCGCTCCGATCAATCTCGTGGCATGCGAGAGAACTCACGTGGTGTGATTCCCCCAGACACTCCTTCACACCCGGGAGTCGCCGAAGGCGCAACCCGCCCGGAAACGCTCAGGCACACGGAGCATGCAACGAGGATCGGCTCTGGAGAGCGACCTGCGAATGCTGCGTACGGTCCACCGAAGGGGCAGGCGTTTTACCACGGCGCTGATCTCTCAGGTATCAGGACAGAGGGGCGACCTTATTCTCAAGGCCAGACCCAGAACACAACCGGAGCAGCTATGACCAGGCAAACCCCGCTTCACCAAGAGCATGTCGAGGCTGGTGGCCGTATGGTCGACTTCGCCGGTTGGGACATGCCTGTGCATTACGGATCGCAGATCGATGAACACAATGCCGTGCGTACCGGCGCCGGCATGTTTGATGTTTCGCACATGACGGTGGTCGATCTTGCCGGCGAGCAGACCCAGGCATACCTGCAAAGATTGCTGGCTAACGACGTGGCTAAGCTCGACAGTCCCGGCCGCGCGCTTTACACCTGCATGCTCAATGAGCGCGGCGGGGTTATCGACGACCTGATTGTCTACTGGCGAGGCGACGGTAACTACCGTCTGGTCGTCAATGCCGCGACACGCGAAAAAGATCTTGCCTGGTTGCGGCAGCATGCCGATGCTTTTTCCGTAGCGGTCACCGAGCGCGATGATCTCGCCATGATCGCCGTGCAGGGGCCGGACGCGCGTCGAATTGCCGCGGATTGCCTGCCGGCGGGTATCGATACGTCCGGGC
>JABDKV010000184.1 GCA_013002045.1 Gammaproteobacteria bacterium
CATTGGCGTGATTCACGGCGGCAAACACTCGTTGCGTTTTACACCGCCTTTCAACATCACATCTGCGGAAATCGAACTCGTAGTCGACCGCCTGGCTGATGCGTTGCGACACGGACCACGCCGGATCGCCTGACGCAATGCGGTAAGCGCTTGATTCGGTCGCCGGTTATGTCAAACCCGGCACATTCCTTTTACATAGTTGTTTCATAAAGTAAATAGGGGTTTACACCCTCTGAACGTGGGGGATAAACTTCAGTCTGTACTGTGGGTAACACAGTAAACGCGGCACCGGGGGGTCGCCGCGAGAATTACAAGTCGACAATATCAATGAGGCTGACAAACATAATGAAAACGCTGCTGCGCCCTCTTATTTTCGCATCGCTGGGATTGCTGAGTCTTAACGCCTCTGCAACGACCTATGTTGGTACGTTCCTGACTGACGCTGCCTGGACATTGATACATGGCAGCGCCACGCCGAACGCCACAACGACAGCAGCCGAACACCTGCGCTGGGATGCGAACCAACAGGTCATTTTTGATCTCACCGGGTCCACGCTGACTATCTCTGACCCCCAGCTCTATACGCTAAGCAGCAACTCAGGTGATTCAGCTGAGTTAGTGCTTCTGGCAGGATCATTCGACCTCGACGGTCCGGATGGATTCCAGTCCGGCACACTCGACTATGAGCTCAACGTCTTAAGCGGACCGTTGACGGGCGCCTACACGGGTACGTTTTCTTTTGCAGCGATGAATGCCGCCAACTTCCCGTTCAACTCGTCGACCACATCGAATGGCGTCTTTGAGATGTACCTGTGGGGCGGCGACAGCGTCAACGATCTCGGCATTGACCTCGGTATTTCGGCACCTGTGCCATTGCCGGCACCGGTGTTCTTACTGGCGGCTGCGCTGGCCGGCCTGGGCTTTACCCGCCGCCGCTGAACCTGCTAAAAACCGGATTATGAAAAGCCGCGCACCCGCGCGGCTTTTTTGTGACCAATAAACCCATCGATGATGTGATTGTCGTCACTCCACCGGCTGGCTATTACTGCTACATTTCCGCAACTACAACCAACGTCAGGGCAAACCCATCGTGAGGTGGGGGCGCAAAGCTACCGGTCCCTAGTGGACAGCGGGGCTGCCGGTCCGGCACTCAGCGCCGGATTCGTCATGCGTAGCACCCCAGCGTTGAATCTTTTAGGGACTGGCAATGGCCAGTCGTGATGCGAGGTGGCCTACGCCATGTTAAAGCTACTGAGGCGAATGAAGCGCGAGAGTGAACCCGAGCCGGTGGAGCCACCGACAGAGACTGTCGGGCTCGCGCAACTCGACGACGCCGAAACCGTTGGCCAGGTATTTCCCGGTCTGCGTCATCTCGCCGTTAACATGTCCATCAGGGCGCCAGACCACGAGATTGAGCCCAGCCTGACCAACCGCAGCTTTGGCCCGCAATCGCGTGCCTATTTCAACTTCCGCTGCAAGAACGTCGAGTGTGTCGACGGTGGCTTCGATTTGCGCGACGAAGTCAGCCAGGCAGTTACCGAAGGCCGTTGCGATGCTACAGGGCGTCGGGTATGCCAGGGTTGGCGCAATGCCGAAATGGCCGGTCATCAACGTTGCTATTTCGAGCTCAATTTCAAGATTCACCTGAGCTACAAGGAATGACGCGACCGTAGCCTACGACCGCGACAAGGGCTTATCATCGTGCTCCCGAACAGGAGACTACGATGGACCAGGCTCTAGCGACGCTCTATTCCGACCATATCGACACCATGTTGCAACGTCATCGCATGGCGCTGCAGGAACAGGGGTTCGACTGGCTCATCATCCATTCGGGCCTGCTGCGCTATGAGTTTCTCGATGACCGACCGGTTGCTCATGTAGCCAATCCTCACTTTCGCACCTGGGTACCGCTACCTGATCATGCCGGTGGCGCGGTCATAGTGGGCGTGACTGACAGCGCACCACGCCTGGTTTTCCTGCAGCCGCGCGACTACTGGCATGAGGTTCCGGCAACACCCGCAGAAGCGTGGGCACGCCATTTTGATCTGCGGGCAATAGCCGCCAGCGACGATATCGTGTCGCATATAGCCGATCTCGAAGGTCGAGTTGCAGTGATTTCCGATACAACCGCTCCGGCGAGCGTACTGGACGCCGGCGAACACAACCCGCAGGGGCTAATAGCTCACCTGCACTGGCAGCGCGCAGTCAAGACCGGTTACGAAATCGAGTGCATGCGACGCGCCAATGCTATCGCCGTGCGCGGACACCGCGCCGCCGAACAGGCATTCCGCGATGGTGCTTCTGAATTCGACATTCACATTGCCTATTGCAAGGCGTGCGGCCAGGACACGAACACGCTGCCCTACGACAATATCGTTGCATTGAACGAGCACGGCGCCATCCTGCATTACACGGCACGGGAAAATCACGCGCCGGCGGAGTCTCGCGCGTTTCTGATCGATGCCGGTGCCTCTTATAACGGCTATGCGGCCGACATCACCCGCACCTATTCACGCGCCGACGATGACTTTGCTGCGCTAATTGCGCTGATGGACGAACTACAACTGCAGATCTGTGCAGATGCGACCGCCGGCACAGACTATGTTTCGCTGCATCGACAAACTCATGACCGACTCGGGTTGTTACTCGAAGACCAGGGACTGGTGAAGTGCTCGGCCGAAGCGGCTGTTGCGCAGGGCTATACACGCGCCTTCTTCCCGCATGGGCTGGGTCACTACATCGGCACGCAGGTGCATGATGTCGGTGGGCACCAGGCCAATATCGGTGGCGACGAGCAGCCTCCTCCGCCGGATCACCCCTTCCTGCGACTGACGCGCGAGTTGGAAGCCGGTGCCGTTTGCACCATAGAGCCGGGCTTGTACATTATCGACATGCTGCTCGAACCCTACGCCAGGCATGCGGATCTGGATTGGGCGGCAATCGACAGGCTCAGACCCTATGGCGGGATCCGCATCGAGGACGACATTCACGTTACCAGCAACGGTGTCGAGAACCTGACACGGGATCAGTTTGCTGCTTACTGATCACGGCAGGAGTGGATTCGACTGCCATTTGGCCTTACAGCAAGGCTGCCCTGGGACGGGAAGATCGCGGCTGAAGCCGCTCCTACAGGGAACGACATAACGTTGCGGCTGGGCCTTGTGCCCTGACTTGTTTTACAATCGGGTAAAACAAAGAAAACAAACACGCAGTCAATACAGAGAGTCTCTTGAGATATATCGTCACAGTCCTACTCGCCGGCCTTGCGTCGGTGGCGCAAGCTAATGCAATCGATAGCCTGCCACCCGGATTCTGGTACGAGGTGCCGGACTCGAAGATTGCCGACGTCGATCCCGAAGACGACCCGGACGCCAATCCAAACTGGCCTGGTATTGCGCCGTGGGCTGGAGTTGAGGGACAGCCAGGCGTTATCAACGACTGGAGCAGCGCCGCCTGGGACGAGAGCCGGGGCTGGCTGATGCTGTGGGGTGGTGGCCACAGCGGTTACGCCGGCAACGAAGTCTACGCGTTCGATATCGAGACCCTGGCCTGGACGCGGCTAACCAATCCATCCATCGATGTCTCGGTGACCGGCACCACGCTTTACACCGATGGACAGCCGCGCGCACGCGAAACTTACAACTATCTTGAATACCTGCCTGCGCTGGATCGGATGGTCAGCTTTGGTGGCGGTAATCTTTATCCCTGCTGCAACGTGACCACTGAGCTGGCGGCGTTCAACCCCGATACGCTGACCTGGGACACGACTACGCTGGCACCGCACACCGGCTCGCAGTTTTTCATGTTTGGCGCGACGGTCTCGCTCGATCCGCAGACCGGACTGGTGTGGCTGACCCAGCCCGGCAACACCAAGATGCGCTCTTACAATCCGCAAACCAACAGCTGGACCGGTCATGTCACCTTCGACACCTTGCAGTATCGCAATGCCATCATCGATCCGGTCATGCGTTACCTACTGATCACCGGGCTGCACGGCAATCTTTATTCCTACAATCTCGATACACCGGGCCAGCCGCCGGTCCTACGCAATACCACGGGTGCTACCAGCATCCAGAATATCCAGTTTCCGGGTCTGACCTGGGATTCAACTGAAGAGCGGGTACTGGGCTGGTCGTCGGGCGGCGCTATACACGCGCTCGACACCAAGACCTGGGAGTGGTCGCTGATCGAGCCGGATCCTGCCAACACGGTGGTCCCGACGGCGCCCAACGGCAACGGCACGCATGGTCGCTTTCGCTACGTCGCCAGCAAGCACGCCGTCATACTGGTTAATCGTGTCACCGATAATGTATTCATATTCAAGCTACCCAACGGCGATCCCGGTCGCGACAGTGACAGTGATGGCACACCCGACGCGCAGGACAACTGCATTGCAGAGCCCAACGGCCCGACTACGCCCGACAGCGGTGGCAATGTACAGCTGGATAGTGACGGCGACGGCATCGGCAATCTC
>JABDKV010000185.1 GCA_013002045.1 Gammaproteobacteria bacterium
TCGCTGTTGCCACGTTCGAGAATTTCGACGACGTGACCTTGTGTCTTGTTGCCGCGACCCGGTGTCACCCGCACGGCGACACGATCACCATGCATGACTTCACGCATTTGCCCGGCCGGCAGGAAGATATCTTCGCTGTCGCCATCGTCACGCGCGACAAAGCCGAAACCGTCTCGATGACCAATGACGACGCCGGTTACCAGGGCCATCTTGTCGATAAGCAGGTATTGACCGGCCCGATTTCGCAATAACTGGCCATCACGAACCATGGCGCCCAGACGCCGGGTCAGTGCCTCCTGGTCACGCTCCTGCTCGATGCCGAGGGCCTCGAATATTTCGCGCCGACGCATCGGCACGTTGCGCTCCCGCAGCAGCTGCAACAGGTATTCGCGACTCGGCACCGGGTGCTCATAGCGCCCGCGTTCCCGCGTCCGTCTTGGGTCGTGCTGGCGCCAGTCGCCACGCTTGTTCTTCTTTGATTTCATAAGTTGTCTCCGCGACCGGGCTGGCTTGAAAACACGGCCGCTTGTGATAAAGTGCGCTGCCTTCCGCTGTCACCTGTCCGGTGGCAGAACCTTTGCCGAGGTGGCGGAATTGGTAGACGCGCTGGCTTCAGGTGCCAGTGGGGGTAACCCCGTGGAGGTTCAAGTCCTCTCCTCGGCACCAAATCTTACCGGGCGAACACCTCGCCCCGCTGTATTGTCTGGTTGCGCTCGGCACCGGTGGAAATCAGCCGGATCGGCACCTCACATAGTTCGGATAGCCGCGCCAGGTAGGCGCGGGCTGTTCCGGGCAATTTCTCGTAGTCGACCACACCCGCTGTCGATTCAGTCCAGCCTGGCAGGTCTTCGTAAACCGGCTCCACCCGCGACATGCCTTCGGCACCGGTCGGCGGCGTCTCAGTTACCTTGTTTTCAACGCGGTAACCGACGCAGACACGGATGGTATCGAGCCCATCGAGTACATCGAGCTTGGTCACCGCCAACCCGTCAACCCCGTTGTTTATGATCGCCCGCCGCACACTGACGGCGTCAAACCAGCCACAGCGACGCGGCCTGCCGGTGGTCGCACCGAACTCGGCCCCGACGCGCGCCAGGTGCGCGCCGGTATCGTCATCGAGTTCGGTTGGAAACGGGCCGCTGCCGACGCGGGTGGTGTAGGCCTTGACCACACCCAGTACCCGGTCCAGGTAAGCAGGCCCCATACCGGTACCGGTGGCGGCGCCACCGGCAGTGGTGTTCGACGAGGTCACATAGGGATAGGTGCCATGATCGATATCGAGCATCGCGCCCTGCGCGCCTTCATACAGGATGTTGTGCCCGGCGCGATGGTGTTCGTAGAGACACCCTGTCACATCGAGGCACAGGCTCTCGAGCTGCTCGCCATAACCGAGGTAGTCCTCCAGCGTGCGCTGAAAATCGACCGGGTCAGTGCGAAAATATTTTTGCAGCACGAAGTTATGGTAATCCAGTACTTCGCCAAGACGCGATGCCAGCTGTTCCCGATGAAACAGGTCAGCAACCCGCAAAGCGCGACGCGCGACCTTGTCTTCGTAGGCCGGGCCAATGCCACGCCCTGTCGTCCCGATTGCTTTGGCACCGCGAGCGTGCTCGCGTGCGTTATCGAGCGCAACATGGGATGGCAGGATCAGTGTGCAGGACGGGCTGATGCCCAGCCGCGAGCGAGCATCGATGCCTTTTTCCTCGAGCATGGCCAACTCTTTGAGCAAAGCCGCCGGAGACAACACCACGCCATTGCCAATCAGGCATTGCACACCTTCACGCAGTATGCCCGATGGAACGAGATGCAGGACCGTCTTCTGGCCGTCGATGACCAACGTGTGACCCGCATTGTGACCACCCTGGAAGCGCACCACCGCCCTGACCTGTTCGGTCAGCAAATCGACAATCTTGCCTTTGCCCTCATCACCCCACTGGGTGCCGATGACAACGACACTGGTCATCGGCCGGCGCTCACGGGTTCGCGCCTGACTCGTTCAGATAGCGAAAGAACTCGCTGTCGGGTTTGAGCAAGAGAATATCGTCACCATCGCCGAGTGCGTTGCGATAGGCCTGCATGCTGCGATAGAACGCGTAAAACTCACGATTGCGGTTGTAGGCAGAAGCATATATCGCTGCAGCCTGGGCATCGCCTTCACCGCGGGTCTTTTGTGCATCACGATAGGCTTCAGCCAGCAGGATGGTGCGTTGGCGCTCGGCGGTAGCACGGATCTCCTCTGATGCCTGTTCACCTTCCGCGCGGAGTTCAGCAGCGATACGGCCGCGCTCCTGGCGCATGCGATCGTAGACCGAACCCGATACGTCGCCGGGCAAATCGATACGCTTGACGCGTACATCGACCACCTCAACACCAAAATTTGCCGCAACCTCTTGTGTTTGCACCAACATGCGGTCCATAAGCTCGGAGCGTTCCGCCGAGACGACTTCCTGGATCGTGCGATTGGCGAACTCATCCTTCATGCCATCGGTAACGATCTCGAGCAGGCGATTCTGGGCCGACGCGGCGTTGTCGCGGAAAGCCAGGTAAAACTCCCGGGCATCGACAATGCGCCACTTGATGAAGAAATCGACTTCGACGTACTTGGTCTCGCCGGTCAGGAACAGCTCAGGCCGATTATCGGTGGTCAGTATCCGATCTTCGTACCTGACCACGGTGTTGAACGGGGGTGGCAGCTTCCAGTGCAGACCGGACTCGTAGTCTGTCTGAACGATCTCACCGAACTTGAAACGCAATGCGAGCTGGCGTTCGTCGACGATAAAAAGCGAACTGACAATCAACCCAACGGCTATCGCGATTGCGAAAAGAGTAAATACCCGCATCAGTTGCCCCTCGAACGTCTGTTATCGTTGCTCGACTCTGGCGGAGCCGTCAGGCTGGTCGCGGTATCGCGTTGCCGATCGGTGTTTGCCGGACGACGTTGCTGCTGTTCGATCAGTTTATCAATTGGCAGGTAAATCAAGTTACCACCTTCGTCAGTATCCAGCAGCACCTTGGGATTGGCGCCGTAAACGGCTTCGACGGTTTCAAGGTAGAGCCGTCGGCGTGTCACCTCAGGTGCCTGTTCGTACTCGATCAACAATGCTTCGAAACGTGCTGCTTCACCCTGTGCATCGGCGATGACGCGTTCGCGATAGGCTTCGGCCTCCTGCAACTGTCGTATAGCAGCACCACGGGCTCGCGGCAGAATATCGTTGGAGTATGCTTCAGCCGCGAGCCGGAATCGCTCTTTGTCCTCACGCGCCTTGGTGGCGTCGTCCACGGCGGCCTGCACTTCCGGTGGAGGCTGAATCGTCTCCAGGTTGAACTGCGTCACGCGAATACCGGTTCCGTAAGCGTTGAGCGTATCCTGCATCAGCGCGCGCGCGTCGTTCGCTACCTGCGCACGCCCTTCGCTTAGCACGTACTCAGCCGGATTCTTACCAATCACTTCGCGGATCGCACTCTCGGCGACATCATTCAGTGTCGCGTCAGGATCACGTACGTTGAAAAGGTAAGGCACGGGATCTGAGCGCCGAAACTGGACGTTCGTCTCGACATAGACGATGTTCTCGTCGCTGGTCAGCATCTGGTTCTTGTAATCGAAGGTGCCGATCTCGCTGGTGTTGATTTTCTCAACGGTGTCGACAAACGGGATACGGAAATGCAGCCCGGGTGCCGAGGTCTTGTGGTACTCGCCGAGTCGCAGCACGATGCCCTGCTCGGGTGCGTCAATGCGATAGGCACTGAGTGCGATCAGCGCTATTACCGCGATCGCGCCGATTATCGTCAGGGACGACCCTGCGCCACCGCCGCCGCGTTTGCCACCGCCACCGCCGCCACCGAACAATGCGTTCAGTCGCGCCTGCATCTTGCGGACCATTTCATCGAGATCGGGCGGTCGCTGTTGACCGTTGCCACCCCAGGGGTCGCGTCCTTTACCAGGTTCGTTCCAGGCCATTACCGTCTTTTCGTTTAAATGTGAGTGTTAGCGCGTTGCCGCGCCGGATTGTAGAGAGCGTCCCGCAGAGTGACAAGGTCGACCGACCAGGCGCTCGAAATCGAGATCAAATTCGTGACATATCCGGGCCAGCTGGCCCGCTTCGGCAGCGACATCGAGGCACTGGGTGCCGTCGTCTGCCGTTTTCTCGCGTTGCACCAGGCCCAGCTCATAAAGGCGGGCCCGCAATCGCCCCTGCTCCGGTGCGATTTCGATTGTCACCTGCAATTGTCCTGCAGAAAGCACCTCGTCGACCACTTCTAGCAGCTCCTCGAGCCCCGCAGCGGTGGCGGCAGAGATCCAGACCCGCCGCACCGTGCCGCCGAGGTCGCGATCGACCCGGACTGGCTCGTCGGTCAGATCCGTCTTGTTGTAGACCCGAATCTGCGGTGTTTGCTCCGCACCTACCTGGTGCAAGGTTTCCTCAACCTGTGCAATGCGTTCGCCATGCTCGGGGTCACTGGCATCGATTACGTGCAGCAACAGGTCAGCCTCGCGTGTTTCCAGCAATGTCGCGCGAAACGCGGCAACCAGCTCATGCGGCAGATCGCGCACGAACCCGACCGTGTCCGCCATGACTACATCGCCGGTGGCGGGCAGGTTCACCCGTCGTAACGTCGGATCCAGTGTCGCGAATAGCTGGTCTGCCGCATAGGTCTTCGCTGTCGTCAGCGCATTGAACAACGTGGATTTACCGGCATTGGTGTAGCCGACCAGCGCCACCGTCGGCGTGCCGCTGCGCTCACGATTACGACGCTGCTGCTGTCGTTGTGTCGCGACTTTATCGAGTCGGCTGCGCAGACTGCGTATCCGCTGCCCGATTAACCGCCGGTCAGTTTCGAGCTGTGTTTCACCCGGGCCACGCAAACCGATACCGCCCTTTTGTCGCTCAAGGTGGGTCCAGCCGCGAATCAGTCGTGTCGACAGGTGCCGAAGCTGTGCCAACTCGACCTGCAGCTTGCCTTCGAAGCTACGGGCGCGCTGGGCAAATATGTCGAGGATGAGCCCGGTACGATCGAGTACACGACACTTGAACAAGCGTTCGAGGTTGCGTTCCTGGCTCGGTGATAATGCCTCGTCGAATATAACCAGCTCGCCACCGAGTCGTTGCACTGCGTCGCGGATCTCCTCGGCCTTGCCACTGCCAACAAAGTAGCGTGGTGTCGGCGCCGACAACGTCGCCGTGATTTGACCGACGCACACGGCACCGGCTGAAGCTGCCAGCAGCTTCAGTTCTTCAGCGTCGATGGGACTGGCCGCAACACCGTGGCCAATGTTGACGAGCACAGCGCGTTCACCCGCGCGTGGCCTTTCAATCAAACGGAATGCCCCCTGGGCCGTTCCTCAACTTTCTTCGGCCTCAGCGTCTTCAGCTTCTTCGTCAGAACTCGGCAAGCGTACGTTGCGTGACGGTACGACTGTCGAGATAGCATGCTTGTATACCATCTGGCTTACGCTATTGCGCAGCAATACGACGAACTGGTCGAATGAGTCGATCTGCCCCTGCAACTTAATTCCGTTTACGAGATAGATCGAAACCGGGACCTTCTCTTTCCTCAGCATGTTGAGAAATGGGTCCTGCAAGGTCTGCCCTCTCGCCATGTGGGTCTCCTTATTGGCCAGTAATAGTTTTTATGCCCCAAGCGCGTGCGCACTTTCAGACTGGACTGCCCCGACCACCGCGGCGGGACGACAACAACCAGCGCATAGTACTAGTACCGGCACGACTGCACCACCCGTGCAGCTATCTGATTCAACCGCTTAGCAGCAGAAGGCGAGTCGGGGTCGAGCCAGACCACGCCAGGTTCTGCCCGCAACCAGGTCAGCTGGCGCTTAGCCAGACGACGGGTCGCGGTGATTGCATCCTGCACGGCCTGCCCAAGATCGATCTCGCCGTCGAGGTGACGCCATAGCTGCCGATAGCCGACTGCGCGAATCGCAGGATGGTCTGTGGTCAGGTCTCCACGCCGGTAGAGAGCTTCGACCTCGGAAAGAAAACCGTTTTCCATCATTAGTTTAAATCGTTTTTCTATATTGTTATTTAACTGATCGCGCGAGCGACTCCAGGCGACACGATAGACCGTGTCAGCGCAGGCCTGGCTACGCTCCTGCTGTTGCAGCGCGCTGATTGGTTGGCCGCTTATGCTGAATACCTCGAGTGCACGCTGGATGCGCTGGCTGTCGTTCGGGTGAATTCGCGCCGCCGCGGCCGGGTCCACCTGCGCCAGTTGCTGGTGCATTGCTGGCCAGCCAGACGCGGCAGCCTGCGCGTCGATTTGCGCCCGCACCGCAGCATCGGCAGCCGGCATGCGCGCCAGCCCCCGGTCCAGTGCGCGCAGGTACAAACCGGTGCCGCCGACCAACAGTGGAATGCGGCCGGCCGCCGTGATTTCTGCCATAGCCAATAACGCGTCCTCGCGAAAGCGACCCGCGGAATAGGCGTCGGCGGGATCGACCTGATCGATGAGACGGTGCGGTGCGATCGCCAAGGTGGCGGCGTCGGGCTTGGCGCTGCCGATGTCGAGGCCACGATAAACCAGTGCCGAGTCGGCACTGATGATTTCAAATGGATAGCGCTGCACCAGCTCGACGGCGGCGGTCGTCTTGCCGGCGGCCGTTGGTCCCATCAGGAACAGCGCCGTAGTGCGAGGTCTACTGACCACGCAGGAATAACCGATCGAGCTCGGGTAGCGACAGCTTGAGCCAGGTCGGTCGGCCGTGATTGCACTGGTCGGCACGCGGTGTCTGTTCCATTTGCCGTAGCAGT
>JABDKV010000226.1 GCA_013002045.1 Gammaproteobacteria bacterium
GCAATGGTGTGGTCGATGGCCTGGCTTTTCCGCATCTCAGCAGCCATGGTCGCAGCGCCGATGCGTTGGGCGCCGTCGCCGAGAGCCTGCTGACTGACGACGATGCCTGGCGGCGCGCGACAGGGGAGAGCCTGAGACTGGCGCAGGAGAAGCTATCCTTTGCCGTTATCGCGCGACGCCTGCGCGAGGTGCTGGCGTCGGTGGCGCACGGACAATAATCAGCGCCAGTAGCATCAGCAGCAGCGGCGCGATAACCACCAGCAGTAGCATCGTCCACCCCAACAAGTGAATGACAGTCCCGGCCAGTAGCGAGCCGGCGGCGGAACAGCCGAACACGCTGAAATCGTTAATCGCCTGCGCCCGAAAGCGCTCCGCCGGATAATAAGTCCGCGTCAGCAAGGTCGTTGCGCCGACGTAAAGAAAATTCCAGCCGATGCCCAGCAGGACCAGCGCAAACCAGTAGTGCATCACAGCCTGGCCTTGCAGCCCGATTAGCACTGTGGCCAGCATCACCACACTGCCTGTCAGCATCATGATGCGACTGCCCAGTCGGCCGATCAGCCACCCTGACACCAGTGATGGCGCGTACATGGCGATGACATGACCCCGCACGACACCCGCGGTATGTTCCATGCTGTGTCCATCGACGACATGCATGCTGACCGGCGTCGCCGTCATGATAAAACTCATGACACCGTAAGCTACGACGCCGCCACCCAGCGCCAGCAGGTAGTGTGGCTGGCAGACCACGGTCCATAACGGGCGCCCGTCGCTATGCTCAGTTGCTGCGGTGGCCACGACCGGGTTGCGTAACAAGGTCAGCAACGCCGCAGCAACGACCAGCAATGCAGACAACGCAAACAGCGTACCGGCATAGTCACTGCCGTTAAGCCAGTTGCGTCCATGGCTCACCAGCAGCGGTCCGACCAGGGCACCACCGATCGAGCCGAGCAGTACCAGTGAAATAGCCCCGCCGACCTGATCACTGCGGACACTTTCGGCAGCGGCAAATCGATATTGCTGGGTAAAGGCGAGATTGAGACCGAACACAGCAATCCCGGCACAAAACAGCATAAAACTGCCACTTTCAATCGCCAGCGCGGCCAGCAGGATACCGCTGGCACCAACCAGAGCGGCCAGCGCAGAACCGGCACGCCGCCCGATGCGTCGCATCAGCAGCGCTGCCGGAATAGTCGCGATGGCGGTGCCAACCACCATCAGTGAGATCGGCAGTGTGGCCAGTGCCGCATCGGGTGCGAGCCGCGTACCGACGATCCCGCCAATCGTCACCATGACCATCGATGCACAGACGGAGATCATCTGCGCAAAGAACAGGACGGCGAGATTGCGGTTCAGCGGCATATTTTTGTCAATATTGTCCGGAGCCCGGATAATAGACGGTTTCGATGCCTCCGGAAGAACAATGACCAATCATCCCTATCGCCTGGCCTCCATCCTGGCGAGTGCTGCGCTCGTTATCGGTTGCGTGACCCCAGCGTCGACGCCATCCACCTCCGGACAGCTTGCTTCGGCCCCGGTGCAGCCGGGCGACAACACACTACTGGCAGCATGGGAAGGCCCCTACGGTGGCTTACCCGCCTTCGACGAAGTGCAGCTGGAAGACCTGCCCCAGGCACTCGAGTACGGAATGGCCAAAGCGCTCAGCGAGGTCGATCGTATCGCCGAAAACCCGGCGCCACCGACCTTCGACAATACCATCGTGGCGATGGAAGGTGTCGGGCGCGATCTCAGTCGGGTCATGACTTACTACCGCATCTGGAGCTCCAACAAGTCCTCACCGGAGTTTCGCGAGTTGCAGTCGCAATGGGCACCGAAACTGTCGGAATACACCTCAAAGATTCGTCAGAACGAGCGATTGTTCGAGCGCGTACGCGCGGTGTACGAAAGTGACGAGTATCGTGAACTGCCCGAGGCCAAGCAGCGCCTGGTCTGGCTGCGTTACAACCGCTTCGCCCGTAACGGCGCCACGCTCGAAGGCGCAGCCAAAGAACGTTACGCCGCGATTAACAGGCAACTGGCGGAACTGCATACGAAGTTTGCCAACAATGTGCTGGCCGACGAAGAAAGCTACGTCACTTTTCTGAGCAAAGACCAACTTGGCGGTCTGCCAATGAGTTACCTGCGTGCGGCCAAAGCCGCTGCGATCGATCGCGGTCGCGACGACGCCTGGGCGGTGACCAACACGCGTTCATCGGCTGACCCGTTCCTGCGTTATTCGAGCGAACGTGATTTGCGCGAGAAAGTCTGGCGTAACTTTTATTCGCGTGGCGACAATGGCGGCGCCCACGACAACAATGCTTTGATTGCCGAGATCCTGCAGTTGCGCCATGAGCGGGTGCAATTGCTGGGCTACGACAATTACGCCCAGTGGCGACTGGAAGATCGCATGGCAAAAACACCCGAGCGCGCGATGGACCTGATGATGCGCGTCTGGGACGCTGCCCGTGATCGTATTGCTGAGGAAGTGGCCGATATGCAGGCGCTGGCTGATGCCGAAGGTGCCGATATCACCATCGAGCCGTGGGATTACCGTTACTACGCCGAAAAAGTCCGACGTCAGCGTTACGATCTCGACTCTGACGAGGTCAAGAATTACCTGCAACTGGAAAACCTGCGCGAAGCAATGTTCTATGTTGCAGGCCAGTTATTCGATTTCGAGTTCACACCGATAGCCGACGGCATCGTTCCGGTCTTCCACGAAGACGTGAAGGTCTGGGAGGTGACGCGCAAGAGTAATGGCGAGCATGTGGGACTGTGGTATCTCGATCCGTTTGCCCGTGCCGGCAAGCGTTCCGGTGCCTGGGCAACAACCTATCGCAGCTACGAAACCTTCGAGGGTCGCAAAAATGTGCTGGCATCGAACAATTCAAACTTCGTCAAGGGCCCGCCGGGTGAACCTGTACTGATTTCGTGGAGCGACGCTGAGACCCTGTTTCACGAGTTTGGTCACGCACTGCATTTCCTGGCATCGAAGGTTGCTTACCCGACATTGAACAGTGGTGTGCGCGATTACACCGAGTTCCAGTCACAGCTGCTGGAATACTGGTTGTTGACCGATGCAGTCATCGACAACTATCTCGTTCATCACGAGACCGGTGAGCCGATTCCAGAAGAGTTGGTGGCAAAGATTCGCAAAGCTGCGACTTTCAATCAGGGTTTTGCCCGTGGCGAATACCTCGCATCGGCGCTGGTCGACATGATGTACCACACCACGGATCCGACCGGGATCGACCCGGACGAGTTCGAACGTAAGGCTATGCAGAAACTGGGTGTGCCCGACGAGATCGTCATGCGGCATCGCAGTCCGCATTTTGGTCATATTTTCTCGGGTGAAGGTTACTCGGCGGGTTATTACGGTTATCTCTGGGCCGATGTGCTGACGGCCGATGCGGCCGAAGCCTTCGAGCAGGCACCCGGTGGCTTTTACGATCCGGCGCTGGCCAAACGCCTGGTAGAGCACCTGTTCTCGGTCCGCAATGCCGTCGATCCGGCCGAGGCTTACCGCCGCTTCCGCGGTCGCGATGCCAACGTCGAGGCCGTCATGCGAGCCTACGGCTTCGCTGACTCCCCGTAGGAGCGGCTCGTAGAAGGTGATTTCATCGACCCGGGCGGCGCAGCCGCCGTAGGAGGGACTTCAGTCCCGACCTCTTTCCTGCGGCGATCGTTGTAGTGCAGGGCGGCCGCGAGACGGGCTGCCCTATCGCGACATGTCGAGGAAAGGCTTCGTCGACAGATAAAGCACCAACAACGCCAGCCCGACGAACACAATGAATTGCAGCGGATTCTCGCGAAAAGAATCCAGCAGCGACGGTAAGCGACCCTCGCGCCGCAGTTCATCCCGGGCGGCACGCGCTGATGCCGCGCGCGTCTCCTGGTAGGCATCGATCAAGGCCTTGGCCCGGTCTTTTTGCGCCGCATCACGCAGCCAGAATGCGCCCGCCGATATACCCCACAGGCCATCCGGCGTCTCGTAATAGTCAATGCCATTGTCATCGAGCAACGCCCGGATATCGTCGGCTTCGTCGTCGGGGACGTGTCGCAGGTTAAATATTCGTACGCTCACAGTGTCATTATCGGCTGCCGGTCAGGCGATGCAAAGCGCACCGTCAGTCATAGTCCACCAGACCGCATTGCAACCTTCGGCGTTCGTCGTGCATCTAGCTATCAGCAAAGAAACTTTGCCGCTGGGCCGCAGTCCAGACAGGTAGGCATACTGCGCAGGCCCGAATCGAACTGGACTATGTCTAATTCAGGTCGGGAAAAAACCAAAAGCGGGAGACACCGGGGATGAGCCTGACACTGAATTCGATTCGCAACCCCGCCGGCATCGGCGTCGTGGTTGCGATCATCCTGTTCTTCGGCCTGTTCAGCCTGGGCAAGTTGCCTATCCAGCTTTTCCCTAACATCGACGAACCGCAGATATCGATTAATACCGGATGGCGAGCCGCCTCACCACGCGAAGTCGAGTCCGAGATCGTCGAGCCACTGGAAGAGGTGTTGCAGGGTCTGCCCGGGCTCAAGGAAATGAATGCCAGTGCTAACAAAGGCAATGCCTGGGTCAACCTGACTTTCGGTCTGGGTACCGATATGCAGAAAACCCTGATCGACGTCATCAGCCGTCTCAACCGGCTGCAGCCGCTGCCGCGCGATGCCAATCCACCCCAGGTCAATCTCGGTGGTGGTCGCGGTGGTGGCGGCGCCAATGAAACACTGACCTGGTTTTTCGTGCAGTTGCTGCCCGGCACCCCAGGGCCGGTCGAAGAATACCAGCGCACAGTCGAGGAGATTCTGAAACCGCGGCTTGAAACCATACCCGGTGTTGCCGGTGTCATCGTTCACGCCGGTCAGCAGCAACAACTGCAGATCGTTTTTGACCCATACCGGGCTGCAGAGCTCGGCATCGCGATTCCGCAGGTGGCCGCGGTCGCCGGACGAGCTAACGATGTTTCGGGTGGGTTTGTCGATGTCGGTCGGCGCCAGTACACCTTGCGTTTCGCCGGTCGTTATTCACCCGAACAATTATCAGAACTGATACTCGACTGGCGCGACGGGCGGCCGGTGCGTCTGGGTGATATTGCCGATATCACGGTCAGTCGCGGCGACCGAACCGGGTTCACTGTACAAAATGGCAACCCGGCGATGGGTGTGGAGATCTTTCGCGAATCGGGTGCAAATGCCTTACAGACCCTGAATGACGTCAAAGACGTCGTCGCACAGGTACGCGAAGAACAACTGCAACCAATGGGTCTGTCGATTCAGCAGTCCTTCGATGCCTCTGTCTTTATTTACCGCGCGATTTCGCTGGTTACCAGCAATCTGGGTATAGGTATTCTGCTGGCTATAGGTGTCTTGTGGTGGTTTTTGCGCCAGGCACGGGCCACGTTACTGGTCGCCACTGCGATACCAATCTCGTTGTTGTCGACCTTCGTCGTCCTGTATCTGACGGGTCGTACGCTGAATGTCATTTCGCTGGCGGGCCTGGCGTTCGCAGTCGGAATGGTGCTCGATGCGGCTATAGTGGTGCTGGAAAATATCGTGCGTCTGCGTGAATCGGGTCGTAGTGCCGATGATGCCGCCGCCGAAGGAACCTCGCAGGTCTGGGGCGCATTACTGGCGTCGACGGCCACGACGGTCGCGATTTTTTTGCCCGTGATTTTCCTCAAGGATGTAGAAGGCCAGTTGTTCGCCGACCTGGCACTGACGATAGCCATCGCAGTCTCGATTTCCTTGCTGGTAGCGGTAACTGTATTACCGACAGCCGCTGCTAAATGGTTACGTAACGAACCAATACCGGACCGGCACGCCGCATTGTGGACGAAGATGGCGTCAGGCATTACGCGCCTGACCGATGTGCCACTGCGACGCTACCTGACTATCGTCCTGCTGATGGGTGTACCGATCCTGACCACGGTACTGCTGGTACCGAAGCTCGATTACCTGCCACCAGTCAAGCGCGACGCCATCGACGGGTTTTTCCGGTTCCCACCCGGGGCTAACGCCGAGGTCATTGAGCAGGAAATCTTCCGCAAGATGGTCGACCGGCTCGAGCCCTACATGTCGGGTAGCAAAGAGCCGGCGCTGAAGAACTACTACATTATTTTCTGGGGCAACGGCGGCACCATTGGGGCACGAGTCAAGGATCAGTCACGGGTAAAGGAACTGGAAGCCATCATTCGCGACGAAGTGACAGCCGGCCTGCCGGATACTTCGGCTTTCGTTATGCAAGGCAACCTGTTTGGTGGCTTTGGCGGTGGCCGCAATATCTCGGTGCAAATGCAGTCGGCCGATACTGCCGCACTGATGGACGCGGCCCGCGAAGGCATGGACATCCTGGCCGAGGTCTTACCCGAAGCACAGGTGCAGGCCTGGCCGGGCACCGAGATGGCCGAACCCGAGCTACGCCTGGTGCCTAACGACGAACGTATTAATGAAGCGGGCTGGACCCGCGAGACCATGTCGAGTGTCGTGCGAGCGCTGGGCGACGGTATCTGGATAGGTGAGCATTTCGATGGCGAGAAGCGCATGGATGTCATCCTGCGTTCGGAGAAGTGGAATAACCCCGAAGAACTGGAGTCGGTACCGCTGATGACAGCCAACGGGGTGGTGCCACTCGGTCAGCTGGTACGTATCGAGCGAACCGTTGGACCGAACCAGATATTCCGCGTAGACCGCCGCCGTACTGTCTCGCTGAACGTGACACCACCGGAGGGTATGTCGCTGGAAGAGGGTATCTCGATTTTGCGCAGCGATGTGGAACCGAGACTGCGCGAACTACTGCCGCCCGATGGCGGTATACGCTACGGCGGCAGTGCCGATGCATTGCAGAACGCAGTCTCCAATATGGTCGAAAACTTCGGGCTGGCGGTAATCGTGCTGTTCCTGCTCATGAGTGCCTTATTCCGGTCGGCGCGTGACAGCCTGATGGTGATCATGGCATTGCCACTGGCAACAGTCGGCGGGGTGGTTGCGATACGCCTGCTCAATCTCATTAGCTTTCAGCCGATGGACCTGCTGACGATGATCGGATTCATCATCCTGATGGGACTCGTCGTGAACAACGCGATCCTGCTGGTACACCAGACGCGCTCCGCGGAGCGCGAAGGCCTGCACCGGCGCGACGCCATTAACCAGGCGCTCCAGGTACGGATGCGGCCGATCTTCATGAGTACCTTGACCAGTATTTTTGGCATGCTGCCACTGGTGCTGGTGGCCGGCGCCGGCAGTGTCATCTATCGTGGACTGGCTGCCGTCATTGTCGGTGGCATGCTGGTCAGCACTATCTTCACGTTATTGCTGTTGCCGACACTGTTACGTGTTGGCGAACGCAGGCCCGCACCGGTGACCGATACTGCCGGTATGGCGCCGGCGGCGGCACCACAGAACAGGATTATCGAATGAGAACTGCAACCGTTGCAGCAATGCTGCTGGCAATGAGCTGGAGTGTCGCCCTGGCACAGGGACGGCCACCACCGTCGGTCAGTATCGACACGGCGACTGAGGAGCCGATGGCATCGACTTTCCTTGCGCCAGGGACCATCGTCAGTCGTAACGATGCCCGAATTTCAGCCGAGATCGCCGGTCGCCTGACCAGTGTCGCCGAAGTCGGCACCCGGGTTGAAACCGGGGACCTGATTGCGACCATCGAGGACCGGCCCTGGCAGCTGCAGTTGCGCGAGAACATAGCCAACATACGCCGCCTGCAGGCCAATGCCGAGTACCTGCAGGCACAGCTGCAACGCTTTGAGCGGCTGGCGCAGAAGAGCGACGTCACGCGTAACCAGATTGACGAATTGCGCTCGCAGATTGAAATGGCGCGCCAGGACATCGTGCGGGCCGAGGTGCAGCGTGATCAGACGCTGTACCAGATATCGCGGACGAAAATCACTGCACCATTTCCTGGGCGTGTAACTGAACGCACTGCCAGTGTCGGCGAATACACCGGTCCTGGCGTGGAGATTATCCGCCTGGTCGATACCGATAATGTAGAAGTCCGGGCGCAGGCACCGGTGGCCGTCGCACGGTATCTGGCCGATGGTATGGGTGTCGCCATACGCGATGATCGGGGTACGGCGGAGAGCGAAATACGCTCGGTGGTCGGTGTCGGTGACGAACGTTCGCGCATGGTCGAGGTGCGGGTTGCGCTCGATGGTGCCGACTGGATCATCGGATCAGCGGTGCGTGTGGAGCTACCCCAGAGTGAACCGACCGTGGTTGTTGCAGTTCCGCGTGATGCCTTAATCCTGCGCGAGAATGCGACCTATCTCTACAAGCTTAAGGACGACAACACAGTGCAGCAGGTACCGGTGCAGACCGGCATGGGGAACGGAGCGCTGATTGAAGTTCGGGGCGATGTCGCGCGGGGCGATCGCGTCGTCATCCGCGGCGGCGAACGCCTGCGCTCGGGCCAGGCAGTGGTTATCGTGCAGGACTCCTGAGGAACTGGTAAAGAAAAAGGGCCAGGCCTTAAAAAGCCTGGCCCTTTTATTTTGCGGTTTCTGAAAGTCTACGGCGCGAACGCACTCGGTCCCGGATTGGTACCAAAGGCGTTACGCATTTCCGTCAGGTCAAAACTGTTGACGATCCCGTTGCAATTGAGGTCAGCATCATTGACGCCGGAGCTGCCGAAGGCGTCGCGCAGCAACGACAGGTCAAACGAGTTAACGATGTTGTTGTTGTCGAGATCGGCATCACAGGCGTTACCGAAACCATCACCGTTGGTGTCGCATTGCGAGGCATTGGCGACCACGGTGCAGTTATCGCAGACGTCACCGACGTTGTCGGTGTCGCTGTCGAGCTGATCCGCATTGGCGATGGCCGGACAATTGTCCTCGGTGTCTATAATCCCATCCAGATCACCATCTGGTGCGGTGATGGTGAACGTGTCTGCCGAGATCTCGAAGTAAACATTGTCGGCCGCACGAACCTTGATGATGGCATCAGTGGTCGAGGCTGCCGGTACGACAACATCATGGGCACCGTCGTTGGGCACATTGGCGACCAGTAAGTCATAACTGGCACCGCCATCGGTCGAAATCAGGATGTCTACCAGGCTGGTGTTGATTGGAGCCACGTCCGTGTTGGTCATGGTCCACTGCACCGTCTCGGTCGTGCCGGATGCCCAGGTCTCACCGCCGTTGGGGTAGACCACGTCGAATGCGGCATCACGAACCACATTCAGTTGCATTTCGTCCCAGGCAACGGCGCCGTTCGCATCCAGTCCGC
>JABDKV010000246.1 GCA_013002045.1 Gammaproteobacteria bacterium
AAAAAAAATCGGCCGGTTCACCGGAACCGGCCGTTAGGCGACATCTCTTAGTTGGGAGATACCAGCCAATTGAGGAGGGCGAGATCATAATCCTATAAATCGTCGCGACCTTCTGTGAACACATTCACAGAAGAGAAACCGCGTTGCTGCGACACTTTGCATAAGCGCTTCAACAATGTCGCAGTGTTATGACAAACCGGTCAGACACACGCGGTTTGATCATGAGTCACAACACGTTCGACGAACACAGCAAGATAACTTCGCTCGGTACGCCACTGGTGGCGTTCCTGTTGTTGTTATTCGCCAATGCGCATGTCCCCTCGTTGCTCGGCGCGGTGTCTCCCGTTGGCGACACCGAAACATCGCAACTGGGATCACACCTGTTGCAGGTTGTGCTGTGGTTGTGCGGATCCTGGTTGATGGCCCGGGCCATCAATACCCTGCTGTTAAACCCCCTGATTCGCAGTCGTACCGGTGCCCCAGCGCCGCGAATCCTGTCGAACTGTGTATCGGCCACCTTATTCATCGCCACGATTTTCCTGATTATCAAGTTCGTGTTCGATCGGCCGGTCGGCGGCTTGCTGGCCACCTCAGGCATCGTGACAGTGATTATCGGCTTCGCGATCCGCGACATGATTGCCGATTTTTTCTCCGGGCTGGCCATGAACATCGAGCAGCCCTACCGGATCGGCGACTGGCTCGAACTCGGTCCGGGTGAAATCGGCCAGGTTACGCAAATGAACTGGCGTGCAACGCGGCTGGTAACCCAGTCCAGGCGCACGATCATCGTACCCAACAGCAATCTCGCCAGCCGACAGTTCCACAACTTCTCGCTACCCGATCGACATTTCCGCGAGACACTGGATATCGTACTCAACTATACGGCGGATCCTGCCCGCATCGAAAACATTCTGCTATCGGCGATATATGCCACCGACGGGCTCGCTGACCAACGTCACGATGTGCGTATCACCGGCTTCCATGAACGTGGCGTCATCTACCAGATTCGCTTCTGGATTAACGACTACACACAAAAAGTACGAGTTCGACACCGCCTGGCGGCCAATGCGCTCGAGTTCCTGAGCCAGGCTGGCATTTCGATACCGTATGCGCAGCACGAAATCGTCCTGACCCGTCAACGACGTCCGCGCAAGGAAAGGCGTATCAATGCACGCCGCCTGTTCTCTCGCATCGAGTGGCTGGAAGCGCTCACCGAGGATGAACTCGATCAGCTGGCTGGTATCTCGGTTGGGCAGGAATTCCGCGCCGGCGAAGCGGTCGTTACCCAGGGCAGCGAAGGCAGTTCGTTGTATGTGCTGGTTGAGGGCATGCTGGAGGTAGCAGTCACCGATGCCGACGGTAACGAGTCCCGTGTGGGCCGGGTTGAGCCGGGGCAGGCCTTCGGAGAGATGTCACTGCTGACCGGCAGCGAACGCGTCGCGACTGTGCAATGTCTGACTAATGCCTATGCCCTGGAAATCAGGCGCGAGGATCTGGAACCCATCCTGCGGGCACGACCGGAAATTGCCCGGGAACTGGGTCGAATGATGGCGCGCCGGCAGCTACTAAATGAACGCTCCGCGGACGGCACTGCAAGTCACGATGACAACGAAGACTTTCGCTCCCGTGCAATGCAATTCGCACGACGCATCAGTCAGCTATTTGGATTGTGATATCTCGGCTGTAGCGGTCTCGCCCGCCGTGGCTCCCACGGGTAACGGTTCCTCAATAATTCCGGCAGCAGGCCAGGCCCTGATAACAGCCTGTATTACCGTCGCCAGTGGAATCGCGAAAAAGACACCCCAGAAACCCCATAGCCCACCAAAGAACAGGATCGCGACGATAATCGCGACCGGGTGCAGATCTACGGCTTCACTGAACAGCAACGGCGCCAGTACGTTGCCGTCAAGCGCCTGGATAACAGTGTAGGACGCTAAAGCCCAGTAAAATTCGGCCCCAAGACCCCACTGAAAGTACGCGACCAGCGCGACCGGGAAACCGATTACCGTCGCGCCTATGTAAGGAACGACCACTGAGACGCCGGTCAGCGCCGCCAGCAACAATGCGTAATCGATGTCGAGCACGGTGAAAACGGCGTAACTGACACCACCGACGATAAATATCTCCCACACTTTGCCACGCACGTAGTTGCCGATCTGCGCATCGACCTCCTGCCACACTCGCGTGGTTAACTGGCGCTCGCTTGGCAGAAAGCCGCTGAACCACTGCACGATACGCTCGGCATCACGGATCAGGAAAAACACCAGGAATGGCACCAGGATCAGGTAGACAATCACCATGACCAATCCAACCACCGAGGCGACCGAGTAAGACAACAAGCCGCGCAGGTAGCCGATAAACTCACCCCCAATGGTGGAGATGACATCGCGCAATTGCTCCTCGGAGACAAAGTTGGGGTAGTCAGCCTGCAGCTTGATCAGCGCATTCTGCGCCTCGTTGAGCATGTTTGGCACCTGCTGCACCAGTTGCTTGACCTGCCCGATCAGCAACGGCAACAGGCCCAGCAGCAGGAACAGGACAATCAGCAGGAAGACGAAAAAGGTAACCAATACCGCCGCCAGGTGTGGCAAGCCGGATCTTTCCAGTCGCACCACCAGGCCCTGCAACAGATAGGCAATAACCACGGCGGCAAACACGGGTGCCAGCATCTTGCCGGCGAGGTATACCGCTGCCGATGCCACCGCAATAACGACGACCAGCAGGACTACCTGCGGGTCGGAAAGGTGGCGGCGGAACCAGGCAGTTATCCGGTTCATTTACACGCATCTTCAGTCTGCATGGCCACGATTGTAATGGAATGCGGCAATCGAAGGCGCGCTTGCCCGAAAAAAAGATCCGGCTGGAGCGGGGTCGTGTCAGAAATTGAAACTGGCGGAGGTGTAGTTGCAGCCGCTGATGCCGGCCGTGAAAGAGCTGATTAGTCCCCGAGAATATCAATGATGGTCTGCGGCTCGCTTTTTGGCTGCAGGTCCTCGGGTTGCTTCTCGAGGAAACTGAAATCGAGGCGACTGGCCTGGCGCGCCTGCATACGCAGATACCATGCTTCCAGTTGGGTCGCTGGCAACGGCTTGCTGACCAGGTATCCCTGGACGACGTCACACTTGTATGACTTGAGCAGGTTCCAGCCGTAGGTACTCTCGACGCCCTCGGCAACGACGATCAGTCCCATGTTGTGTCCAAGATCGATCGTCGATTTCACAATGATCGCATCGCCCGAGTTGGTGCGCAGTTCGCGTACAAAGGACTGGTCGATTTTCAACTCGTTGAGTGGTAGCTGTTTGAGCAATGAAAGCGAAGTCTGGCCGGTACCGAAATCGTCGATCGCAATTTTCAGCCCGATGTCACGCAATGCCTGCAGGCATTCACGCGCCTGCTCAGGATCACGCATGACTGCGCTCTCGGTCACCTCCACTGCCAGCCGCGACGGCTCCAGAATGTAGTGCGACAGCATGGTCTCGATGCGTTTGGCCAGCCCCGGATCGTGCAGATCATTGGCCGACAGGTTGACTGCAATACCAATATCGTAGCCGCGCTCCTGCCAGTCACGCGCCTGCTCGATGGCAGTCTTCAGTATCCAGTTCGTCAGGGCCTGGGTCTTGTTGTGACGCTCCAGCAACCCAATAAACTCATCGGGACGAACCTGTCCCAGCTGCGGGTGCGTCCAGCGAATCAGGGCTTCTACCGTCTCGACGGTACGCGTCTTGATATCGAGCTTGGGCTGGTAATGCAGCTCGAAGTGGTTCTCCTTGATCGACCTGGGCAAGTCATTGAGGATGGCCAGCTCGCGCAGTTGGCGCTCGTCAAGACCCGGTTCGTATATCACCACCGACTGCGAGGTCTCTTTCGCATTGGCAAGTGCCACGTTGGCAAGGCGCCGCATTCCCTCGGGTGTTTCGCAATGACCCGGGTACAGCGCGACACCAATACGTACTGTCAGCGAAATAGAGCGCTCACCGACAACGATGGGTTTTTGCAGCGTTTCCGCAATAAACGCGGTGATATGGCTGGCCAGCTGGCTCTCCATATCTTCGACCACGATCAGGAATTCATCACCGCCGACGCGAGCCAGCAGATCGGTGGCACGGGTATTACTGGCCAGCCGGCGCGCCACCTCTTTCAATACAGCGTCACCGGTCTCGTTGCCCATGGTGCCGTTAATATCGCCAAAGCGTTCGATGTCGATAAGCATGGCGGCGAGGGTTGCGCCACTGCGTTGCGCACGGCCGAATGCTGCACGCAGCCTCTCATCCACGACACCGCGGTTGGTCAGTCCCGTTAGCGAATCGTATTCGGCATGATGGACAATCCGGCTTTCGCGCTCTGCAATCTCACTTTGCATGAGGTTGAAGGCACGCGCCAATCGGCCGACGGCATCGTCGCCTTCGACTGGCACTTCATCGGTATAAATTCCCTGGCGTACCCGATCTACAGCTGCCCGAATTAGCAACGTGGGTGCAGTGACAAAGCGATTGGCGATACGCCCGAGCACCAGCGATGAAATCAGGGCAGCAATCGCGACCAGACCGAAACCAAGAGCCGCCACCTTGAGCAACAGCTCGCGTACAGCTCCCATTACCTGCGCACGTGGCAGGCTGAAGACCAGCGCCAGGTTAATTCCACCAGGGTTATCCAGAGCCGCTTCGAGCTGGTACTCACTGCCACTCCCGGCGACAGCACGGGTAGATACGCCAACACCATCGGTCGCCCTTACCAGCCCGACATCCACCCCGGTCAGGTCAGGCACCGGTGACAGCAGTGCTGGCGTCAGGTGTGCACCCGCACCGACCCACATCGTCTGGCCGTCGAGTTGCAGTGGCGCAAACATAAACCGTGTAAGGCGATCTTCATCAGACAACACGACTGCGTTTTGCGTGCTGATCGAACGTGCATCAATGCGGGTTGCAGCAAATCCACTTGTCGCTGCGCGCACCCGATTCTGGCTGTCAATCAGAACGATTTCACCCGCCGCGCGTTGCCGATCGAGGAGCTCCACCAGCGCGGTCCGGTTAGCATCACGAAAAGCCTGCTGCATGACCGGGTTGGTGGCAAGACTCTGCGCAGACTCGGCGAGCCTGCGATCATGCAATGCCAGGACCTCAATAGTTGTCTGGTGAGCCTGCAACAGGGTCTGTTCGGCGTCCTCCGTCGCATGGCCTCGTACCATTATCACCACGAATACCAGCACAACCGCCATCGTTGACAGCGTCAGCGTCAAAAATGCCAGCAGGCTGGAACTGTAGTAGCCCCGACCCATTTCAGATTGTGCTCATGTTGCTTGTGGTGATCATTCAGGCACGGACTTTCTTGCGCTCAGCGACGCACATCTGTCGCACTCTAAGGTTGTCGCTCCATTCCCGCTGTGACTACAGCCACAGTTTTACTTTCTGCTGACCTCCCCCGTTGTATCTCCGGGGATCAGACTGGCGACGTTATGTCGCATCGAGTCACCCAATTACGCCAGTTTGTGAATTGGTTCACTGCGTCCGCGAAACACGGCGGGCTAAGGTGCAACTACGGGGAGAAAAGTTACGATGCAAAACTCAAAACCGAGGAAGAAGTTCGATTTTTCGGATAAAAAAGGCAGGCGCCCAGGTGAGCGTGTAGCCGACTTCTGGGAGGATGGTTGGGAGGCGTACTATCGCTGGCGCGCCGATTTGCAAAAACAACTCCGCACATCGTGATTCGCTACTGGTTATTGCTCCTGGTTGTGATTCCTTTCACCGCTGGCGCAACAGAGAAAATCGATAGCGTACTCATAGTCACACCCCAGAATGATGCGCCGTCAGGAATCGATAGCTCCGCTTTTTCACCGCGCCTGGAAAGACGCAGCAGCCTGCTTGAACGCACACTGGAAACCCGTTCACTGCGACTGGTTCGACTGGTCGATAAACCCTCACGCAAGATTTTTCTTGGTGTCGATGCACACGGGACTGTTGGCATGCACATTCGCATGCGGGGCAACTGAGCGCCTTTCTGCGCTGCACCGCCGCTGATTAGTTGCCACCGCGCACTGCCACAGCTAGGCTTGACCCGGTACCTGCGCGGTGGAGAACCGGTCATGACGTTGAAAGTCACTTTCGAGCTATCTAACAAGGACCTGCGGCATTTTCGCGCAATCATGCGTGAAGCACGCCAGGCGGCCAAGCAAACCCCTGATGAAGAAATAATCAGCGCCGCGCAGGGTCTGCTCGACGAGGTGGCCGAGGTGTCGGTACCGGATTTCGTCGCCCAACGACTAGCCAGACTGCAACGCCTGATCGACATGCTGCACGACGAGGAATGGCAGATCCCGGCGCGCGAACGCACCCGTGTACTCAACGCCCTCGCCTATTTCACCGAGCCGGACGATCTGATACCTGATCACATCCCGGGGCTGGGGTTTCTCGACGATGCGATCATGGTGGAACTGGTGGCACGCGAGCTACGCCACGAGATCGAGGCATACGAGGACTTTTGCGCCTTTCGCGATGATCTGAAGAAAAAACGCAGTGCCGAGGCTACGGCCTCAGCCACCCTGTCACGCGAAGAGCGGCTGGCCAAGCGACGCAAGGCATTGCACGAGAGAATGCGACGTCGCAGCACCCGAAGGCGTCGTAAGGGACGTGGCTCATCCGGACCGCGGGTGACGCTTTTCTAGGACTCAGGGCAGGAAATAGACCACCGTCCCTGCTACGACCAGCCACATGGCCAACTGCGCCAGCCAGCGGTACCAGTGGCGCCGCAGC
>JABDKV010000256.1 GCA_013002045.1 Gammaproteobacteria bacterium
CGCAACGCTTCATCGAATTGACCGACCGCGGCCAGCGCCATGGCCAGTGATGCGGCTACTGTTTCGTTCCCCGGTACAGCCTCGGCCAGTTGCCGGGCCAGGTCGAGGTTTCCCTCGTGCAGATCAGCCAAAGACGGGCACACTGCGCGGGCGCGAACCAATGCAATGATGACCGGTGCATAGTTCGACTGGCGCGACATCGCATCGGTTAACCAGTCGACCGCAGTTTCACAATCACCCGCCGCCAGGGCCGCGAGCCCGGCATGGTAGCGCGCGTTGACATCACGCGGGACCAGTTGCGTTGCCTGCTCATACCATTGCAACGCTTCGTCGAAACGCGCAGCCCTCATCGCGGCGTTGCCTAACAGGAACATGGCACGAAAATGGCGCGGGTCTCGCTCGAGCGTTTCAGCATAGCGGCGTGCCGAATGCTCATGATCACCGAGGCGCTCGGCCAGCCGGCCATCAAGAAACAACAGCGTCGGATCGGCACCGTCCAGTTCCAGCGCGCGTCGGATAGCTGCCTGCGCCGCCTGCAATTGCCCGAGATCGTTCAATAGGATTGCCAGTGTCGCATGCGTGCTGGGATCCAGCGGATCGGCAGCAATAGCTGCGCGAAAGTCGCGCTCCGCGGCAGTGACGTCACCAGCTGCATAGGCTGCCTTGCCACGATCGATCAGAAACTGGGCACTGCGTGACAGGCTGGCCAGTTCGGCGATCAGCGGGTCATCAAAGATCGGGTCGACATCGCCGGCCTGCGCCAGTTGGTGTTGTGCGTCGCGTGATCGTCCCAGCTTGCGATAAGCCTGCGCCAGCGGATAGCGCAAACGACTCGCGCCAGGCTGCAAGCTGAGTGCGCGCTCGTAATACCCGACGGCAGTGCGGGCATCACCCTGCAACAACAAAGTGCGGCCGATTGCGGCCTGGACTGCGGCGTCACGGCCGTCCGGATCGATGCCACGAAGTAAGCTGCCGGGTTGATAAATATCACCGTTGTCCAAGCGCGTGATCGCAGCGTGATACACCGCGGCACGATTGTCGGGACGCAGCGCCGCCGCGCGATCGAAGGCTGCGATTGCGCCGCTGAGGTCACCCGTATCGCGCAACGCATGGCCGAGGAAGTAATGCCAGTCGAATACGGTGGGTGCTGTGCTGGTCGCCTGTCGGTAGCAGTCCACCGCAGCCGTGACCAGGTGATGTGCATGATAGTGCTGACACAGCCGACCCCAGGCTGCTGCGCGGTCGACGTCGGTCGTCGCTGTCGCCAATGACTGTTCGAATACCTCTTCAGCACCGGCCAGAGTCTGCTGCACACCCGGCGCCAGCGCCGACAGGTCGGGTGGCTCGAATGTATCCTGGGCACAGCCGGTAAGCATTAGCAGCGCCGGCACCAAGACTCTCATGGCGGCACCAGCTCGTGGTAACGGTTAGGTGCAAGATTATCGAATCGATGAGCGACGCCGCCGGGCCAGGCAACTTCCACCGCGAAACTGTCCTCGGTTTCGTCACCGAGCCCGAACACGACACGGGCATCGTTACACGAAGCATAACTGCCATCGGTGCCGATGCGGGCCACCAGCGGCTTGTTGTCTCGCAGCAACCTGACCCGTGCACCCAGCGCATCCCTAAGACCGTCTGCGGTCAGGACCCTGAACCCAATCCAGTCTGACCGGTGACCGGTGTTGTTCCTTAGCAGCCGTACCGGGCCATTGTTGTTGGCCACGACTATATCGGGATCGCCGTCGTTATCGAGATCGCCAAACGCGGCGCCGCGACTGACTTCCGATAGTTGCAGGCCCGACTCGGCGCTGACCTCGAGGTAGTTGCCGGTACCGTCGTTGGCAAACAGTTGGTTGCGCTGATGCAGCGGAAACGGGTCACCGGCATCGATCAGCGCCTGGATCTTTGTGACCGCACCATTCGCACTGAACAGGTCGAGATCGCCATCGTTATCGTAGTCGAACCAGGCGGTCCCGAAACCGGTGTAGTTCAGGCTCGCACCGGCCAGCCCCAGACTGACAGAGCGATCGTCAAAATAGCCGCTGCCTTCGTTGACATAGAGCGTATTCGACTCGCGATTCAGATGGGTCATGAACAGATCTTCATCGCCATCGCCGTCGAAATCGCCGCTATCGACACCCATGCTGGCTTCCGGGCGACCATCCATATTGACGGCAACCCCGGCAATGTCGGCGATATTGCGGAAAGCGCCGTTGCCCGAATTGCGCCACAACAGGTTTGGCATGCCATCGTTGGCGACGTAGATGTCGGGCAGCCCGTCGCTATCGAAATCGCCCACTGATACGCCAAGCGCCGACCCGGTGGCCCGGAAGATCCCGGACTGCTCGCTGGCATCGAACAGCCGACCCGTTCCATCGTTGCGTAGCAGGCGATCAGGTTGCGGATCGTAGACCAGCGGCGAGCAATAATCGCGTGCACTTGTGGATGACCGGCAGGGCTTGTTTGTCGCAACGCTAAAGTCGACATAGTTGCCAACATAGAGATCAAGCCAGCCATCGAGATCGTAGTCGACGAAGGCCGCGCTTACACTCCAGCGTGGCTCATCGCCGGCAGCCACGGTTTCGGTTGTAAACGTGCCGTCGCCGTTATTCCGCAGCAGCGTATTGAATCCGAGACTGGTGCGGAACAGGTCGGTGTCGCCATCGTTATCGACATCGCCACAGGTCACACCCATACCGTAGGCAGCTGCTTCGATCCCCGCCGCCACAGTGACATCGGTAAAACGTAGTCCGCCGTCGTTGCGAAACAGTCGATCGGGTCTGTCCGGACCGGCGTCGAATGAGCCACCCTGTACCAGGTACACATCGAGATCGCCGTCATTGTCGTAGTCGAACACGCCCACACCCGAACCCATGATCTCGGCCAGGTATAGCTCTCCGGCCATTCCGTTCACATGCTGGAAATCGAGTCCTGCGCTGGCCGCATGTTCGCTAAACGGCGGTTTGCTGCAGGCACCGAGGAGCACAAGCGAGACGAGGATGGCCCTATGCATCACGCAGACCATAGAGAATCGTGACATTAATACGACGCGACAGGTAATCGTCGACAAAGTGAATCTCGTCGGTCTCGTGAAACAAATTGCTGTCAAAGATCACCGCGCGATTGCATCGATGCGGTATACGAACGAAGTCGTCGCGATGATCGGCCAGTAACGCCGCCATCGCCTGCTGATCATTATTGAATCGTTGAAAGTCCCACTCACGCGGCGCGGCAATGTTGTACACCTTGAGCCCCCCGGTTTGCGCATCGAGGTTGGCTTCATCGGGGGCGATCCAGAAATTGACATTGACGGCGGCGGCGTCAGCGTGGGTTGGAATACCGGTCAGGCGAGGCCCGTACTTGTAGGCCCACGACTGGGTCAGGCGATGGTCGCCGAACACCCGTGGCAACGCCCGTCGCAGACCCTCTGCGATACCCAGGGTCAATCGGTTGGCGAAGCCCTCGATGAAATACGCGCCAAGATAATTCGGTTTGATGTCGTACCAGATCGTCGCCGAGTACAGGAACTGGCGCAAGGCAATGAGCGCATCGGGCGCCAGCAGGTTGTCGACATAGGTAACGTGGGGCTGTTCATCGAGGTAACGGCTCTCGATCGACTCGATGTCGAGATCGGGGTTGATTAACGGGCCCTGTAATTGCGGCAGGGTCGGTACATGCAGTGGTCGGTTATAAGTCTGCTCGAGCAAGCGCCAGTGATCGCCACGCTGCTCTGCACGTATGACATGCTGGTTCGCATCGGTACTTTGCAGGTCGGCAATCGCGGCCTCGTATGCCTGCACCAATTCGAGGTGGTTGTCGCTAACAGCCCCATTGTCGAGCAAGTACCGCAACTGTTGGCAATCGTGCTCCAGCTTGAATCGGGTCGTATGCGCCTCGTCGGCTGGCAGCGGTTGTTCGAAACCTCGCGCCGCAGTACCGCGTCGGTCGGCCAGGTACTGTTTGCAGCTGTCGATTGTCGCCGTCATATCGCCGGATCCCGCCAACGCCATGATGCCGTTGCGACGGGCATCGTCATTCCCGGGATCTAAGGCAAGAGCCTGCTGATACGCTTTCGCAGCGCCGGCGAAATCGGCTTGTGCATAGCGTGTCAAACCGACGTTAAAGGCCAGTGCCGAGTTTTGCGGCGCCAGTCCCCTGGCCCTTTCGAATAATGTCTCGGCTTGTGCTGCAAAACCATTGCCATGTTCGAGTTCGGCGCACACTACCAGCGCAGCGAGATTGTCGCTGTCACTGGCGACCGCACGCCGGGCAAAGGCTAGCGACTCTTCAACCTGACCGCTGGCCTGGCTCATGCGTGCCGAGGCAATCAGGGCATCGGTGTCGTTGGGGTTGTCGCTGAGTGCCTGTTGCAACAGTGCCGTGGCCTCGC
>JABDKV010000257.1 GCA_013002045.1 Gammaproteobacteria bacterium
GAAGAACTGGCCGACGGCGTCGATGCCGACTGCGGCTAAGCAGCAACAGTCCTTTACCAGAAAAAGCAGCCTGCGGGCTGCTTTTTTTGTGCCCTCGCCAGTCCCGTGAAGTTTTCGTTAGCAGCACTGAGGCACGTCGCGGGCTTTAAAAATCAAGCCCTTGGCAGAGTTTTGACCAATCCTGCTTATGATATTATAATGATATCACTTTGATGTAGTCGCAGGAGCCCGCCATGATCCGAGAAATCCCCCGTAAAGTACTGTCGGGCTACCCGATGCTGTTGGTAATACCAGGCGTGATAGCTCTGTTGATATTTACCCTGGTGCGGTCAGGCCAGGGCGGCCAGATTGCCGGCGTCATTGGCTCAGTCATCGGACTGGTCGCCGCCCTGATCTTGCTGGCCGGTTTCTTTATGGTGCATCCCAATGAAGCCAAAGTCCTGCAGCTGTTCGGTAAATATGTGGGCACCGCCCGTGAGCCGGGTTTGCGCTGGGCCAACCCGTTTTATGCCAAGAAAGGGGTGTCTACCCGGATCCGCAATTTCGAGAGCGGCAAACTCAAGGTCAATGATTCTTACGGCAGCCCCATCGAAATAGCGGCGGTAGTCGTGTGGAAGGTCGTCGATACAGCGGAGGCAGTGTTCGAGGTCGACGATTTCGAAGAGTTTGTGCATATCCAGAGCGAAGCCGCGCTGCGCAATCTCACCACTACCTACCCCTATGAACCGCATGAAGACGAAGCGACTGCCCTGCGCAGTCATCCCATGCAGATTGCCGAGGATCTGCGTGACGAGATCCAGGCGCGCCTCGAAAAAGCTGGCGTCGAAGTTATAGAAGCGCGCATCAGTCATCTGGCTTATGCCCAGGAGATTGCCAGTGCCATGCTGCGCCGTCAGCAGGCTTCGGCCATCATTGCCGCCCGCACCCAGATCGTGAAAGGCGCGGTCAGCATGGTGCAGATGGCACTTGCAGACCTTAAGAGTGAGGGTGTAATCGATCTCGACGAGGAGCGCCGGGCCAACATGGTCAGCAACCTGTTGGTCGTGCTGTGCGGCGAGGAACGTGCCCAGCCGATCGTAAACACCGGGAGCCTCTACTCCTGAACTCGCACCACGCCCGGTCACCCAGGTGACCGGGCCCTGATGCAAGGCACCCCATGCCCAAGCGCAAAGCATTTGCTCTTAGAATCAACGAGGACTACCTGGCGGCCATGCAACGCTGGGCCAATGACGACCTGCGCAGCTTGAATGCGCAAATCGAGTTCGTCCTGCGTGAGGCCCTGCGCAAGCAGGGCCGGCTGCCGCGCCAGCGCGACGAAGACTGAACAACAGAGCGGGTCGTGGGCAACGGTTGTTAAAGGGCTTGCACCGCCGGGGATTAGCAAGCATGGTCGCTTCCGTTGGTGGCCACCCGGCGCTTGGTCCACGTATGGCCATCGCCAGCTGCTAAGACTCTTGTTGACCGACGCGCCAGGAATTCCTGCTCTTGCCCGAACTGTTTGCTGACCCCCTGTTTGTCGCCACGGCGCTCACCGCCGTGTTGCTCATTGGCATAGCCAAAGGCGGCTTCGCCGGCGGTCCTGTGCTGATGGCCGTGCCTCTGATGTCCCTGGCCATCGACCCGTTGCGGGCCGCCGCCATCCTGCTGCCCATTTTGCTGCTGATGGACGCGCTGGCGGTCAAAAAGTGGTGGCGACAATGGGATCTGCAGGAACTCAAGGTACTGCTGCCCGGCGCACTGCTCGGCACGTTGGCCGGCTGGGCAACCTACCGTTTCCTGTCAGCGGACTTACTCAGGGTGCTCGTTGGGTTGCTGGCGCTGGTATACGGGCTGCGTTGGTTTTTGCGACACGATAGTGGCCGTGCTGCAGGGCGACCCGGTCGCGCCGCCGGCATGTTTTGGGGCACCGCCGCGGGATTCACCAGCTTTGCCGTACACGCCGGCAGCCCTCCGCTACACGCTTATCTTTTGGGCCAACGCCCCAGCAAGGCGACCTTTCAGGCCACCACGGTTGCCTTTTTCTTTGTAGTGAACTGGCTAAAGCTTGGCCCCTACGCCCTGCTCGGCCAGCTCGAGTTGCCCAATCTCAGCGTGTCGCTGTTGCTGGCACCGCTGGCACCTCTGGGGATAGCACTCGGCGCGTGGCTCCATCACCGGGTATCGGAAGCGCTCTTTTTCCGTTTCACCTACGCGGCGCTGCTCGTAATTGGCAGTCGCCTGGTGTACGTCGGACTGACCTGAAAGCCAGCTAGGGCCAAAGCCAGCCGAACACACCGGCAGTGAGCAGGGCATAAACTAGGCCATCGGCGATGTCCTTCACTGTCCGGCCCTTACCCTGGCCAAACCAGATCATCGCGGGAACTGCACCACCCGCGTAAGCGAGGAATGCGGCGGTCCCCGCCACCTGGAATACTTGCAGGTAATTCGTTCCTGCTGCAAGGGTTGCGGTTAGCAGGTAGGCAACAAACCATGACACCAACAGACAATAAACAAACCATAAGCCCAGCTGTTTACCCATGTTGGGCAGCCCGCGCGGGAATACGGTTAGCATTACCACCGGCCCTTCCTTGCACCTGGCCTGGAAAGCCTCTGAGGCCCTCTCGGCGTTATTAGCCGCGTAAGGCACGCTGTATTCGCCTTCCGCCGCACCCGTCAAAGCCGCACGCGCCGCCTCCTCGTCCGGCAGCTTTGACCAGTCCGAATCGTGCCATTTGAGCACCATCCAGACCAACGCGCTGGCCACAAACACGATTGCAGCTGCCGCCACTATCGGCAGCCATAACGACATCAGACTTACTGTTGCCATGCCCATTTCCCCGTACTAGAGGCGATCAGTCGCCCGTTGTTGGCTTGAAACCCCACCAACCCAGTATAGACACTCGCGGGCAACGGGCTCTGCAGCGGTGGCCATAATCCGCGGCCCCTCGCGCTGCCAGCGCAACAGACCACTGACCCGGCGTCGCGACCGGAGCCGGGCTGACCCCAATCCTGGTAGCGCTTGTTAATCGGTCGAACTCTAGCGCTTGCCGGCCCGCTTGATTTAACGCTTGGCCTGTCGCTCAACCGCCAACCAGACCCGCATCAGGTTCTCGCCAAGAATCAGGCGAATATCGGGCTCGCTATAGCCTCGCTTGCGCAAGCCCGCGACCAGTGCAGGGAAGTAAGACACGTCCTTGAGACCGATCGGCAGGGAATCACCGACCCCGTCATAATCTGATCCGATACCGACATGCTCGATACCCACGAGATCGACCACGTGATCAATGTGATTCAGCACATCGTCAAGCGTGGCGTAAGGATAAGGCCGGGCCGCACGATACTTTTTCGCCCAGGCTTTAACCTCCGGGCCGTCTCTGTCCCAACCGGTCTCTTCCATCAGCGCATCGCGTTCAGACTGGTAACGATCGCTCCAGTCGCGGGCCGCCTGCGTCAGAAAGGTAGACCCGAAGTTTATTTGCAGCACGCCGTCATTCCTGGCCAGCGCCTCAATCATCGCATCGCTCATGTTGCGCTCCCAACCCGGGGTGAAATGCCGTGCCGAGGAATGCGACGCGATCAGGGGCGCCGAGGTGATCTCCAATACATCGAAAAACGCCTCGTCTGACACATGAGAGATATCAATCATGATGCCCAGCCGGTTCATCTCGCGCACCACCTGTACGCCGAACGGACTGAGGCCGCCCCAGGGTCGCTCGTCATCGTAGGAAGAATCACAAATCAGGTTGGCTTTGGAATGCGTCAGAGTGATATAGCGAATGCCCCGTTCATAGAAGTGGGCGAGATTTTCCAACCGATCCTCGATACCCGCACCGTTTTCCATGCCCAGTGCCAGCGCAATGCGTCCGCCCGCCGCGACCGAGCGAGCCTCTTCAGGACCAACAGCTATGGAAAATTTCCCGGGGTTTTCGGTTGCCAGCGTCTCCATCATGTCGATCAGCTGGTCAGCGTGCTCGCGCGCGCCACCATCTTGCTGATAGTCCGCCGGTATGTAGATCGACATGAAGGCCACATCGAGTCCGCCCTTGCGAGCCCTTGGCCAGTCGAAATCACCGGAGTCTGTCGCGTTGGCTACGTCTTCGTATTGATTGAACAGGCGATAGGGCACATCAATGTGCGTATCGACGATCAAAGCCTCTTTAGCCAGCGCTCGATCCTTCTCACCGGTTTCGAAAACGGGCTCGGGCGCCCCGCACCCCAACAGCAAACCCGAGCCAAAAACACCAAGCCAGATATGTCGCCGCATGATGATTCCCTCGCGTTCAACTGGTACGCATTGTAGCGAGTTTGCGGACCACCCGTTGCCACCGTGGCCCTGCGATCATTCATTAAAGCCATGGTCGACAATTGCCCGGACCACTCCGTCGGCACTGCCGTCACTTTTTGTGATATTTTGCTGTTGAACGAAGAGGTAACGGCAATGATCGCCCGTTGGACTCGGAACCAGCACGACTGAGGATGTCGGGGGGCGCATGAAAAAGCCGCAATTGCCGGCTGAAGAGGCACAACGACTGGAGGCGCTTGAGTCTCTCGGCGTTCTTTACTCACCTTCTGAAGAACGCTTTGACCGGATCACCAAGCTGGCCTGTAAGGTTTTCGATGTGCCGATCGCATTGGTATCACTGGTTGCCGGCGAGTGCCAGTGGTTCAAATCTTCCCAGGGTATCTCTGCGGCCGAAACGCCGCGGGAAGTCTCGTTTTGCGGACACGCAATCCTTAGCGACGATGCTTTGGTGGTGCCGGACGCTTCCGTTGATCAACGCTTTGCGGACAACCCCCTGGTCACAGGCCCGCCCGGGATTCGGTTTTACGCCGGCCACCCTATTGAATACCAGGGGCGCAAGCTCGGCACCCTGTGCCTGATCGACGACCAGCCACGGTCTTTCAGCATGAGCGATCGCGAAGACCTGAAAAGCCTGACCCTGTGGGTGCAAAACGAAATCAGCGTAACCGCGCTAAGCCAGAGCCAACTCGAACTATTGAAAGAACTCGGTGCAGCAAAGCGCCAGAATATGCTGGACCCGGTCACCAAGACCTGGAACCAGGCGGGTCTGGATGAACTGCTGTTTAAGGAATTCTCACGCACTCGTCGTGAACAGGCTTCGGCAAGCATCATGCTCATCGTTGTCGACAACTTCGGGCAAATCAATCAGAGCACAGACCACGGCTCTGTCGATCTGGTCTTGATGGAGGTCGCACACAGGGTGCGGGCCGCGATCAGGCCCCAGGATGTGCTTGGGCGCAGCAGCGAAGACGAATTTCTGACCTATTTGGGTGACTGCTTTATTAATGGTGCGGCCGGCATTGGACAACGCGTACTCGCGCGGATCACCGAAGAGCCTGTTAAGGCTGGTAGCTATTCGGGCGAGGTCACTATCAGCATTGGTATCGGCTCTGCAGCAAACGCAGAGGATATCGATCTGGAATCGCTGGTGTCGCTGGCCGAAGAGGCCCTGGCAGCCGCCAAGGACGAGGGCGGGAATTGCGTGCGCCTGCGCAGCGCCACCGCGCTCGCCTGACTGCGCGTTATCCGGGCGGGCTGATCATTGCCCGCGTTCAAACAGCAGGCTGCAACAGGTTACTGCGCCCTCAGCCTTGCTCAACTCAGACAGATCGACAGCCCGAATCCTGTAGTTTCGTTGTTCCAGCAGCGCCCGGGTCCTTGCAAAGGCGCGCGGATACACGAGCGTGCCGTTTACGGGCAGGGCGTTCGCCGCTGGCGGTTCCGCGGAATCGATTTCTATAATATTGCAGTCGCGAAATTGGGCAGGATCCGTCCACTGCGGGTTTAGCAGCAGCGTGTCGTCGTCGAGGCTGGTGGCCGCCGACTTGAGGTGCAAACAGTCGTGCGCCTGCACGGCCACAACCTCATAATTGAGCGGTCGCAGGAAGCGACGCAATTGAGCGATCCCGTCCGCGTTGCTGCGCTGACCCCCGCCCACATACAGGCGCCGGCCGAGTTTTACGACGTCGCCGCCATCAAGCGTCCCCGGCGCCTCTATATAAAGCAGGTCGCGATAGGTCCCCAGTACCGCAGCGACCGCTTTTACTTCGGCCCTGCGCGACTCGGCCCCCGGCCGGGTCATTACAGCCACTTCATCGAGCACCACGGCGGTGTCTTCGATAAACACCGAGTCCGGTAAGGTTGCTTCCGCCGGCAAGCGGTCAATATCACAGCCGAGCTCAACCAGCTCTCTCTCGTACTGTCGATGCTGGGTGTTGGCGCGTTCGAAACTCACCGGCTCGCGCGGAATGTGAGTAATTTCGCATTGTCCGATCGCCGGACTCACGCTTCTTGTTATTGCAACCAGCAAAGCCACTCCTTCGGCATGCAGCGTTTTAATTAAAGGGTAATCAGATCAGAACGAATGCAGCCATGCTTTCGAAAGGACCACCCGGCTTGTGTCCAATAGAGCATAACGCAAGACGCGGTGAACAGAGCAAGTCCTGGCGCGTGTTATAGATTCTTTACAGTTTCACGCTCGCTGCACAGGTTTTGTACAACTTTGGCGCCGCGACTTTCGCGCTGCAATTGCGCCAGCAATCCGCCGGGGCGGTCTCGAAACGGCCCGCGATTTTTCGAACTGATGCGAATCGAGGCGCCTGCCTGAGTGTTTTCCCCTACACCGCGTGGGTGTTCTCCCGGATATCTGCCCACGGGCTGCTCACGTAACGTGTGCAGCCATGGGGGGAAGGACCAAGCACCTCTTTGGCCTGGCACCGAATAAGCCAGCCGCTGGCCCCAACCCAAATAACTCTTCAGGGGAACTAAGACATGAATAATCACGCACTTACAGGCTGGTCAAATCGTGCGGTGACCGCACTTTTCACGCTGCTGACCACCGCTTTGTTGCTGGCAACCCCATTGCAGGCCGCCAACGCAGAATCGTCATTCGAGGCGCTTTATCTTTCCGCCACGGGCTGGGAAGAACCAGGTGCCGTTTATCCGATGACCCTCAACTACAGCGTTGATGCTACGGAGCTCGGTGGCGCCACGATTGAGATGACGCTTGCTGATTACACCAGCTTCGTCAGTGCCGCGCCGGCCCCGACCGCCGTCAACGGCAATACAGTGACCTGGGATTTGAACGCCGGCGATAATGGCAAGATCATTGTTCGCGCTCGCGTGTTCGACCTGACCCAGGAGCCCACGATGGTCTGGCGCGACCTGTCGGCCAGCGCAACAATGAGCTTCGATAGTGGAACAGCCCCAATCGCGAGCTCGACCCTCGGTCCCAAGGCATTGAAAGACCATGAAACGGCCCGCTTCGGTGTGCGTAAGTTTCCTCTCGTTATGGTCGAGTACCAGGACATCACACACTGCACCGGTCCGGGTCAACCACTGCCTGAATGCACTAGCAACCATACGGCGGAAAAACTGGACGAAGCCGTCAATTCCCGTACCAGCGGACAGTCCATGTGGCAGCTCTTTCAGGAGATGTCTTTTGGTCAGCTTTCACCCGAAGGCCAGGTAGGCCCTATCCCAGGCACCGCAGATACGCCCTACGGAGCTTATCCCTACAAATTCTCCACTCCCCAGCCAGCAGGCGCCTGCACAGGCACAACCTACGCTAACCCTGCCACCGGTGGTGAGGGCGCACCCTTGCCACTGGCTGGTGATCGCATCGTCGACGGCTGGTACCGCCTCCCCGGCGACCAGCGTTACTACGGATCGGATAGCACGGGCCACGGCGCGGTGGGCGCGCTGAGCGGCGTGGGCCTTTTGTTTGGCATCGACGATGCCTGCGGCCCTACCGGCAAGCTCGCCTATGACGCAGCAGCAATCGCTGATCCGGAGCTCGACTACAACGATTTCGATTCTGACCGTGACGGCCTGGTGGACTTCATGAACGTCGCCTTTGCCGGCGACGGTGGCAACCTCGAAACCACGCCTTCGGGCATCAATAACGTCTGGCCCCACAAGTCGGACCTGCAGTACTACTTCACGGACGAGCTGGGCCGCCGCGGCTATGTCTCCAATGACCAGCTGCGTAATCACGAAGACCAGCTGATGTACTGGACCGACGCCACCCGCTCAGAAATGACGACCGCCGATACCGGGATTCCCGTCTATGTGCGCGTAGGTCCTTACAACGTCAACCCGGAATCAGCCATTGATGCTGTTTCAGTTGTCGCTCACGAATACGGCCATTCGCTGGGCCTGCCCGATTTTTACTCCACCGGCGGGCGCAGCACGTTTGGCTCCTGGGAGCTGATGGCGTCGGATCACTTCCAGTTCATGACGGTGTTCAATCGCCAGGAAATGGGCTGGATTGTGCCGCGCACCGCTACCGACGGCGTGCACACGCTGAAAGAATCCAAGATCGACATCGGCCAGATTGAATGGACAACCGAAGACGGGACGCCTTACACCCTGTCGGGCCCCGGGATTCACAACGCCGATGCGCTGAAAGTTGATCTCCCCAAAGTGCTGGTCATCGACGAAGTGCCTTCGGGTACTCAGGCCTGGCACTCTGGTTCAGGCAACGAGTTTGGCTGTGCTCCTGAGGCCGGCCACAACTTTGACGTATACCTGCCGGACCTGGCCAACTACGCAGGTGCCAGCAACGTCGAACTCTCTTTCCAGTCTTTGTATGAAATCGAGTGGGACTGGGATTTTGCCTTCCTGCAAGTGGGTGTGCTTACAGAGACTGGCGTCGAATGGACGGCCCAGCCGTCGCTAGAGGGCACCACGCTCGACAACTACAACCCCAACGGCTGGGAATGTTATGACCGTAACGGCCACGGCATCACCGGCGCCTCGCGGGTCGACCCAACGGAACGCAATCTCCTGACCAACCCCAATCGCGGCACTGGCTCCATGCCAACGCCCGAGTGGATCACCGATCGCTTTGACCTGAGCGCCTACGCGGGCCAGGAAATCATTATTCGATTCACCTACTTCACCGATCCTGCAGTGGCCTTCCGCGGCTGGTTCATCGATGACATCAAGGTAGAAGCGGATGGCGAAACGGTATACGCCAGCGACTTCGAGGACGATGAGGGTGGTCGCCTGTTCGCTGCAGGCTGGTCTCACGTCAATACGTCGACCGGCCGCGATGTGGACCATGCTTACTACATTGAAGTACGCGATCGCGTCTCCAATGACTTTGACAGCAAAGGTCAGAGCGACCGCGGCGCACCCACCTGGGAGCCCGGCGTGGCAATCCTCTACACCGATGAAAACCACGGCTATGGCAACACGGGCGTCGATAACCCGCCCGCACAGACCATTGTCGATGCAGTCCCCGATCCGGGCAACGACTCGCCCAACCTCGATGACGCGGCCTTTACCCCCGAATTGGGACGCAACGTGTTTGACGGATGCACCCATGTGGATAACTACGACACGCCAGACGGCCTCTGGAAGCTGCCCGACGGCATGCGCATGGAAGTCGACAGCCTCTCGGGTCTGTCCGGCGATGGCGTGGCCACCGGTAACGCGCAGGCAGCCTTGACCCTCGATGTCGCACCAACATGTGACTTTGCCAATGCAGGCCCCGTGCTCAGCTTCGGCGCCGGTCACAGCGACCCCGACCCGGACGGCAGCTATGAGCTGACCTGGGTACCCACCGAGGGCACCGACGGAGCCAACCAGCTGCAGGAAGCCACCAATCTTTCTGTTCTGCTGAGCGACGATGCCGAGAACGACATGAGCAACTGGACCGTTTCTTCCGACGGCCTGGTGGCGTTGCCGTGGAGCAATACCAACCCGCAGTCGGCGACCGCTACCAAGGTCAATGACACACTGTCGTTCTTCACGGTGGCAGACGATGACGCGCGCGACACCTCGTCGATCATGACCTGGGCGTCACCGATAGCCATACCGGCCACGGGCGCTACGGTGCTGAGTTTTTACGACTCCTTTGCCGGCGAGCTGGATGACCAGGGCTTCGTCGAGGTATCGATCGACGGCGTCAGGTGGGAAAACGTCTACACCACTTCCAACCCCGTGTTGATTGGTCTGGACGGCACCTTCTTCGACGAACCGCTGCGCCAGCGTCAGGTTGACCTGACACCTTATGCGGGTGAGAGCATACAGCTGCGCTTCCGCTACTTTGTGGGTGGTTCGAACTACCTTGCCTACACGCCTTTCGGCTGGTGGGTTGACGATGTCAGCATTGACACCGCCAACTGGACCGACATTGCGGAAACCACGGGCACCAGCCATGTGCGCAGCGGCCTTGCCGATGGCCACTACTACTACCGGGTGCGCTCTTCTCACCTGAACGGTGGCGTGCCGCTCTACACCAACTGGAGCAACGTGATCGAAACAGACGTGATGTTTGTGAACCAGGCACCGATTGCCAACGACGACGCGTTCACCAGCTATCAGGGCCTGACCGAGGTCTTCCTGGACGTGCTGGCCAACGACAGCGATCCCGAGGGCGGCGCACTGACGATTACTGCTGCCGACAATCCTGCTTCTGACGGCGGCTTCGTTGAATTGCGCAGTGGTACCGAGATTTACTACTACCCACAACCACGTGATACCTACGTAGGCACGGAAACGTTCACCTACACTGTTGAAGATGCCGAAGGTAATGCCAGCACCGCTACCGTTACGGTTACGGTCGAGGCCAACCAGGCACCGGTTGCAGTTGACGATCAGGGCATAGTGGAGCGCGGCGGTTCGATCGTCGTGCCGGTCCTCGACAATGACTATGACCCGGACGGCGACACCATCAGCATCGTGCCAGACAGCATCGGCAGTTCGCCGCAGCACGGCACGGCCACGATCAACCCGGACGGGACCATTACCTACGACCACGATGGTACCGACACCGGCTGCGATCGGTTCTCGTACTACATCACCGACGGCAAAGGTCAGCAGGACTGGGCCTATGTCGACATCTGCCTGCCGCCCAACAGGGCCCCGGTCGCAGGTGACGACACTGCGGTGACGGACGAGGACACTGCCGTGACCATCAACGTGCTGGCCAACGACAGCGATCCTGATGGCGACAGCCTCAGCGTTGCTTCGGTTAGCGCTGCTGCTAACGGCAGCGTGGCCAACAACGGTGGAAACGTGACCTACACGCCAAATACAGGTTTCTTCGGCACCGACTCCTTTACGTACACGATCACCGACGGTGATCTCACCAGCAACACCGCCACGGTAACGGTGACGGTTAACGAAGAGGTTATCGACAACACCGCCCCGACAGCAGTCGACGACGCGGCCACCACCGATCAGGACATGGCGGTTACCGTCGATGTGCTGGCAAATGACAGTGATGTCGACGGCGATTCCCTCACCGTTGCGTCGGTCACCCAGCCGGCTAACGGCAATGTGGTCGATAATGGTGACGGCACCGTGACCTACACGCCCGATGCCGGCTTCTTCGGAACGGATACGTTCACCTACACGGTGACTGACGGCACGGCTTCCAGCAGCGCTACGGTCACGGTGACGGTGAACGAAACGCCGAACCAGGAACCGACGCCTGTCAATGACCAGGCGGAAACTGACGAGGACACTGCCGTGACCATCAACGTGCTGGCCAACGACAGCGATCCTGACAGCGATCCGCTGGTCGTCAGCAACGCCACCAATGGCACTAACGGCAGCGTAGTCGTCAATGGTGATAATACGGTCACCTACACACCTGAGGCAGGCTTCACGGGTAACGACAGCTTCACCTACACCGTGAGCGATGGTCGCGGCGGCTTCGCCAACGCCATGGTCTTTGTGACCGTCAATCCGGTGCAGGTCGAAAACAGGGATCCTGTTGCGGCTGACGACGACGCCCAGACCGACGAGGGCGTGGCCGTCACCATCGATGTGCTGAGCAACGACAGCGATGCAGATGGCGACAGCCTGGCCGTTGTTTCTGTAACACAGGGCGCCAACGGCGGTGTGACCCACAATGACGACACGGTCACCTACACGCCTGACCCAGGCTTCACGGGTACCGACAGCTTCAGCTACACGATCGAAGATGGTCGTGGCGGAAGCGCCACTGCCAGCGTCATGGTTACTGTCCTGGAGCAAGGCGCAAATCACGCGCCGAACGCCAGAAACGACAGTATCCGCACGCCCAAGGGCATGGCGATTACCGCTTATGTCCTGACCAATGACTCCGACCCCGACGGCGACGAGCTGAGTATCACAACGTGGACCCAGGGCGCGCACGGCAGCGTGTTCAAGGGCAGCGCTACGACCCTGGTTTACCAGCCAGACAGCGGCTATACCGGCAAGGACGAGTTCACCTACACCATCAGCGATGGCAGAGGTGGCTTCGACATGGCCACAGTCAATGTCAGGGTAACCAAGAAAGACAAAGACGATGATGGCTCCAGTGATGATCAGAGCAGCGCGGACGATGGCTCCGGTGATGACCACTCGAGCGACGATGGCTCGAGTCGTGACGATGGCTGCTCCGGCGACGCTGACTGCGACGGCGACAGCGACGGCAGCGATAACGACGACGACAATGACGGCATTCCTGACGAGCAGGATGACGACATCGACGGCGACGGCATTCCCAATGCGCACGACAGCAAGGGTAACGACAATGTCCAGGGCCAGAACGCCACCATTACGGCGAACAATGCTCTGACCATGCCGGTGAATATTGATCCTGCAACCGCATCGTTGTTTGTGATTGTCAGAGGCTCTAACGCGGACATGCTGCAGATCGAGATTCTCGACTCTGCGGGATTGCCGACCGGCCTCTCGGTCACCGGCGTTGGTAACCTGACGGCATTCGCCCAGACCTTCCTGATTGGCGAATACTCGGTAACCATCACCAACCCGACGTCCCAGGATATCGACGTAGACTTCACGACGGTACGTCAGCAATTCTGAGTCAATACTAAGAAAACTGCAGGGAAGCTGAAAAAGCCGGGAGCAAGTGCTCCCGGCTTTTTTTTGTATGTTTCAATAGCCACCGGTTGCCGGTGCAGAACCGGGTCCGACATATTTTTGCCTGGCCGTGGCAACCATTCGGTGCGCTTGTGCATCTAATTATTAATACGGGCTGAACTTTGCCAGATAGTGGCGGTCAGGATTCCTGTACAGTGCGGGTAAGTGCCTGCCAGATAACAACAAAACGCTAGCACCGCGGGGCATTCGAAAGAGGCTCCCAGAGGAAGGCGAATGAGCATCACATTGAATTCACTGCGAAATCCGGCCGGGATCGCAGTGGTCGTGGCCATCATCCTGTTTTTCGGGCTCTTCAGCCTCGCCAAGCTCCCGATTCAGCTGTTCCCCAACATAGACGAGCCCACTCTGTCGGTGAATTCAGGCTGGCGAGCTGCCTCACCCCGCGAGGTTGAATCCGAGATCATCGAGCCGCTCGAGGACGTGTTGCAGGGCCTCCCGGGCATGAAAGATATGACCGCGGGAGCCAACAAAGGCTTTGCCTGGATCAACCTGCGCTTTGGTCTTGATACAGACATGCAGCAAATGCTGATCGAGGTAATCAGCCGGCTGAATCGCCTCGACCCGCTGCCCCGGGATTCGAACCCACCGCAGGTGCAGTCAGGCTCCGGCTTCGGGGGCGGCGGCGCCAATGAGAGCCTGACGTGGTTTTTTGTGCAGCTGCTGCCGGGTACCACAGGCCCAATCGAAAGCTACCAGCAGGTGCTGGAGGAAATCCTGAAGCCCGAGCTGGAGGCTATTCCGGGCGTGGCGGCAGTGCAGATTCACGCCGGCCAGCAACAGCAGTTGCTCATCGAATTTGATCCCTACCGCGCGGCAGAACTGGGCATAGAAATTCCCAGGGTCGCAACGCTGACCGGTCGCGCCAACGACGTGTCCGGCGGTTTCGTGGACGTTGGCAGACGCACTTACACATTGCGGTTCGCCGGTCGCTACACGCCGGAGCAACTGGGCGGGCTGATCCTGGACTGGCGCGACGGCAGTCCGGTACGCCTGGGCGACATCGCCAACATCACACTGAGCAGGGGTGACGACACCAACGTCACCATCCAGAACGGCAATCCGGCCATGGGCGTGCAGATTTTCCGGGAATCCGGTGCCAACGCGTTACAAGCGCTCACCGAAGTCAAAGACGTGATCGGCCGGATCCGCAGCGAGCAGATTGAACCCCTGGGCCTTACTATCCAACAGTCCTTCGATGCCTCCGTGTTCATCAAGCGCGCGATCACGCTGGTCACCGGTAACCTCGGCGCCGGCATCGTGCTCGCGATCGGCATCCTGTGGTGGTTCCTGCGCCAGTGGCGGGCGACCTTGCTGGTTGCCACCGCGATCCCGATCTCACTGCTAAGCACTTTTGTGGTCCTGTATCTCACGGGCCGCACCCTGAACGTCATTTCGCTTGCGGGCCTCGCGTTCGCGGTTGGCATGGTAGTAGATGCGGCCATCGTCGTGCTGGAAAACATCGTGCGACTGCGCGAAGAAGGCAAGCCGGCGATGACCGCAGCAGCTGAAGGCACCAGCCAGGTCTGGGGCGCGCTGCTCGCCTCCACCGCGACCACCGTGGCGATCTTTTTGCCGGTCATTTTTCTCAACGACGTGGAAGGCCAGCTTTTCGCTGATCTCGCTCTGACCATAGCGATCGCGGTCTCGATCTCACTGATCGTCGCCGTGTCGGTCTTGCCCACCGCCGCATCGCGTTGGCTGGACAAGGTCAAACTCGAGGACAAAAACAGAGCCACCTGGAAGCGCACGGCCGATCGCATTACCCGCCTCACCGATAACCCCCGGCGACGCCTGGTTTTGATTGCGGTGCTGATGGCAGTCCCGATTGCAACCACCTGGGCGCTGCTGCCGAAGCTCGACTATCTGCCGCCGGTCAAGCGCGACGCGGTGGACGGTTTCTTCCGCTTTCCGCCCGGGGCCAACGCAAAGATGATCAAGGAAGAAATCGTCGACCTGGTAGTGCAGCGCATGCAGCCCTACATGGACGGCGAGAAAGAGCCGGCGCTCAAAAACTACTACATTTTCTCCTGGCCGGGCGGCGGCACGATCGGCGCACGGGTCAAGGATCAGTCGCGCGTCAAAGAGCTTGAAAAAATCATCCAGACCGAGGTCTCCCAGGGCCTGCCCGACACCACGATGTTCGCGCAACAGGGCAATTTGTTCGGCGGTTTCGGGGGTGGCAGGGGCATCGCAGTACAGCTGCAATCCCGGGACACCGAAGCCCTGTTAAGCGTTGCGCGGGCAGGCATGGGCATCATTCCGGAGGTCATAGAGGGCGCCCGGGTCAATCCCTGGCCCGGCACAGAGCTCGCGGAACCCGAACTGCGCCTGAGCCCTGACGACCAACGCATCAACGAAGTCGGCTGGACCCGCGAAACTGTCGCCAGCGTCATGCGCAGCCTGGGAGATGGGATCTGGGTGGGCGAGCACTTCGACGGCGAAGATAGGGTCGACATTATTCTCAAGGCGATGCCGTGGGACAGCCCGGAGGAACTGGAGGCCGTGCCATTGATGACCCCGGGCGGTGGCGTCGTGCCGCTGGGCGAATTGGTCAGCATTGAGCGGACTGTAGGTCCCAGCCAGATCGTACGCATTGACCGGCGCCGCTCGGTGGTCCTGAACGTTGCGCCTCCCGATGGCATGTCGCTCGAAGAAGCCATTACGGCGCTAAAGACAGATGTTGAGCCGAAACTGCGGGCCATGATGCCGACGGACGGCACCATCCAGTACGGCGGCAGCGCCGACGCGCTCAAGAACGCCGTGAAGAACATGTCAGAGAACTTTCTGTTGGCCATTGTGGTGCTATTCCTTCTGATGAGCGCGTTGTTCCGTTCTCCGAAGGACGCTTTGATGGTTGTGCTGGCCTTGCCGCTCGCCGCCGTCGGTGGCGTCATCGCCATTCGGCTGCTTAATTTGCTCACCCCGCAGCCGCTAGATCTGCTGACCATGATCGGCTTCATCATCATGATGGGACTGGTGGTCAACAACGCGATTTTGCTGGTGCACCAAACGCGGTCGGCGGAACGCGACGGCATGGACCGGCGTGCGGCGGTCAACCAGGCGCTCACTATTCGGCTGCGGCCGATCCTTATGAGCACCACGACCAGTATTTTTGGCATGCTGCCGCTGGTTCTGATCCCCGGCGCCGGTAGCGTTATTTATCGTGGCCTTGCCACCGTGATCGTCGGCGGCATGGCCGTGAGCACCCTGTTTACCTTGCTGCTCTTGCCGGGTCTGTTGCGCCTCGGGGAGACCCGACACTCGACAGCGCCGGCCAATGAAGCAGCAGGCGGAGCCCTGGAGGCCACAACATGAAAGACCCGACGCGCAGCCTCGTGAACGGAACACCCCGGTTCATGACCCGTTCCTGGCTGTACCTGGTTGTACTACTGTTACCGTTGAGCGCCATCGCTCAGCAGGGACCACCGCCGGCCACGGTCAAAGTGGATGTCGCCTCGCGCCAGTCGATAGCCTCTACTACGCTGGCGCCGGGAACGGTGATCAGCCGCAACGACGCCAATATCGCCGCCGAGTTGGCAGGCCGCCTGATCTCTGTGAGAGAAGTCGGTGACAGCATCGCCGCAGGCGAGGTTTTGGCACAAATCGATGATCGCGCATTGCAGCTGCAGCTGCGCGACGACAACGCACGCATCCGGCGCCTTGAAGCCAATCTTAAATTTCTGGCTTCCCAGACCGAGCGGCTACGCTCGCTCGCGCAACAGAATAATGCGGCCCGCAACCAACTGGACGAATCAACCGCGCAGATGGCGATGGCCGAGCAGGACCTTGTCGTAGCGCGGGTCGATCGCGATCAAACGCTCTACCAGATTTCCCGCAGCAAGGTCACCGCGCCGTTCAACGGCCGCATCGTGGAACGGCATGCGCAGGCAGGCGAATTTGTTGGCGTCGGCGCGCCCGTGGTGCGGCTGGTGGATATCGACAGCATCGAAGTCCAGGCCCGGGCGCCGATGAGCGTCGCGGGCTATCTGCGCGAGGGCATGCAGGTAACGGTGCGCGACGGCAACTTTAATTTACCCGGCACCCTGCGCGCGGTTATCCCGGTCGGTGACGCGCGCTCTCGCTTGATTGAAGTGCGGGTAAACCTCGAGAACGCCGGCACCGTGATCGGTTCTGCCGTGCGTGTGGAGTTGCCGCGCTCGGCGCCCACAGAAGTCGTCGCGGTGCACCGGGATGCACTGGTACTTCGCCAGGACGCCACCTACCTGTTTCGGGTGAAGGAAGACAACACGGTGGAACAAATTCCGGTTACCACCGGCATTGGCCAGGGCAGCT
>JABDKV010000260.1 GCA_013002045.1 Gammaproteobacteria bacterium
GCGCGGGTGATCGCCTCCGCATCGACATCATCGTCTTCTACCAGCAGTATGCTGACTTCCTTACCTATCATGCCGATACCTCCACTGGAAACTCCTTAGGCCAGCTAAACGTAAAGCTGGCACCGCGCTCCGATTCGGATTCGAGTCGAATCGTGCCGCCATAACTCTCGACTGTCTTCTTAATGACCGCCAGTCCCATGCCGCTGCCCTCGACGTCGTCGCGTGGTGACAACGTCTCGAACATTTTGAAAACCTGGTCATGATAGCGCGGATCGATACCCGGACCGTCATCACGCACTGTGAATTCGTTAAACACGCCGTTCGGCCTGCAGGAGATATCGATTACACCCTGCTCACGATCATGATGCTTGAGGGCATTATTGACCAGGTTGCGCATAACCTGTTCCAGCGGCGCCGGTGCGGTCTTCATCGTTGGCATTTGTTCCGCAATGTTTACCGCAAAACCTTCTGGCGGATCGAGCAACGCCACTGTGTCCAAGCATAACTGCCGCGTATCGACGTCGGTAATCGTACCGTGTACCCGACCGGCGCGTGAATACTGCAGCAGGTCGTCGAGCAACCGTTCCAGGCGCCCCACTCGTTGCTGCATTTGCTCCAGGTGGCGTTGCGACTTTTGCGGCAGCGACTCGGCATTGTCCTCGGCAATCCATTCTGCAAGGCTCTTGATGCCCTGCAAGGGCGAACGCAGGTCATGCGAAGCAACGTAGGCAAACTCGTCCAGCTCGCGATTACTGCGTTCGAGTTCGCTCATATAACGCCGTTGGCGCTCCTCGGCTTCTTCCTGAATTTCCTGGAACTGTTCGATCTGACTCAGCATGCGATTGAATGTATCAGTTAGCTGACCCAGTTCGTCGTCGCTGAGCTTCTGCGCTCGTATCGAGTAATCCTTGGTCAGCGAAACCTTCTGTGCCGCCCTGGTCAACTCCACCACCGGCCCTGCCAGGCTCCGACGCAGCCACAGAGCCAGCAACATGGCGGCGAAAATCGATATCAGGCCGATGACAGACGCGACGGCGATGTCAGTAGCGACATCGCGGTAGTAACGATCCAGATCATAGGCGACAGCAAGTGTGCCCAGCACTTCATTCTCGAAACGGACGGGTAGATTGAGATAGACCTGGCGATCGACAAATTGATGACCCTGCATCGTCGGGTCGAACTGCACGTTGGCATTGGTCTCTGCTGACCCACTGTACGTGGCAAAACGCTTGCCATCCGCATCGTAAAGGGCGGCGGCTACGACATCCGGGACCGCGCGCAGCGCCGACAGCGTTTCCTCACCGGCCGCAACGTCATCGAAGGCCAGAGGCGCCTCGCTGTGAATCGCCAGCACCTCGGCATAGGTCGACAGATTCGACAGGGCCGCCGGCCGCATACTTACTAACTCAACCACTGCAAGTGCGCCGGCAACCAACGCGATCGCGACGCCGGTGGTCAGTGCGACCACATACATCAGGCGAGTTCCGAATGTCAGGCTATGCGATCGCATGGATTAGCGACCCCGGCGATCGACCATCTTGGCAAGCTGCAGTATTTTCGAACTGAGTCGGACCTGTCCGGCACGGATGGCATCGCGGTTGGCGTAGAAAATAATTCGATCGTCTTCGCGATTGAGCGCCAGCATGGCGCCGTCGCTGGCAAAGCCCGCAGTCTCACCGACGGTCAGCGTGCTGCTGCCATTGAGTTTGCTGACGATATCGTTGAGCCGGCTTTCTTCCGATGCGGCGATGTAAAGAAGATGACAATGCTGCAACGGATCATCCACCGTCACCCGTAGCACATCGATTGGTCGACCGTGTACCAATTCGTCGTCCATTGTCTGGTCGAGTATCCCGCCCAGTGAGTCGGTGCCGATGACACATACCCGCAAAGCACTGGTTTGGTCGTCGAATGACCACGATGGCCAGTCAGTAAATCTCAGAAAGTTCAGCAGGTAAGCCGACTTGATTTTGGCTACCGTACTTTCTTGCGCATCGGCGGCATGTACGACAGATGCCGTCAGGACCACACAGGTCAAGATCGCCGACAGGCCAGCTAAGAGCCTGCTAATTGCGAGTCGAGGCTTCACGGCTGCAGGCGCAACTCGAGATAAACCGCACGCGGCACTTCGGCCAACGGGTTACCGCCGACTTCGGGATGACCGGGATCGAGCAGGTTCTGTCCGCGAAGTCGCAACTCGATACCGTCGAATGCCTGCCAGGTAATCCCGGCATCGAGTCGCACATAAGCATCGATATTGTCGGCTTCGATTTCGCTGGCGTAATAGGCGACTGCGTCTATACGCAGCCTCTCACCCAGGTTACTGAACGAGCCGAGTTGGGCGAGGTGTTGTGGTGATCCACCATCGGGTTCGTCCACCGGTTCGTTGTCGTCTGCGACGTTGAGATAACTATAGCTGGCCTTGAGTTGCCAGTTACTGAAGGGTCGCCACAGTGTCGCCAGTTCGAAGCCGGCCGCGCCGGCGCTGGCACTGTTATCGAAGGTAAGAGCCGTCTGCGGACCGGCGGTCGCCAGCAATCGGTCGTAGTCATTGTAAAACGCAGCAAAGTCGACGGTCAGCTCATCGGTCAGCTGGCGGCGATGGCCGAACTCGTAGGCCAGCAATTCCTCGGCGTCGAGATTCGGATTTCCACTAAAGCTGAACAAACCCGGGATCTCAATGGCGAGGTCCTCGTCGGTGCGCGACGGTGTTCGTACCGGGCGCGATATCGCGGCCCACGTAGTACGACGCTCGTCGGGTGTGTGCCACAGCCGCACACTGGGTTGCATTTCGAAACCGCTGAAGTCGTTGTGTTCAAACTTGGAGCCAAGCATCAGGAAAAGACTGTCGTCCTGCAACGTAATCGTGTCCTGTATAAAACCACTCAGGGTCTCTGCGCTGCGACTGGACGGGCTGAAGATGAGCCCTGTGGTACCAGCGGTCATGTCGTCGGTATAACGATAGCCGAATCCCCAGATGACATTGTGCTTCTCGCCATCATGGAAACGGCGAAAATCAATATCAAAGGTGTCACGCTCGATTACGAAGCCACCGGCGGTAATCCGGTCGGTATGATCGTAATAACTCTGCAAGGTCCAGCCCTGCGAAGCGTGTTCGCCACTGCCCAGCCGTGCCAGGATGTTGTGTCCGCTGGCTTCGCCATCTGCCTCGACGCCATTGACCAGCTCACCGATGTCACCATCGTATACATCACCCTGCACTGTCAGGTGTAGCCCGTCACGACGCTCCTGATCGACACGGAAACCGCTGCGGGTCATACGCCAGTCGTCGCGACCGGGTGCGCCGTTAAACAGGTCGTACTCATCGCGCTCGAAATGTTTGCTCCAGATGCGATACCAGGTGCTGTCACCGGCGCGGCCGCCATAGCGGAATTCGCCAAACAATCGTTCGTAGCTGCCGGAACCGCCACCCACGTAAAGACCCTGAGTCTGCTGTGCATCACGCGTGGTGATATTGATGACACCATTGACGGCATTGGCACCCCACAATGTCGCGCCTGGCCCGCGAACAACCTCGATACGATCGAGATCTTCCAGCATCACATCCTGCACGTCCCAGAACGTACCGGAGAACAGCAAATCGTAAGTGGTACGACCATCGATCAGCACCAGTTGCTTGTTACCGAAGCCGCCGCTGAATCCGCGGGTCCCGATAGACCAGGTGTTGGAGTCGTCGCGCCCGACAAAGGTACCAGGCACCAGTCGTAATGCCTCGGGAATGCTGCGATGGCCGGCACGTAACATGTCCTCACGGGTAACGACGGTCAACGCAGCCGGGGTATCGAACAATGATTCTTCGACACCGGCCACGGAGGTGACCCGGGTGGCCATTAATTCCTCGAGCGACAGTCCCGCGTAGGCATTGCCGATGTGATCATCGGCATAACTGACAAAGGGAGTGAGAAAAAGGGTGACACACGCGGTGAGGCGTGACCACGAAAGATTGTGTTGCTCCATAAGAACATCCGTCGGCAGTCCGACCTGATTCTTTAGGCACCGGACGACCCGCTATCATCTGCGACAACAAAAGCTGATTTTGCAGCGCTGTTTAACAGAACAGGGGGACGTAGTTCACATTATTTATAGCGCGCTCCGGCGAGCTTACAATTGAGCGTGCATTTGTCGCAAAGCAGCACTGATTTTCGGCTTTGGCGCCGTACGCTCAAAGCAGGTCGGCATCACAGTGATCGCAGCGCTGCGGGGGGTCGCCCAGCAGCGGAAACGGGGTCTCACCCTCCTCGTCTTTGGCTGCGACGTTTTGCTCGCATTGTGGGCAACGCAGGGCAAACAAGGTCACCGCCCAACCTGCGATCGCGGCGACAACGATGGCAACCACCAGGTAGCCGACAGGTAAGTCGGCAAGCGTAATAAGCAGCAACACAGTTATCACTATTGCGGTCAGCGACAACCGGCCGAGGTTGTAGCGGGTTTGGAATGTCATCGGGAAACAGTCTGCAGCAGAGTCGTGGCTGTCAGGCGGATTGTTGCTCTCGTTGATGCAGAACAACCATAGCTAACAAGACCAGCAGCGGGATAAGCGAGATGGCACCGAATACCGCGTTGCCGGTAGCGAAGATCGCGACGGCGGAAACGAGTAAAGCCAGTCCTGCTGCCAATGCCCCAGCCAGACGCGTCCGGGCCGGAACCAGCATTACCCCACCCAGCACCTGGACGACACCGAGAATCGAGACACCAATGCCGGTCAACCCGATCGCATTCAGGAACTGCAGTTCCTGCTCCATTTGCAGGATCTTGGGAGCTCCCGCAGCAATACTGAGTAACGCCAGCACGTATGCGAGTACGCGAACAAGAATCGACATTTTAGATTTCATTATTTTCCTTTTCAGGGGTGGCGGTGAATGCCGCGAGCTAGGATTGAATCGTCGCTTTGTACTCTCGCGTGACGATCTCGCGCAATACGTCCAGATCGACATCATCGAGCTTATTGATGTACAGACAGGCAGTCGATTTTTTATGCTTGCCGAGTTTTTTGAACAACGATTCAGCGCCCCTGAACTTATCGCCCACGTAAAAAGTCATGTTCGATTTGCGCGGCGAGAATCCTGCGGCGGGAACGGTGCCTTCACGACCACTGTCGTACGCATAGTGATGGGTGCCGAAACCGATAATTGACGGTCCCCACATGACCGGTTTCAGACCGGTTACGTCCTTGTAGAGGGTCAGAGCGGTTTGCGCGTCGGCACGACGACGCTTGTTGTCGATTGCCGCGATAAACTCATCGACCGATGCCGATGTCGGCCTGGTCTTGTTCTCAGCCATGGTTATCTAGCCCGTTCGATTCATCCGGAGGTTAACGGCAACGCTCCCCAAGACTGCGTTACCAATTCCAACAGCCTGCACAAGCGATCGAGTCATTACTGGTGTCCAATTACGGTGCCGTAATAACCGTTACTTTAGCACAGGCGGGTGTGCTGACCGGGTACGTAGCCCCCCGGAAAGACCTCAGAACTGAACTACGGTAATGC
>JABDKV010000267.1 GCA_013002045.1 Gammaproteobacteria bacterium
AGTAACCTGCCGACGTCTACCCGGCTACATCGGATCGGATGCAGATCCATTGCGGCCAGAGAGCAGTAAACTTTGCAGAGCCGCGCCAGCGAACTCTCCCCGTAGGAGCGGCTTCAGCCGCGATCCCTCTCCCGTAGGAGCGGCTTCAGCCGCGATTCTTTCTCACTGATAAAGCATCCCGATTGTGCAATACCCACACCGCACTAAAATTTCGCATTGAAGTTTTTTCATTTCAGACCACACAGGCGACCTTAGAACCACTCGTTTAGATCCCACCGTGCAAACCAGTACCGCTTCACCGTCTGGCACATTATCTGCATCAAATCCTCTGACTTAGTCCGCTGCGAAACTACGCAACGCAGCAAAACCCAATGACATCGGAGGAGACTATGCCGACGAAAATTATTGCAGCAGGCGCAACTATGTTGCTTGCAGCTGGCTGCGCATCCAATCCACCGCTAAATACGTCAAGCGAACTGGGTGCAGCGCGCACAGCAATCGAACAGGCTGAGCGCCAGGGCGCCGCCGAACACGCTGCCGTGTTGCTCAACGATGCTCGCAAAAAGCTGAGCAAGGCTGAGACCGCACTCGACAACCGTGATTATGCAATCGCCCAGCGCTACGCCGAGCAGGCCACCCTGGACGCACGCCTGGCTGAGGCCAAAGCCGAATCAGAAGACGCACAGGCAGCGGTAGCCGAGCTGAACGAAACCATTGACGCATTACGCAACGAACTCGAATAACGCTGCAAGGAGACAACTCTATGACTTTCAGAAATCTACTCGCCGTTGCAGCCGCACTGTTCATCACCGGCTGCGCTACAACTCCCGAGACCTATCCTGTCGTGGAGACGGCCAAAGATCGCATCGCATCGGTAGCCAGCATGCAGGGTGCCAACGAAGCGGCATCAGTGGAAATCAACAAGGCGCGCCAGCAGATAGACAAGGCCGAGATGTTGATTGATGACAATGCCAAACTTGAACGAATTGAGCACCGTGCTTACCTGGCGACGCAGTATGCCAACATTGCAGCCGAAAAAATCGAGCTGATGCAGGCACGCAACGCGATAGAAGAGGCCGACGACAAACGCCAGGCAATCCTGTTACAGGCGCGCGAACGCGATGCCCGCAACGCGGAAGCACAGGCACTGGTTGCGACTGCAGCAGCAGAAGCGGCACAGACCCGTGCGCAGCGAGAGAGGCACCGTGCCCGGCAAGCCGAGCATGAAGCAGCGATGGCCAAACAGGAAGCCGCTCGCCTGGCTGAAGAACTCGCTGAACTCGAAGCTAAGGAAACCGAGCGTGGACTGGTGTTGACACTTGACGATGTACTGTTCGAATTCGACAAGGCAGTACTGTTGCCGGGTTCCACCCGCTCACTCGACAAGATAGCGACTTTCCTCAATGACCATCCCGATCGCAAGATCCGGATTGAGGGCTTCACCGATGCGATCGGATCAGACTCCTACAACCAACAACTGTCTGAACGTCGCGCCAACGCCGTCCGAACTGCGCTGGTCGAGCGCGGTGTAGAAGCTGAACGCATTTCTGCAGCGGGCTACGGCGAACAGTACCCGGTTGCCAATAACGAGACTCAGGCCGGTCGCCAGCAGAACCGCCGTGTTGAGGTGATCATTGCCAACGAAGGCGAACAAATCGTCGAACGCAGCAGCTAAGCTGGGATTGTTGCGACTACGAAGCCGGACACGCGATGCGTGTCCGGTTTTTCTTTGCGCAGGTCAGAGACTCACTTCCGCCCTGCGAGTGCTACAACCGTAGGAGCGGCTTCAGCTGCGATTCTTCGCCGAATGGTTTTTCGTCAGAAAGAAAGAATCGCGGCTGAAGCCGCTCCTACGGGGATTGTCAGTTGATTACCTCCAGCGTGACGTCGCCCGGGTTGTAATTGACCTGGTAGGAAAGGCCGCCGCCGATGGCGCTGCCATTGACCGTGCCGAAGGTGCCGTTGCGGGTGGCAAATGACATGATCTCGAAGGTATCGGACAGCGTAGGGGAGAACGATACCGTACTGATATTCAGCGTTCCTGCCAGGTTGCCCACGGCAGACGAGATAAGCCGACCGTAGTCCGACTGCGCAGTGCCACCGATTTCGACGTCCACTGTTGCGCTGCTCCCAAGCGTGTAGTTGGCCATCGTTATCTCGGTACCCACGTCCGCTTGCAGATTGCCATTGATGGTGAGTGGGAATCCGTTTAGTCCCACCGATCGGGTGGCGGTTTCACTTCTGACGGAACCATCAATTGTGATGGCACCATTGGAATTGAAGTGGCGAATCTCACCACCGCTCGTTGTCGTGCGTACAATGATCCCGGAATCGATCAATAATCCGTGACCGGATCCCACCGCCTCTATACGATTGCGGTTGTCTATCGTTGTGGTACCGCCAAACAATACTTCACCAGTGCCTCCCAGGGTCGAAGTATCGCCATTGGCACCTTCGAGCCGCAGGTAGGTGAAACTGTTGTTACTGGCCAGCGTAATCGTCGATCCTGCCATCACCAGGTCATTCTGTATCCGTAAATCAGATGCAGGCTCTACTGTTATATCGGCGCCCAGGGTCACGGCGTTCAGCGTAAAGGTAGTGCCAGCGGCCAGACTTGTATTGGTTCCATTAACTGTTCCACCGGTAATCTCACCGTCATCACCCAATGCCACAGTCGTGGGAAAGTCAGTATCGAGGTCGAGGGTTAGTCCGGTGTTGTCCAGCAAACCATCGAGTACCACGCTCCCGGTGCCAGTGATCGTTCCGGCGCCAGCCCGGGTATAGCTACCACCCAGTTCGACGGTGCCATTAGTCAGGCTGATTGAACCCGTGCTGCTCCAGTCATCGTTGTCACTGTTGCCGATATCGAGAACGCCATTTACGACACTGATAGTTGCACCATTGACGAAGTCGCCAAACAGTTCTAACTCGCCTGTGTTAACAGACAAGGTTGCGCCTGCATCGACAGAACCCGGTGTGCTACCGGAAAAATTCGCTGTCAGCTCCGCATCATTGAGGACTTCCAGCGTGCCGTTAACTGTCAATGGGAAGCCGGTAATGGTAACCGTCCGGTTGGCAAGATCCGACCGGACTGTGCCGTCCATCGTCACCAGGCCGTTGCTATTGAAATGACGAATCTCGCCACCAGAGGTAGTTGACCGCACCGTAATACCCGAACCGATTACCAGGCCGTGGCCATTACCGACAACTTCGATGCGATTGCGATTATCGATCGTCGTGGTACCGGCAAGCAGCACCTCGCCCGAGCCACCCAGTGTCGAAGTCGTCCCGTCCGAACCTTCGAAACGCAGGTAGGTGAAGCTGTTGTTGCTGGCCAGGGTAATGGTCGAACCCGTCATCACCAGGCCGTTCTGCACCCGCAAGTCTCCTGCCGGCTCGACCGCAATATCGGTGCCCAATGTGACACCGTCCAGTGTAAAGGTGGTACTCGCCGGCAGAGTTACGACCGTTCCGTTGATCGTGCCGCCGAGAATCGTCCCATCGTCGCCGAGCTCGACCGTCGTCGGAAAATCGGTCCCGAGGTCGATGGTCAGACCCGTGTTGTCCAGGATGCCATCGAGAACCACTGTCCCCGACCCGTTGATCGTTCCGGCTGCAGCACGGGTATAGCTACCTCCCAGTTCCAGCGTCGAATTGTTGAGTGTGATCGATCCGCTATTGGACCAGTCATGATCGTTACTGCTACCGATATCGAGCAAGCCATCGGTTACACTGATCGCTGCCGCGTTGCTGAAGTCACCTACCAGTTCGAGTTCACCGGTATTGACCGTAAGCGTCGCACCAGCATCGATAGACCCCGCAGTGCTGCCCGCAAAATTCGCCACCAGCTTACTGTCATTGAGTACGTCCAGAGTGCCATTGATCGTCAGCGGGTATGCGATAACGGACACGGTGCGACCGGAGAGATCGGCGCGCAGCGTTCCGTCGATAGTAATCGGGCCATTGGCATTGAAATGACGAACTTCGCCACCGGCAGTGGTCGATCGTACTGTAATCCCACTACCGATATTCAAACCGTGGCCATTACCGACCACCTCGATGCGGTTGCGGTTGTCCAGCGTAGTAGTGCCTGCAAACAGAACTTCACCCGAACCACCCAGGTTCGAGGTCGCACCGTTAGCACCCTCAAATCGTAAGTAGGTGAAGCTGTTATTGCTGGCCAATGTGATCGTCGACCCTGACATGACCAGGCCGTTTTCGATACGAAGGTCGGCAGCGGCGTCAACGAGGATGTCGGCGGCCAACGTAACGCCATCGAGCGTGAACATCGTACTTGTTGGCAGAGTAACGGAAGTGCCTGCCAGCGTTCCGCCGAGGATCGTACCATCGTCACCCAATACCACTGTAGTCGGAAAGTCCAGGTCGAGATCCAGGGTCAAGCCGGTGTTGTCCAGAAGCCCGTCCAGGATGACAGTCCCGTTCCCGGTGATGGTGCCAGCGGCCGAGCGAGTGTAGTTCCCACCTAGCTCCAGTGTGCTGTTATTCAGGGTTATCGAACCGGTATTGCTCCAGTCATGATCGTTACTGTTGCCAATATCGAGCAGTCCGTCGGTGATGTTGATAGACGCTGCGTTAGTGAAATCGCCCAGCAACTCCAACTCACCGGTGTTGACTGTCAGCGTGGCTGCAGCGTCAATCAGGCCGGGTATGGCTCCGGAAAAGTTCGCTGTCAGCCTGCTGTCGTTCAGCACTTCGAGTGTTCCGTTGATTGTCAGTGGAAAGCCGGTAATGGAAATGCCGCGGCCAGATAAGTCCGCTCGCACCGTCCCAATGATTGTCACAGGGCCATTGCCGCTGAAATGACGGATCTCACCACCCGACGTCGTCGAACGCACAGTGATGCCAGCACCAATAACGATGGCGTGACCGCTGCCGACCGCTTCGATGCGGTTACGATTATCAATAGTGGTTGTGCCACCGAACAGCACTTCGCCGTTGCCACCCAGCGTCGAGGTCGCGCCATTGGCGCCTTCCAGGCGCAGATAGGTGAAGCTGTTATTACTGGCCAGCGTGATTGTAGACCCCACCATGACCAGGTCGTTCTTGATGCGCAAATCACCGGCCGGCT
>JABDKV010000270.1 GCA_013002045.1 Gammaproteobacteria bacterium
CCAAAGCGCGTCAGGATCTCTTCCTTGACCTGCCCGGTCATTCCCGGCTGCTGCGCACCGGCATGCCCGGGTGTGTGAGAGTAAGGGTCAGTCGGGAACGCGCCGTATTGCAAAGGTGTCTTGTTGAAACCTATGCCGTCACGCACACGATAGTAATGCTGCGCCAGTCGTCGCAGAACAGCCTGGTCGGCATCGGCATCGCGTGCTGCGAAAAACACTTCCTGCACCGCGACCAGCAACTTCGACACCATGTGCCAGTAGATGCTGCCCAGCCCTTCGAATCCGAACATGCCGCCCGAGCGCCCGGTAAAGGCCTTGTGATCGAAAACGACCTCGTAGGTCTTCCGTAATGCTGCTCGCAGATCAGTGATCTTTGTACCGTAGTCCTTTGCCAGCATGTCTATGCGCGCATCCAGGGCGGCAGCATTGACCAGGCCACTGCTGAAACGATAGTCACCGCGAGCATCGCGTTGTACCAGCCGGTGATCGCCCTGTTCCAGCATCTGCATTAGCAATGGCTGGTTTTCCATGAATTCTGCCGGGATGACATTCTTCTCGAGGTAACCTGGCAACTCGCGATCGGGATAGAGCAAAAACGACGCCTGGTCTTCGCGATACAAATTACTGTCAAACAACGAATCGAGCAGGGTCACCGCGTCGCCGGGCTCGACGGCACCGGAGCTTAGCGCTGCAACCTGACCTTCGAGCATGTTGTACAGGTGACGCACCGACGCCCTGTCGTCGTCGAAATGCACCAGGTTGTAAGCATGGTAAAGGCCGTCGTCACGACGATTTTCGCGAATGCTGGCATCGACCGCTGCGAGAGCATCATCAATTAGTCCCCGAACGACTTTAATCTCCACCCGACGCCGCCCCGAGAACGGTTCGGAGGAGTAGATCGAATCGCGATAATCACTTGCCGCCCGACCCAGCGCTGCCAGCAGGCGATACCGCTGTCGATCATCGATCACACCGGATTGCAGTAGCTCGCGCGAGTTAGCCAGCGCCATGGCTGAGTCGTGCAACCAGCGGGAAACTTCGTTGGAAAGTTCGGCTGACCCGGCGCCTTCCTCCAGCAGTTGCTGCAGGAACTGCAGGTAACGCCGCATGTAATAGAGCGTAACCATGGACAAGCCATGACCGACCAGCGCGTTGTTGGCATCATTCCATTCAGGACGCTGCGTGTTCAGCCAGATACCGCCACCGACGACGAGATTGCCCAGCTTCGCCAACAGCGGTACCAGCAGTTTCTCCAGCAACGTGACCTGGTAGACCTGGTCACCATCGGCAATGAGTTTGCCATCGGCGCCAATCTCGGCAACCCGCTTTTCGATTGCCTGCGCTGCCGCGTCATCGTAATTGATGGTGTTCTTGGCGTCTTTTACCAGGGCATCGAATGCCTTGATGCGATAAGGCACATTGGCATAACAAAACAGCCGCTCGTGTAGCATCGCCTGTAGTTGCTGCGGATGGAACTGCTGCGACAGCTCCAGCAGTTTCTGCAGGTAGATCAACTGGTGGTCACCCCAGTAACCGATATAACTCCACGGATCATCCGGGTCTTCGACTTCCCAGTCGATACCGAGATTGGTGATGCGGTAAGGGTTGTAGCCGTCCGCTGTCGAGGCGTTGACGAACTTGGCAATGATGCTCTCGGTAAACTCGGGATAGCTCAGTAGCAAAGCCTCCCAATTCTGGAAGATATCGCGCCAGTTGCCCTCGTAACTGAGCAGGTGCCGGCCGTGTTCGTCCTTCAGCCTGATCGCGAACTGGTTCCAGGGCCGGCTCGGGTCGCCATGACGACGACCGAAGGTAATGGGCAGGTACTCCCATGCCAGTCGTTGCAGCTGCGGGTCGTCGGCCTGTTGCAGACGATCGCGCAGGGCGGTGATATGGATGCGATCGTCGAGACTGTCGAGGAGCGACTGGTGTCGCTCATATACGGCCCGGTTGAAGTGCTGCACGTGACCGAGAAAGTCAGCCTTGTCGATCTGGTACTGGTCGTCGGGAATACCGCCACGCAACACGTTAAACAGTACATTGGCGTAGTGATGTGTCGAGACGTTTTCTTCCGCGGTGTGCTGGAAACCGTCGGCTGCCGCGATGATCCGCGCCAGGCCATCTGTACTCGCCGCTATCGACTGTTCGATAACGTCATAAAGCTGATTTCCCTGTTCCTGCACCCGTTGTAGAAGCGCGACGGCATCTGCCTGGCTTTGCTCGGCATCGATGACCTGGTGCCACTTGCTGGTTGCACCCGCGGCCAACTCAAAAGCGGTGCTGACCAGGTACGCTCCGCGCACGCCGCGTGTCCGTGTCTCCTGCTGCACTTCGTCGTCGCGCCGAAACGCAGATAGCTGGTCGGTCGACAACAGCACTTCAAACGAATCAAGACCAACACAAAAAGCGGTGGTTGAGCGCAGCGACTCGCGTGGTTCGGCGCGATCGGAAATAGCGGAGAAAAGCGTAAACATGGCGACGCCGGTAGCGGCATCGAGTTCAGTCCACTTGTAAGCGTCGACAAGGTAGCTGGTGTTGGTCTGGGCGAAACGCGGCGTGCCGGCAGGCAGGATGTTCTGCAGCCCATCGATGACATCGACAGCAACCGCCGCGTTACCGAGATTCTCGATCGACGCGCTACGTACCAGGCCAAATTCATCGCTGGCACTCCACCGATAGCGGAAGGCCAGGTCGAGATCGTGATTGATCTCCTCGAAGATCAGCTGGTTGCCAACCGCGTTTTTATACAGGTTGCGCGTGACCGCGTGGCGCGCGTCATGTTCGGGGTTGAACGGTTCCCAATGCCTGGTTTTACCTTGATCTCGCACCCGGACCAGGGTCTTGCTGCCGGTGCTGGAAGCGCCGTCGTAAATCTTGTCGACGGTGACATAGGGGAAGACCGCTTTATCCGGCGATTCACGACCGGCCGTCAATCCGCCGTTAGATGCGATGAACAGCCAGCTGTCGTGATCGGATACCAGGCTGATGAAAAACGGCGGCATACGATCGACATTACGGATCGCGTAGAAGCGCTCTCCGGCAATCGTGATGAACTCACCCGTTACTGCTTTTGTCTCTGTTGTCACAGCCGTATCCCCGGTCGTTTACCCGTACTTGAGTTCACCGTACTTGTCCCACAATCCCCAGTAGGCACCCACATCGCCCTCGGCCCCGACTTTCCAGTCTTCGTCAAAAGCCGCGAAGTAAAAAATCTCGATGTCATCTTCGTCAGCCCAGTCGTAGGTGTTGAGAAAGTAGCGGATAGCATTGGCTGTGGAAGGCTCTGCGGCCCCGAACGCCGTTCCCTTATCGGGCCAGCCCGTCTCGCTGACGATAATCTTTTTGCCACCTGCGACATTGCGTACTCGCCGGAACATGTCTTTCATGTACAGGGTGGCATAGTCGGCGGGGCAACCCTCCCAGAACGGATAGCAATTGGCCAGCAGGACATCGCAGGCTTCGGTGACACGCGGGTGATCAACAAACAGGAAGTACGCATCGACGTAGCCGACCGGAACATTGGGGACGGCTGAACGCGCCCGTTCAATGTAACCGATCAGTTCGTCATCGGATTGTTCTTCGCGTAGCAGTACCTCGTTGCCGACGGCCATGATGTCGACGTGGCCCTGGCCAGCGAGTTCGATGAGCCCGTTCATCTCGAGTTCGTTTTTCTCCGGGTCATCGCCGATCCAGGCACCAACCAGTGTTTTCAGGCCCATCTCGTGCGCGATAGCCGGAATCAGCTCATTTCCCTCGGTACAGGAGAATGAGCGAATCCAACTGACATAGGGCGCGATTATGCTCAGGCGGTCGCGTATTTGGCCGGCATCGATCTCGGTACCGGGTTCCTGGCCCTCGGAGTAGGGACTGAAGGACAGGCCGTGAATCCCGGCTTCGAGGCGGCGCCGGAAGGCCGCGCCCAGTTCATCGTCAGGGAGTCTCTGGGCGTCAGTTCGTAATAATGACAGGCGGCGCTGGTATGGATTTGGTTTTGACATTGTGATTTGTAGCCATGCGATTTTCCTGCATCGTCCACGACTTTGACAGCGCTGTCAATTGTCTGCTATCAAGGACGACCAGGTTGTTGGTCGTGGCGGTGACCAGGCACTGCGCTGGCTGTTACACCCGACAAAGTCCGGTGTTCTGACGGACCAGCCGATTCGCACCGATCCTCCTGATTTGCTAAGTGAAAACGATAATGAACGAGATGGCGATGGGACCACAGCCCGGTGACCGGCAGGATGATCAACGAATAGCGGCACTCCTCGGTGAAATGACACTGGGGGAGAAGATTGGCCAGCTAAACCAGCTGTTCGGACAGGGAGAGCACCTGGTTGATCACCTGCGGCCCAGACTGCAGGCGGGCCAGGTGGGCTCGGTCATCAACGTCGTCGACCTTGGACAAGTCAACGAGATGCAACGTATCGCCGTTGAAGAAAGCCGTCTCGGTATCCCGCTACTGTTCGGGCGGGATGTAATACACGGCTTCAAGACGGTGATGCCGATCCCACTGGGGCAGG
>JABDKV010000290.1 GCA_013002045.1 Gammaproteobacteria bacterium
GGCGATGACGCAGATAATAAAAGTAGGCGCCCAGGTCGGTCCGGTTCGCGGGCCGGATGACTTCGGCATAGCTGGTGTTGACGCCGTCATCGAGCACTACGTTGAGACCGGCGCGCAGGCTGCCACCTTGCGTGTGCGGCTGTAGGACCTCGATACCGGCAAGCGGTCGCTGCAGTCGTAACAGGGCCAGGCCATGGATATCGTCACTGGCGGCAACCTCCATAACCAGTTCCTGGTCTCCCGATGCCGTCCGCAATTCGATGCGGCGTGCGCCGGCGACATGGCTCGACGGCACCAGCACCAGATCCTCCCGGCCAACCACCAGACCGCGAAAGGCCTGTCGCAACGGACGCCGACCATCGCTGACGGTGATCGTCAATTGGACAACCGGTGAGCTGGCGGGAGAAGTAGTGGCCGGCGGAGGCAGCGCAATCGTCACTTCTGTGGCGGCCGGTGCGGCATCTGGCTTGTTGTGTTGCAGCCAGGCCAGCGTCAGGAAAACGCCGGTAGCAATGCCAAAAGTGAGCAGGAGTAAGGTTCGTAGCATAGCCATTGACGTGTTCGACCGCGCCCGGCGCAAATCGCTCAGTCGGTGCCGGCCGTGATCGGGACATAGCCCGGTTGCGCTGCGACGCGCGCCAGCCATTGCTCGATTGCGGGGTAATTTCCAAGATCGAAACCACCATCGCCAGCGACGTGCGTATAGGCGTACAGAGCGATGTCGGCAATCGTCATGCGCCGCCCGACAAACCAGTCGTGTGACTGCAAGTGCTGTTGCATGACAGCCAGGGCAGCATTGCCACCCTCGCGCTTTTGCTCAATCTGTGCCTGGCGTTGTTTGTCCATGGGGCCGTGCATGTGCCAGAAGCGCAGCACCGCGATGTAGGGCTCGTGACTGTATTGTTCAAAGAACATCCATTGCAGGACGCGGGCCCGGTCGAGCCGGTGGGCGGGCAGAAACGGCGTCGCTTCGGCCAGGTAGTGCAGGATCGCATTGGACTCCCACAGGTGCGTGCCGTCTTCGAGTTCGAGTGTCGGGATACGCCCGTTGGGATTACGCGCCAGGAATGCCGCTGTGCGGGTCTGTCCGTCGATGATATCGACATCGATGCGCTCGTAGCTTATTCCCAGCAGCGACAGCAACAGCCGCACCTTGTAACTGTTACCCGAAGACAGGTAATCATAGAGCCGGTACATGGGGACGATTCTACACCGAGCCGGGCGCGGCGGATGGGTCAGGCGACGTGGCTCTTCGCAACCGGTGCGGCTACACGGCCAGTGGCACCACTAAAGCGATGCAGCAGGAAATCGTCAGCCCAGCTGCGACCGTAGAGCGAATCAAGAAAACCGCAGTGACCACCATAGCGCGTCGTGAAAATCTCCAGCGCCGGTGACGGCTTGACACTGTCGAGATGGGCGAACGGAATGACCGGATCGTCCTCAGCCATGACCATGACCGCAGGTGCCGTGATTGTCATCAAGCGGTCCCCGACGATCGAGTAACCGTCGAGATAGGTTTGCATATCGGGGAATTCGCCGTATCGCGTGACCAGGTGGTCGGTCAGATCGCGCATCGAGCGCTGCGCCAGAATCGCTTCGATATCGTAATGATCGGGAAAAAATCGGTGCTTTATACGCAGGGAGCGGCGCCATTTGTACATGAAATACGAGTTGTAGATCCACAAACCGCTTTCGATGGCGGTCAGGGTTGATGGCGGGTGCAGCACCGGGCAAATAGCGACCACCTGTGCCAGGTCGATACCGGCCTGGTCGGCGCGAGCCGCGACACGCAGCGAGAAATTGCCACCTAGCGAAAAGCCACCAAGACACAATGGGCGGTTGTCGACGATGTGTTGAATAGCCGCGACGCAACCTACGACTTCATCGAGCCGGCAACTATGGAACAACTCGCGATTGAGGTGATGACTGTTGCCATGATCGCGAAACTGCAGGCGCCAAACGTCGAAGCCGGCATCGAACAGTCTGGCGGCCGCCGCCAACATATAGAGTGACCTGGCGCTGCCTTCCCAGCCGTGGATGAGTACAGCCACCGGCGCGTCTTTGTCTGGTTGTGGCGCGTGCAGGCAGCTCAGCCGGACATCGTTGCCACAATCGACGATTTCTTCGTTGGTTGCCGCTTCCAGCGCCGCGGCACGCCGCTCGACCAGTCTGCGGCGAACCTTCAGACTGGCGAGTACCGACTGGATATGACCATTACGCCAGATCCCGGTGGGTTTGAATTCGGCAAGTTCCATATGCCGACTATATCAGCACATTGTGAGCGAAATGCGAAGCGCAGGAAGGCTATTTGCCGGTTCCAAGCCGACGAATCTTGCTACCCATCTTGAGGACTTTCTTCTGCGCCCCGGGTGGCAGTGACGATACCTGGTCGAACAATTTCGACATTGCCTCCAGCAAATCGCGTAACTCTTTCATGCGATTGATCGTGTATTCATCGGCTTGGTCGGCCTTGGCCTCATCGACGCAATCGCGCAACATATCCAGTGTGGGATCGACCTCGCGCCGCTTACGATGCTCGATGATTGCCCGCACCATGGCCCAGACATCTTTCTCGGATTCGAAATAGTCACGCCGGTCGCCAATCTTGTGACTGACGCGGACAATGCCAAAGGCCTGCAACTCGCGCAGGCTGGTGCTGACATTGGAACGGGCCATATCAAGTTGTTCGCTGATTTGCTCGGCATTGAGCGGCTCGGGTGACAGGAATAGCAGGGCATGGATCTGGGCGACGCTGCGATTAATACCCCAGCGGCTGCTCATTTCGCCCCAATGCAGGATAAAGCGGGTGTTGATGTCACTCATGTTCAATCTCGTGTCGCGCTAAGCAGATAGTAACCAAAATAGCGTCGTGCCATGCCAAGGACGATGGCCAGCCACGGCGCCGTTGCATGCCCCCAGCGAAACTCATCGACATCATCGCTCTGTCGTAGCAACTCGAGTATGTAACTGGAGCTGACGCCGGGAACGTGAAGCATCGACGGTAGTACACGCATCGAAATATCTTCCCAGTGAATGTCACGGAAGCCGAGCTCCTTGAGTTGGGCATCGACCGCTGTACGGCAGGGCAGGGTGTCCAGGTGCCAGCCCTCACACAGTTTTTCGTGTGCTGTTCCCAGGTAGCCCGGCAGCGCGACCATGGTTTTCAGGAACCCGTCAGCGATGACCAGGCGGCCACCGGGTCGCAACAGTCGCCGCGCTTCACGCAGTACGTCATGCTTGTTAAAGCCGGTGCCATAGCAAAACGATTCCATCGCTATAACACCGTCGAAGCGCTGCGGTGGGAAACTCGTATTGCGGAAGTCTTCGCACAGCACCGTCATCCGATTGTTCAGCCGATTCTTTCTCGCCAGTTCCCGTGCCTGGCTGGCCTGGTTGCTGGCGATGGTCAAACCCGTCGCATGCCAGTTCGAATGGTTCTGCAGCAGGCGCCGCAGCGGTGCACCAGTACCACAACCAAAGTCGGCTATACGAACGGGTTCGTTGGTCAGCTGCAGACGCTGGCCAACTTCGTCGGTCATGCGTTGCAGTTGCGCTTCGCGATCGAGCCAATCCATACCGGATGTGTGATAACCAAAGTGCATGTTGCCGGCGGCCGACCACGGTTCGTAGTCGGCCGTCGTGCTCTCGTAGTACTCCCGCGGTTCCGCACGATTGCGCTGAACGAGTGTACGGGCGAGATAAGCCAGCGTGTCGCTGTTCACAGCCCGGCCTCTGCGCGAATCGTCTTGCGGCGTGCGAGCTCGGTCTCGGCGTGTTCGCGATCGTAGAACGCACTGCGACGCCAGCGATTGAGTATGTACATGTTGAACAGGTGCAAGGCACCCAGAACGAGCAGGACCCAGCCAACACGGGTACTGAGAATCTCTATAGCTTCAGTCAGGTTGGCTGGGTACCCGCCACGCCGGATTGTCAGCGTGACATAACCGAGATTGACCAGGTAGAAGCCGACGACCAGCAGGTGGTTAACCGACCGTGCCAGCGTCGCATTGCCGTGGAAGCTGTCGACCAGGAACGGCAGGCCATTGGTGCTCAGGGTGTGGGCCACCCAGATGGTGAGCGCGATACTAATCGCGAGATATGCGAGATGGGTGCCTAGTGCCAACATGGGACTCTCCTTTTCCGTCATTTCTGACAAGACAGAAATTACAGAAAAATAAGGCGGGCGTCAATGGTGGGGGTTGGACCGGCTCGTAGAAACGATCAAAATGCCAGGCCTGATGAGAAAGCTGCCTGCAGACACGACCGGCATCGAGCCGGCGCCAGCCCCGGTGTGGGCCCGATGACTGGCTTTGCACTGGGTGCATCGTATGTATTGGCCGGTTTCAGGCGCCTGGCCGACCCGCGACTGCGCCTGTATGTCATAACGCCTCTGTTGATCAACCTGGTGCTGTTCACGGCCGCGATCATCTGGATTGGCAATCGCTTCGATGGCTGGATTGATTCCGCCGTGGCCTGGTTACCGCAGTGGCTGCAATGGGTGGAGTGGCTGCTATGGCCGTTGTTCGGCCTGGTCATGATCCTGGTGATGTTTTACACGTTCACGATGGTGGCGAACATCATTGGTGCCCCATTGAACGGTCTGCTGGCCGAAAAGGTCGAAACGGCGTGTTGTGGCGACGCACCTCCCGGCAGTGGTGTGTCATTCCTTGCGGAGATCCCGCGTGCGGTCGGTCACGAGTTTCGCAAGTGGGCCTATATTCTGCCACGCGCGTTGCCTTTATTGTTGTTGTTTGTAGTGCCGGCGGTCAATGTGCTGGCGCCACTGCTGTGGTTTGGCTTTGGTGCCTGGATGCTGGCGATGGAGTACGCCGATTACCCGATGGGTAATCACGGATTGAAGTTCCGCGAACAGCGGGTGATTCTGCGCCAGCACCGAATGGTGGCGCTGGGGTTCGGTGCGGCAGTCTTTGCGATGACATTGGTGCCGCTGCTGAATTTTCTGTCGATGCCGACCGCCGTTATCGGCGCGACGCTGTTGTGGCATGAACAACTCAAGCCACCAGCGAAAAACGGCTGAAACTTTTTCGCATGTCACGGTCTCAATTAGGGTAGCGCGGCGAGAAGGGAGTGGACCCATGCGTAACCTGGCCCTGTTGACCGGGATATTCGGCTTCGTCATCACCAGCGTGTGGGCCGGCAACTGCCCGCAAACGCATTTCAACCAGACCATCGATATGGCGCGTGAGGCTCTTGCGCTGCCGCACAGTCCGCGCCTTACCTATTTACCCGAGACGACAAAACCGGAGAACGACGCTTTCCTCTGTCGCATGGTGTCGAAGACATTGGTTGATACCGCCGACAGCGACGACGCGATGGCATTTTCCGCACCGGACACCAACCGCCTGTTCAGGTTGCTGCGCTGCATCGATCGTGAACTCGATGGTGCGTCCCTGCCAAGCCTGCGCGTGGCCTATGTTGGTAACCCGCGGCACAGGAAAAAAGCCCAACGCATCGTTGAGAGCTGGGACGCATCCTTTGTATTCGTGGCGGCACCGGACACAGCCAGCGGCGATGGCGAGACCATGCTGGCGCAGTGCGAAGTCGAAGACCGCAACCCCGACGCCATCTAATACCGTCCTTTCCCCGTAGGAGGGGCTTCAGCCCCGATTCTTTCTAACGTCAGACCTCCAACAAAAATTCGCGAGGCCATACCAGTCCAATATTTCGGCGGAAGGAAACGCTTCGGGGGAAAGCTGACTTTATCCGCCCAGGCCTTTCGCGGCTAAATCCGTCAGGCCATCCTTGGCCTGACGGAATCGGGCGCGTCTTGTTCGGGCGTCCTGCTTCATTCGCCGCGCACGACGCCGCGAAAGACCTGGGCGGATGAAGCCAGCTATCGCAAGATTGATGTAGCCCGGCTTCGTGCGGCACCCGGGGCGCAGCCGTAGGAGGGGCTTTAGCCCCGATTCCTGTCGAATCAGGGTCGGGCTTCGTTGTTAGAAAGAATCGGGGCTGAAGCCCCTCCTACGGATCGCTTGCGCGATCCTATGGCGGAGAAGGTTATTTGAAGCGGGGTTTGCGTTTTTCTTTTAGTGCGGACAGCCCTTCTTTGATGTCGGGCTGGCGGAAGCCCATGAACTCGAGCGCGAGGGACGCATCGAAGTGCGGCCCGAAACTGCGTAACCAGTTGTTGAGTGCATACTTGGTCCAGCGGATGGCGCGTTGGCTGGCGTGAGCGAGCTTGCGCGCAACGGCCTCTGCCTGGGCGTGCACTTCGCCATCGCCCACACACATCGACACCAGTCCAATGCGTTCGGCTTCGGCTCCGCTCAGTGGTGTATTGGTCATCAGGTAATACTTCGATTTGGCCAGCCCGCAGAGCAACGGCCAGATCAGGACAGAATGATCACCGGCAGCGACACCCAGCGTCGTGTGACCGTCGATGATTTTTGCATTGCGACCCGCAACCGAAACATCGGCTAGCAGCGCGACTGCCAGCCCGGCTCCGACGGCCGGGCCATGGATGCCTGAAACCACTGGCTTCTCACAATTGACGATGTTGTAAACGAGGTCGCGCGCTTCTTTCCATACTCGCGCCAGTGCATCATCGTCGGTCATCATTTCTTCGATAAGCTCGAAGTCACCACCGGCCGAGAAGGCCTTGCCTTCGCCGCGTACGAGTACGACACGGATATCGTCGTCGCGGTCGATATCGGTCCAGACATAGGCGAGGTCACGGTGCATGTTGGCATCGGCGGCATTGAGACGTTCGGCCTTATGCAGGACGATTTGCAGAATGCCATCGCCAAGATCGCTAAAACCGAGGGATGGGAACTTTTCGCGATAAACTTCGAGCAGCATGATCAGGCCTCGTCATAGTCGAGTTCGATTTCGCCCGTTTTCGGTCGGGCCTGGCAAGTGAGGATAAAGCCCTCCTCGATTTCCCAGTCCTCAAGTGCATCGGTTGCGGCCATGTCGACTTCGCCTTTGGTCAGCAAAGTCCGGCAGGTAGAACACACACCACCCTTGCACGAGTATGGCAGATCGAGGCCGGCATCCTGGGCGGCATCGAGGATCGACGGTGCGTCGGGGTCCATGTGAAAAGACTGGCGGTGACCGTCCATGACGAAGCCGACCTCGACTCCACTGGCAGGCGTCTGTTCAATGGGCTCGGGACGCCGGTCCTCTGCGGCGCCAGCCGCGACGAAGCGCTCGCTATGGATGCGACGCTTGTCGTAATCGAGTTCCAGCAACGTCGCCCTGGCCTGGTCGATCATCTCGTTCGGGCCGCAGATGAACACATCATTGGGACGGTTGTGTGCGAGGAAGGCGTCGTGCAGCGCTCGGGTGCGGGCGCCATCGATGCGCCCATGGTAAAGCTCGATCTCCGATTCCTCGCGGCTCATGATGAAGTGCAGCGATAACCGGCCCGGATAGCGATTTTTGAGGGCATTGAGTTCCTCAATAAACATCGTCGTCGCCTTGCGTCGGTTACCGTAGAACACGAAGAAGCGTGACTGGGGCTCGACTTCCAGCGTGGTGCTGACAATCGACAGGATCGGCGTGATGCCGCTGCCGGCGACGAACGCCGCATAAGTGCGTGACTGCGCCGGGTCCAGCTCAGTAAAGAAGTGACCCGCGGGTGGCATCACCTCCAGTGTCTGCCCGGTTTCGAGCTGGCCCAGCAGCCGATCGGAGAATTGCCCACCAGGCTGGATACGTATACCGAGGCACAGCTGCTGCTCGCACGCACTGGTGCAGATCGAATAGGTGCGGCGGATTTCATCTTTACCGATAAAGGCCCTTACCGGCAGGTGCTGGCCCTGGACGTAGCGGAACTCGTTAACGTTGCCGTCATCAACAGCCAGCGTCAGGCGTATGGCGTCATCGGCTTCAGCCTGCTTGTCGATAATTTTTGCCGGGTAAAACTGGTGCATATCAATTCGCTTTCAGATGCATTTGAAATATTCAAAGGGTTCGAGGCAGCTATCGCATTTGTATGCCGCCTTGCAGGGTGTCGAGCCATACTCACTGACCCGTGTTGTGCTGGTACAGTCACAGCGCGGACAGGCGATGTCACGTGACCCGCCCAGTAACGATTTTTTCGACTGCCCTGAAGCAGGCGGCACAATACCGTAGCGGTGCAGTTTCTCGCGACCTTCGTCGCTGATCCAGTCAGTCGTCCATGGCGGCGACAACACCGTCTCGACACGCACCGCATCGTAACCGCTGCGCCGCAGGGCCGTCAGTACGTTCGCTGCAATGACTTCCGTTGCCGGGCAACCGGTGTAAGTCGGCGCCAGCCCGACGACCAGCTCGTCTGCATCGCGTTTTATCCAGCGCACAATGCCAAGATCGGTAATGCTCAATACCGGTATTTCCGGATCGGCAACTCGATTGAGCACCGACCAGGCCTGTGCCTCGCTGACACTGGTTGTGGTCATCGACTACCAGGCGGCGCCGGGATAGGCGCGTTGCAGGAATTGCATTTCCGTCAGCAGGTAACCGAGATGCTCGGTATGCCGGCCCTGCTTGCCACCGGTGTGCATCCAGTCATTATCGGGTCGGGTTAGCGTTGCGGTCTGCAATACTTCGTTGACGCGGGTGTCCCAGGCTGGCCGCAGTGTCGCCGGGTCGGGGCCTACACCGTTGTCAACAGCCCAGCGATCGATCTCGTCACCGCTGAACATCTCGCCGGTGAAGCGCCACAGCTCATCGACAGACTGCTGTATGCGTTGGTGGCTTTCTTCGGTGCCATCACCAAGCCGCACCATCCATTGTGTGGCATGCCGCAGGTGGTACGCGGACTCCTTCAGGCCGCGCGCCGCAACCTCGGCCAGGCGTTTATCAGAGGAAGCAGTCAGGGCTTCGAGGAACAGCACGTAGTAACTTTCGAAGAAAAACTGTCGCGCAATCGTTTGCCCGAAGTCACCGTTAGGTTGCTCGAGCAGCAGCACATTGCGGAAATCGATCTGGTCACGCAGGAACGCCAGTTGATCTTCGTCGCGACCGGCACCTTCGAGTTCGGCGGCATAGCTGAGGAATAAACGCGCCTGCCCGATGTAGTCGAGGGCGAAGTTACCCATGGCCATTTCTTCCTCGAGTTCGGGACCGTTACCGATCCATTCACCGAGGCGCTGGCCCAGCACCAAAGCGTTGTCACCGAGACGCACGACATATTCGAAGCGTTGCGGATCGTTCACAGGTTTTCGACTCCATCGGGTACTTCGTAGAAGGTCGGATGACGATAAATCTTGTCCTCGGCCGGATCGAACAGACTGTCGGCATCGAATGGGTCCGACGCTGTAATCGCACTCGAGCGCACCACCCAGATGCTGACGCCTTCGCCACGCCGGGTGTAAAGGTCGCGGGCATGATCCAGCGCCATGACCTCATCGGCGGCATGCAGGCTGCCGACATGGCGATGACTGAGTCCTGACTTGGCGCGTACGAAAATCTCAAATAGCGGCCACTGCTGTTTGCTCATATCAGACTCCTCAGGCCGCGTTGCGACGTGCTTGTTTTTCCGCGTAGGCGCGTGCGGCCTCGCGTACCCAGGCGCCGTTGTCGTGTGCATCCTGCCGCGCCTGCAGGCGTTCGCGGTTGCACGGCCCATTGCCGGCCAGCACTTCCTTGAATTCGGTCCAGTCGATTTCGCCAAAGTCCCAGTGGCCGGTGTCGTCGTTCCACTGACAATCGGCATCGGGAATTTCCAGACCGAGGAAATGAGCCTGCGGCACGGTGACATCGACAAACTTCTGCCGCAGTTCGTCATTGGTGAAGCGCTTAATCTTCCAGGCCATCGATTGGGCGCTGTGCTTTGAGTCCTTATCACTGGGGCCAAACATCATCAGTGACGGCCACCACCAGCGGTTGAGTGCATCCTGGGCCATGCGCTTCTGCTCGTCGTTACCGCGCGACAGCGCCAACATGATTTCGAAACCCTGGCGCTGGTGAAAACTCTCTTCTTTACACACCCGCACCATGGCCCGTGCATAAGGTCCGTAACTGCAACGACACAACGGAATCTGGTTCATGATCGCAGCGCCGTCTACCAGCCAGCCGATGGCGCCAATGTCGGCCCAGGTCAGGGTCGGGTAATTGAATATGCTCGAGTACTTGGCCTTACCGGTCAGCAGCTGGTCGATAAGCTCGTCACGGGAAATACCCAGTGTTTCGCAGGCGCTGTACAGGTACAGGCCGTGACCGGCTTCGTCCTGCACCTTGGCCAACAGGATCGCCTTGCGCCGCAGTGACGGGGCGCGCGTGATCCAGTTGCCCTCGGGCAGCATGCCGACGATCTCGGAGTGGGCGTGCTGGGAGATTTGCCGGATCAGCGTCTTGCGATAGGCCTCTGGCATCCAGTCACGAGGCTCAATCTTGTCTTCTGCATCGATCCGCTTCTGGAACGCCGCGAGACGTGTAGCTTCGTCTACGCTTTTGAGCGAATCGCCTTGCTGATCAAGTCCCTGCGTGTACATCAGTTCCTCACCTCATCGATGATTTTCAATAATATGTCACAGAAAAAAGAAATAATCAATATTTTCTGTATCACGATTATTACTACTCGCCAGCTCCGCCAAGCATGGGCTTGCCCAGACCGGCGGAGCGACCGCGGAACAGCGCCACCAGCCGGTCGCCCGGACCATTCACGCGGACTTCGTACAGGCCATTGCGGCGACCGCGATGCAGTTCAGTCGCATGGGCGACCAGTGTTTCGCCGACCTTCCCGGGCGAGAGGAAATCGATACTGGCCTGGGCCGCGACGGACACGTGATCATAGGCATTGCAGGCGAAGGCAAACGCGGTGTCGGCCAATGTGAATATCAGGCCACCGTGACAAATGTCGTGGCCGTTGACCATATCGGGCCGGATTACCATGGTCGCCCGCACTTCGCCCGGGGTAACTACCTCGATCTCGATACCGAGGTCCTGCGAGGCGCGATCGCCGGCGTACATACGCTCGGCGCAGGCACGTGCCACGGTCAGTGCATCACGCATCTCAGCTACCCCTGAATTCGGGTTTGCGTTTTTCCAGGAATGCGGCGACGCCCTCGCGATAATCGTCGCTGCGTCCGAGCTCGCGTTGCACATCGCGTTCGAAATCCAGCTGGGTATCGAGACTGTGATCCCAGCTGGCCAGCAATGCCTGCTTGATCGCGGCCAGCCCGCGGGTCGGCTGCGTCGCAAAATGCCGGCAAAGCTCGATACAGGTGTCACGCAATGCTGCGTCATCGACGCACTTGTAGATCATGCCCCAGTCAGCCGCCTGCTCGGCACCGATCGGTTCACCGAGCAAAGCCTGCGCCCTGGCCCGGGCATCGCCAAGCAATCGCGGCAATACCCATGTGCCACCCGAATCCGGTAACAGGCCGATTTTGCAAAACGCCTGGATGAAGCGCGCAGAACGGGCGGCAACAACGATGTCCGCAGCCAGTGCAACGTTGGCACCGGCACCGGCAGCGACCCCGTTAACACCACAAACCACTGGAAGCGGCAGCTCACGCAGTCGTCGTATCAACGGGTTGTAAAGGGTATCGAGCGTCTGGCCCAGATCGACGCTGCTGCCGGCCTTGACGTTGCGGTCGTTGAGGTCCTGACCGGCGCAAAAACCCTTGCCAGCTGCGGTCAGAAACAACGCGCGGATATCGTTACCTGTGGCAACCTGGTCCAGCGCGGTCGCGACTTCTTCGTGCATCTGGCTGTTAAAGCTGTTCAGCGTGTCGGGGCGGTTAAGTCTTAACTCGGCATACCCGTCCTGCCGTTCGAAGACGATGGTTTCAAATTGCATTGCTTACCTCATTTAGTCCCGCCAAAGCGGTCAAAGAATCCGGGCTCGGCCGGTGGCAACGGACCCTCGGCGGTTTCCATGGCACTGGTAATAAAGCGTTCAGACGGTTCGGCAACCGCGCGATACAGGTTGCGGCACAATTGATAGGCCGCAGTACCGCTCCAGTCACTTGGCAGCAGCGCCTCCGGCAGAAACGGGTCACGCAGGATGATCTTGCGGTATTCGTGTAATAGCAGGATGCGTACCTGGAATGCCTGTTCGTCGCTGGCAGCGTCGTCACGTACCCAGCGATAAACCGGTCTGAACATCTGCAGGAAGTGCTGATAGCGCAGCTCCAGTTCATCGAGGTTCCAGCCATTGGTCACCAGCTCATTGAACACGGTTTCGCTGTCGCTCATTACGCGAGTCGTGGTCACAATGATGCGGTCGGCACCGGCTATACCCTGCAAGTTTTCGCCCAGCGTTGCGCGATCGGGTGCCGGGTGGGCCATCAGGTTGGGTGACACTGGCGCGAAACCGAGCCATTGCAGTTCGCGGCGCAGCCCGTCCCGGTGTTCGGCGGCCACGGCATTGAGCAGCACACAGCACCAGTCGCCGGACCACTGCCGGCGGGGTTCGGCATAGATATGCTGACTGGCTTCGTGGAAACGGCGTCGGCCCAGCTCGGTCAGGCTGTAGTAGCTGCGGCGGCCTACCTGGTGTGATGAAAACCAGCCATCCTGCGCCAGCCGATAGATTGACGTGCGTACCAGTCGGTCGTTGACGCCAAACGGCGCCATCGCGCGGATCAGGCTTCCAAGCCAGACTGTGCCGCCATGTGGCGCTATCGCGTCGCCAAAAACCGTGATCAGCAGCGATCCTGCACGCATAGGTCTTTGCGACTGAAAGCTCGCGATCAGCGGCGCGACCGGCGTCTGCGGGTCGCGGGGATTGGGGCTTATGTGGCTCTGCGGCATGCGGCTCAGTTGCGTGGCGCCAAGGTCAATGTGATACTAACCGTAGCACAGCTTCCTGATTTCTGTCTCACTTTAAAACCCGGTTCCGGCCGCGATGGCCCGGCTGCGTCAGGGCAGCCCTACAACCGTGTCAGTAGTCACGAGGGTCAAAATGAAACTCCAATCCTTTGCGCAGGGTCGCTGGGTGGCCGGCGACGGCGACGGCAAGCCCTTATGCAGTGCGGTCAATGGCGAGACCATTGCCGCCATCGATAGCAGCGGGCTCGACTTTACAGCGATGACCGATTACGCCCGCACTGTCGGCGGGCCGGCGCTGCGCAGCATGACCTTCCACGAGCGCGCGCTGATGCTCAAGGCCATTGCCAAGGGGCTGGGCGAGCACAAGAAGGAGTTGTACTCGTTGTCGACTCACACCGGTGCAACCCGTTCCGATTCGTGGATCGATATCGACGGTGGCATCGGCACGATGTTTGTTTACTCGAGCAAGGGTCGGCGCGAGATGCCCAACGATCATGTCCTGATCGATGGACCACCGGAACAGATCTCGCGCAATGGCACTTTTGTCGGTCAACACATTTATACGCCGATGCGGGGAGTTGCCGTCCACATCAATGCCTATAACTTCCCGGTCTGGGGCATGCTGGAGAAGCTGGCGCCGACCTGGCTGGCGGGTATGCCGGCGATCGTCAAGCCGGCGTCGAGTACCGCCTACCTGACCGAGCTGGCGGTGCGCAGGATCGTCGAGATGGGAATCCTGCCCGACGGTGCATTGCAGCTGGTCTGTGGCAGTACCGGCAACCTGCTGGACCTGCTCGATTGCCAGGATGTCGTGGCCTTTACCGGATCGAAATACACCGCCGACAAGTTACGCACCAACGACAACATTATCGCCAACAGCGTGCGCTTTACAGCCGAAACCGATTCGTTGAACTGCGCAATTCTCGGCACCGATGCCGGACCGGAGACGCCGGAGTTCGATCTGTTCATCAATGAAGTCGTCAGGGAGATGACCACCAAGGCAGGCCAGAAGTGCACCGCTATTCGCCGCATTATTGCGCCACGGGCATTGAGCGGTGCCGTAGTCGATGCCTTGTCGACACGGCTGTCGCAGGTGCGCGTCGGTAACCCGGCGAGCAAGGAAGTCGATATGGGTGCGCTGGCCAGTCGTGAACAGCGCGAAGAAGTGCGGGCACGTGTGGCCGAGTTGTCGGGTGACAGCGAGATCGTATTTGGTGACCCGGACCACTGCGAAGTCATCGACGCCGATGCCGAGCGGGGTTCGTTTTTTGCGCCGGTGCTGCTCCACTGTGAACACCCAACGGCGGCCAGCCTGGCTCACAGTGTCGAGGCCTTTGGGCCGGTTGCCACCGTTTTGCCCTATGACAACCTCGAACAAGCTGCGAGCTTCGCGCGTATGGGCGAGGGCAGCCTGGCCGGCTCTATTTATACCCACGATAATGACGTGGCCCGTGAACTAATCCTCAACACGGCCAACTACCATGGTCGCTTTGTCCTGATAAATCGTGATTGCGCCGACGAGTCGACCGGTCACGGATCGCCGTTGCCGCACCTGGTGCATGGCGGCCCCGGGCGCGCCGGTGGTGGCGAGGAACTGGGTGGTATCCGCGGTGTAACCCACTACATGCAACGCACCGCACTGCAGGGTTCCCCTGACATGCTCAGTGCTATTACCCATTGCTGGATCCGCGGTGCTCGCGAACAAACCGGCAGCCACCCGTTTACCAGGACCTTCGAGGAACTGCAGATCGGTGACACCCTGCACACCGCGGAACGCGAGATTACGCTGGAAGATATTGAGCGTTTCGCCGATTTGTCCGGTGACAGGTTTTATGCCCATATGGACGACGATGCGGCTGCGGCGAACCCGTTCTTCGAAGGTCGGGTGGCGCATGGTTATTTCGTGGTCTCGGCTGCGGCCGGGTTGTTTGTACATGCACCGCTGGGTCCGGTACTGGCCAATTACGGCATCGACAACCTGCGCTTCATGACGCCGGTTAACCCCGGCGACCGCATCAAGCTGCGCCTGACCGCCAAGCAAAAAACCCTGCGAATCGACTCGGGATACGGTGAAGTGCGCTGGGATACCGAGGTCACCAACCAGGATGACGAGATTGTCGCTGCCTACGATGTGTTGACGATGGTGGCCGAGGCCGCGACCATGCAGGAAATGCAGGCAAAGGCGGGCTGAGATGTTCGATCGACTGAAAAAGCTACCCGACGACCCGATCCTGGGTCTGTTACGTCTCTATCGCGAAGACGATTCGCCCGATAAGGTCGATCTCGGCGCCGGGGTCTACCAGAATGAGCAAGGCCAGACCGAGGTACTGGGCGCGGTCAAGCAGGCCGAGCAACGTCTGTGGGACAGCCAGCAAACCAAGGTCTATGAAGGTCTGCGTGGTAATGCCGACTTTAATACGGCTATGACCCGCATGATGTTCGGTGCCGATCACCCTGCACTTAACGATGGTCGCATTGTCACCGTCCAGACTACGGGCGGCTCGGGCGGACTGCACATTGCGGCCGGCGTGCTGTTGCGCGCCAGTCCCGGTGTAAAAGTCTGGGCCAGCGAGCCCACGTGGCCGAATCACCAGCCCTTGTTGAGCAGCGCTGGCATCAACATCGAGACCTACCCGTATTACGACGCGAGCAGTAATGCGATTGAATTTGATGCGATGCTCGAGGGACTGCAACGGGCTGAGCGAGGCGATGTCGTTTTGCTACACGGCTGTTGTCACAATCCGACCGGTGCCGATCTCAGTCGCGAGCAGTGGGACCGGGTCATCGATTTGCTCGAAGAACGGGGTCTGGTGCCCTTTATAGATGTCGCTTACCAGGGTTTTGCCGAAGGCATTGACGAAGATGCTTACGGCATTCGTGCCAGTGCCGCGCGCCTGCCAGAACTGGTGGTGGTGTCGTCGTGCTCGAAAAATTTCGGCCTGTACCGCGATCGTGTGGGTTGCACCAGCATCGTCGCACAATCGAACGAACACGCGCAGACGTCCGTCAGTCACCTCGCCAACGTGACGCGTCGGGTCTACTCGATGCCGCCGGCGCATGGTGCCGAAGTGGTGCAGATCATTCTCAACGATGCGGAGCTGACCCGGCTGTGGTTGTCGGAACTGGGTACGATGCGTGATCGTGTCAATAACCTTCGACGCCAGTTTGCCGAAATGCTGGCGACAAAAACCGGTACCGACCGATTCGCCTTTATCGCGCAGCAACGTGGCATGTTCTCGTTACTGGGACTGGACAAGGCCCAGATACAGCGATTGCGCGATGAGTTTCACATTTATATCGTGGGGTCGTCGCGCGCCAACATCGCCGGTGTCAGCGAAGCCAATCTCGACTACCTTACAGACTCGATTGCCGCAGTGCTCTGAGTCGTGAATAACGCTGTTGATACAATGTCAGCTCTGTCCGACGACTGAGGAAACCCGCCTGGTGAAACTCGACGATTACAAGCTCGAAGATCGTTACCTGCGCCAGCAGGGCCGGGTATTCCTGACCGGGACGCAGGCACTGGTCCGTATCCCGCTGATGCAGGCGCTTATGGATCGTCGCGACGGTCGCAACACGGCTGGCTTTATCAGTGGTTACAGGGGCTCACCCCTCGGTGCCTACGATCTGGAGCTGTGGCGCGCCGCCGACTTGCTGCAGCAACACGACATTCGTTTCCTGCCAGCGATCAACGAAGATCTCGCGGCTACGGCGATACTGGGTACGCAACAGGTCGAAACCGATCCCGACAAGACTGTCGATGGTGTGTTCAGCATCTGGTATGGCAAAGGACCCGGTGTCGATCGCTCCGGCGATGCCCTCAAGCACGGCAACGCTTACGGCAGTTCACCAAACGGGGGTGTGCTGGTAGTCGCCGGAGACGATCACGGTGCCGTGTCCTCGTCGATGCCGCACCAGTCAGACGTCGCTTTCCTGACGTTCTTCATGCCGACGCTAAATCCGGCTAACGTCGAGGAATACCTCTATTACGGCCTGTACGGCTTAGCCCTGTCGCGCTATTCCGGTTTCTGGGTTGGCTTCAAGGCAATTTCCGAAACCGTCGAGTCGGCGCGCTCGATATTGTTGCCAGAGTTGCCGACGTTCAATATTCCCGACGACTATGTGCCGCCACCCGATGGCCTGCACTATCGCTGGCCGGATTTGCCCGGCCCGCAGATCGAAGAACGGCTGGAGGCGAAACGCGACGCAGCGCTGGCTTTTGCCCGTGCCAATCCGATCGATCACCGTATTTTCGATGTGCCCGATGCGCGCTATGGCATCGTCACCACCGGCAAGGGTCATCTCGACCTGATGGAAGCGTTGCGCCTGCTCGACATCGATCGTGCCGAAGCGAAGCGTATCGGTCTCGATGTCTACAAGGTTGGGATGGTGTGGCCCTTTGAACAGGCCGTTGCCCTGGACTTCGTACGCGCCAAGGAAGAAGTGCTGGTAGTCGAAGAAAAGCGCGGCATTATCGAAAGCTGGTTCAAGGAAGCCTACTACGATTACCCCGGTCACAAACCTGAACGCATGGTTGGCAAGGCCGACGAGAAGGGCGAACCGCTGGTGCCGTGGACCGGTGAATTGTCGCCACTGCAGCTGGCACCGATTGTTGCCCAGCGGCTCGATGCCGTGCTGCCGGGGCTCGACCTAAGCAGTCGTGCCGAAGCGCTCACCCGTGAACCGATCGAAGTGATCCGCGTGCCCGGTGCCAACCGCATGCCGTATTTCTGTTCCGGTTGCCCGCACAACACCTCGACCAAGGTGCCGACGGGTTCGCAGGCGCTGGCCGGTATCGGTTGCCACTTCATGGCCAGCTGGATGGATCGCGATACAGAGTCGCTGATTCAGATGGGCGGTGAAGGCGTCAACTGGGTGGGCCGCTCGTTGTTCAATGGCAACAAGCATATTTTCCAGAACCTCGGCGAAGGCACGCTCTATCACTCGGGCTCGCTGGCGATACGCCAGGCGGTTGCGGCCGGGGCCAACATTACCTTCAAGATCCTGTTCAATGACGCCGTGGCCATGACCGGCGGGCAACCGATCGATGGACCGATCAGTGTCGAGGCGATTGCGCACTCGATCCGGGCCGAAGGCGTCGAGCGCATCGCGTTGTTGTCGGATGCGCCCGACAAGTACAACAAGTCTGACCTGCCCCGGGGCACGACACTGCACCCGCGGACCGATCTCGATGCCGTGCAGCGCGAGTTGCGAGACATCTCCGGCGTCACCGTGCTGATCTATGAACAGACCTGCGCGACAGAAAAACGACGCAAGCGCAAGCGAGGGTTGATGGAAGACCCGGCGCGCTTCGTCGTTATCAATGACCTGGTGTGCGAAGGTTGTGGCGACTGTTCGGTCGAATCGAATTGCCTGTCGGTGGTTCCGAAAGAAACGCCCCTCGGTCGCAAACGACAGATCGATCAGAACTCCTGTAACAAGGATTTTTCCTGCGTCAACGGTTTTTGCCCCAGCTTCGTCACCATCGAAGGTGGTCAGCGGCGCAAACCGGACCCGGTCGCGCACCCGATAGACCAGCGAGTGGCGGCACTACCCGAGCCACAACTGCCGGCTATCGATCAGCCTTATGACTTGCTGGTAACCGGCGTTGGTGGCACTGGTGTCATCACCGTAGGTGCGTTAATTACGATGGCTGCACACCTGCAGGGTCATGGCGCCAGCGTGCTCGACTTCATGGGATTCGCACAGAAGTTTGGCCCGGTACTGAGCTATATTCGCATCGCCCGCGATCCTGACAAGCTCAACCAGGTCCGGATCGTGCCGCGTCGCGCCGATGCGCTGGTGGGTTGCGACATGGTGGTCAGTTCGTCACCCAAGGCCAGTGCAACCTACTCGCCGGCGTTCACACGCGCAGTAGTCAATACCACCGAGATGGCGACCGCGGACTTTGTCCTCGATCGCGATGCTTCGTTGCGCGCCGATAGTCGCATCGCGGCAATCGATGCGGCCGTCAGTGAACTTGATACGATCGAAGCGAATCGGCTTGCGGCGGCACTGATGGGCGACACTATCTATGCCAATGTGCTGACGCTTGGCTTTGCCTGGCAGCAGGGACTTGTGCCGGTCGCGCTCGATGCAATGCAACGCGCGATCGAGCTCAATGGTGTCAAGGTCGAGCAGAATCTCAAGGCGTTCAGCTGGGGTCGCCTGGCCGCTGTCGATGCGACGTTTGTCAACGATGCCGCCGGT
>JABDKV010000295.1 GCA_013002045.1 Gammaproteobacteria bacterium
AGAAGCTGGTGCCGAAGTACTCATCGGTCAGCAGCATGGTCACCGCACCGGCCAGTACCGGCATGGCGAGAATCAACAGGTAGGCAGTGATTAGCCAGGTCCAGACGAACAGCGGCATTTTCAGCAGTCCCATTCCCGGTGCACGCATGTTCATGATCGTAACCACGATATTGATCGCGCCCATGATCGATGACATACCCATCAGGTGAACCGAGAAAATCAGGAACGGAAAGGCAGCGCCCGTCTGTAACACCAGCGGCGGATACATCGTCCAGCCACCGGCCGGTGCGCCACCATCCATGAACAGTGTCGATAACAACAAGCCAAAGGCTACTGGCAGGATCCAGAAGCTCCAGTTGTTCATGCGTGGCAACGCCATATCGGGGGCGCCGACCATCAACGGCACCATCCAGTTGGCCAGGCCAACGAAGGCCGGCATCACCGCGCCAAAAATCATCATCAGCGCGTGCATGGTCGTCATCGAGTTAAAGAAACCCGGATTGACGAACTGCAGTCCCGGCTGGAATAACTCGGCCCGGATGATCATCGCCATACCGCCGCCGATAAAGAACAGTACCAGCGAGAACACCAGGTACATCGTGCCGATGTCCTTGTGATTGGTCGCAAAAATCCAGCGCTTTATGCCACTGGGCGCGTCGTGGTGATCGTCGTGATGGGCTTCTGCTGCTGTGCTCATCCTGATTCCTCTGTCAGATTAACGTGCTGCGGCGACATCGGCGGGCTGGACCATGTCGCCGACATCATTGCCCCAGGCATTGCGTTCATAAGTAATGACGGCCGCAATTTCCTGGTTGCTGAGATAGGTAAACGCGACCATGGCGCTGCCACTGACACCATTGAGAAGAACGTCGATGTGTCCTGCCGCAGGTCCGGTAGCCACCGGGCTGCCAACCAGTGACGGAAACGCCGGTGGCAGACCTTCGCCATTCGCCTGGTGACAGGCGATACAGTGGGTGTTGTAGGTGGTTTCGCCCAGTGCCATGAGATCTTCCATGCTCATGTTCAGGTCCGCAGCGGCGCTGCTGCCAGCAGCAGCGTTGCCGCCACCGGCGGCAACCGTTGCGCCCTCGGCGGTATCGGCGCCGATCTCGGCAACGCCCCCGACTTCGAATTCGTCCATACCGACAGCGCCACCCTGCTCGCTGACCCAGTCGTTGAACGCCTCTTCCTCGACCACCTCGACCACGATCGGCATGAAGCCATGATCGTAACCACAAAGCTCGGCGCACTGACCCCGGTAAACACCGGTCTCTTCAGCCTGGAACCACATCTCGTTAACGAAGCCCGGAATTGCGTCGCGCTTGCCACCCAGTTCGGGTACCCACCAGGCATGCAGCACGTCATTCGAGGTCAACAGGATGCGTACTTTCTTGTTGACAGGCACTACCACGCGCTTGTCTACATCGCGCAGGTAATGCTCCAGTTCAAACACATCAGCGCCAGATCCAAGTTGTCGGGCGCGGTTCGCCTCGGCAGTCAGATTGCTATAGAAACCAAAATTCTTGCTAATCAGCGGATCACCGACGTTTCCGAGATACTCGTAGTGCCACTTCCACTGGTAGCCGGTGACCTTAATCGACAGATCGGGAGAGCGCGTGTCCTCGATTTTGACCAGGGTCTCGGCAGCCGGAATGGCCATCGCGACCAGAATCGCAATCGGGATTATCGTCCAGATGATCTCCATGCGGGTGCTATGCACCATGGTGGTGTCGGGCACTGCACCCTGTGAGCGACGAAACTTGAACAGCGAGTAGAACATCGCACCAAACACGACGATCGCGATCGCGACACAGATCCAGAATACGATCATGTGTAACTCATAGGTGTCACGACTGATTTGCGTGACCCCCGGCATCAGGTTCACTTCCCACTCCGCCAGCGCGGGTGCAATCATGCCGTAAGTAGTCACTGCCACGATGGCGCGACTCAGTAAATGGCGAACTCGCTTCAACATGCGAACAGCTCCTGTCATCGGTGCGCTTGCGCTCAGGCCCCCTCGGGTTGCTGCAACGGTGTCTGGTCCATCCTGCCAACCAGTTGATCGAGTCGGCGCAAGAGTCGCTTGCGCTCAGGCTCAGTAAGACAGCGGCCGATTTCGCAGCTGCGGCCATGTGAGCTGATCAAGAGTCGGCTCGGATAGGTTGCAACCCGGGCGGGTCGCAGAGTAACACGCGCCCAATGCAGGGGAAATACCATCGTAGTACGGTTTTCCGGCAAGCCCTTTTCGATTTCAATGCGGTCGTCAAAAATCTGGATGACTTCGCGATAGCGACCGCGCTGCATCGTGATCCACAACACCACACCGAGAACGGTCAGTTCGAGCCCGGCAAACGGCAACACCGGCCAGAACCCCTGCCATGCAAGGACTCCGGCAATGCCGAGTGATCCGGTGCAAACACCGGCAAAAAACAACGCTGCCTGCGACCAGCTCAACGAGCAATTCGGCGACACTTGCAACAGGTACGACGGCCTAACACTGCGTTCCATTCCGAAACCAATCGTACTGCACCGCGACAGCCCTGCACAGCCTCAAAACCCTGTACAAAATCTCTACTTGCGCCCCATGCCGCGCCGTGGCGGCGCAGCCGCCGTAGGAGGGACTTCAGTCCCGACCCCGCAGCCACCCAACCCCAACCCCGCCCCAATCCCCCACCGCCCCTCCCCCGTAGG
>JABDKV010000063.1 GCA_013002045.1 Gammaproteobacteria bacterium
CGACGGTGGTGGTCAAGCTGTTCAACCAGGTGCTCCCCGACATCGCCGTCTTCGGGCAGAAGGATTATCAACAGCTGTCGATTATTCGCCAGGTCGTAAGTGATCTCGATATCCCGGTGACCGTCCACGGTGCTCCGACCGTGCGCGACGAAGATGGTCTCGCCATGAGTTCCCGAAATCGATATCTGACAACAGAACAACGACAGATCGCGCCCTTGCTGTACCGGCTGTTGACCGGCATTGCGCACGAACTGTCTGCCGGTAATCGCGATTTTGGCTTGCTTTGCGACAAAGCCATGCAGGGCCTGGGTGACGCCGGTTTTGCGCCGGACTACGTCGAAATACGCACACCGGACCTGGGGCAGCCACAGCTGCAGGATAGAGAGTTCGTAATCCTCGGGGCGGCGCGCCTGGGCAAGGCCCGCCTGATCGACAACGTAATGGTCAGCGTCTAGCGCGAGACGTAGTTGCGACCGGCCAGCTTGGCCCGGTACAACGCGGCATCGGCAAGGTTGATGATTTGCTCGAGTGTTTCCTCGGCCTCTCGTTCAGCAACACCGATCGATACCGTGATGCCGGCCCCGTCCTCCGGTCCTATGCGCTCTCCCGGATTACCGCCGATCGCAGCGCGTACGCGCTCGGCGATTTCCATGGCCTCGTCGATCCCGGTGCCCGGAAGCAGGACTGCGAACTCGTCGCCACCGTAGCGGGCGATCATGTCGGTGGGTCGAAAATACTGGCGCAGCGCATCGGCAACGGTGCACAGTGCATGGTCGCCGGCGATATGACCGTGGGCGTCGTTGAAGTGCTTGAAGAAATCCACATCGAGCATGACCAGGCTGGCCTGGTCTTTGTCGATGTCACAACGCTGCAGCTTGCGTCGGAACATGTCATCGAGCCAGTGCCGGTTATAAAGCTCGGTAAGCGCGTCAGTCATCGCATTGCGCTCGTACTGCCGCAACACCCCCTCGCTGTCGGCTATTAATTCGTTGTCGGCGCGCAGACGCTCAGACAGCAACACCAACAGGTTACGTGCGAAAGCATGCGAGTTATTAATCATGTCCCAGACGACATCGTGTTCGAGTACCAGCACGATGCTGTCCTCTGCGGCACGCACCCAGGCAGAAGGACGGGTATCTTCGATGATCGACATTTCACCGGCACAGGAGCCCTGCGGTAATACGATTAGCGGTGGATCATCGGCATTGGTCAGGTGCACTGACAGGCTACCATTGAGGATGGCATAGACGTGGTAGTTGGGAACCTCGGGATTGAGCAGAATCTCGCCCGGGCTTAGCGTACGCTGATGACACCCATCGAGATACAGCTCGACTGACTCGGGACTGACACCGCGTAGCAGTCGCAGCGTATTAAAGCGCGAATCGGCGTAATAGGGCTGGCGCAGCCGCTGAGTGTCCGATGTCAGCCGGTTCATTTCTCGTTCTCCAGCAACGCTCTCATTTCATCGAACCGTGCTCTGGTCTGGGTGTCGACTTCGGGATAAGCCAATTGCAGCTTCTCAAAGGCGGCCAGTACGATACGTGCTACGGTCAGGCGCATGTAGCGCTTGTTGTCCGCCGGAATGGCATACCACGGTGCCCAGGCTCGCGAAGTTGCATTAATGGCATCCTCGTAGGCTCGCATATAGTCTTTCCAGTGACCGCGTTCGCGCACGTCGCTGGTGGAGAATTTCCAGTTCTTGGCCGGCTCGTCGAGCCGTGACAGGAACCGCTTCTTTTGTTCTTCCCTGGACACATTGAGCCAGAACTTGAGGATCACGGTGCCATTGCGCGCCAGGTGTTTTTCGTGATCGAGAATTGACTCGTAGCGCTGGCGCCACAACTCGGAAAACGGCGGCTGCAAAGGCAGGTTCTGCCCCTTGAGGTATTCAGGATGAACCCGGACCACCAGCACTTCTTCGTAGTAGCTGCGATTGAATACGCCAATTCGGCCGCGCTCGGGCAGACTTTTTGTCGTGCGCCACAGGAAATCGTGATCGAGTTCCATACTGGACGGTTGCTTGAACGAGTAGATCTGGCAGCCCGCTGGATTGATACCGGACAACACGTGCCGAATAGTGCCGTCTTTGCCGGCTGCATCCATCGCCTGGAATACCAGCAACATGGACCAGTTGTTCTGCGCATAGAGCCGGCGCTGCTGGTCACGTAATTGCTCGACACAGGCTTCCAGCTCACGGCGAGCTGCCTTCTTGCCGAGATCGTAATCAGCAGGCGGCGCGGTCGCAGCGCGACCGACCCTGAAAGTCCCGTCGTACGGAACCAGGTACGGGCTGTCTATGGCCTCGAACATCGCACTCCTGTGCGCATCTTCAACTATGGACCGCCATTATCGTTAAATATTGCCGGTCGAACAAAAGACCTGGGTCTCATTTTTGACTGTGTCTGGACAGTCCCCAGCCCACATGCTCGCGAACCAGGGCCGAAGGATGGTCAGATCGGGCCTCCAGCGCAGTAATGACTGCATCCGAGGAGGTTGTGTTACCCAGGGCGACAGCGATATTGCGCAGCCAGCATTCATAACCGATGCGGCGGATAGCCATCCCGGCGGTGCGTGTTTCGAATTCGGTCTCGCTCCAGCCGAACAGCGTAACCAGCTCGCTATCGTCAAGGCCATGACGCGGATCGAAATCATCCTCGCCGCTGGGCCGGGCGAATTTGTTCCACGGGCAGACGAGCTGACAGTCATCGCAGCCATAGACCCGGTTGCCTATCAGCGGCCGCAGTTCGACCGGGATGGAACCGCGCAGCTCAATTGTCAGGTACGAGATACACAGGCGCGCATCGAGGCGAAAGGGCGCGACGATCGCACCGGTCGGGCAGGCGCCGATACAGGCACTGCAACTGCCACAATGTTCCGTCGCCGGCTGGTCGGGTGGCAGCGGCAGGTCGGTCATCAGTTCGCCGAGGAAGAACCACGACCCGGCGCGACTATCGATCAGGTTGGTGTGTTTGCCTATCCATCCGAGGCCGGCGTTGCGGGCCAGTGGTTTTTCCAGCACCGGTGCGCTGTCGACAAAAACACGATAACCAAATGGCTTGATTTCCTGCTCAATACGGCTAGCCAGCCGCTGCAGCCGCTTGCGCATAACTTTGTGATAGTCGCGACCGAGTGCATAACGCGAAACATAAGCTTTGTCGTCAGACTCGAGCACTTCTGCGGGTGGTTTCGACCCGGCCGGGAAATAATCCATGCGCACACAAATCACACTGATCGTGCCGGGCACCAGCTCGGCGGGACGGCTGCGTTTTGTGCCATGACGCTCCATATATGACATTTCGCCGTGGTAGCCGCGTGCAAGCCAGCGTTGTAAGGCGACTTCGTCACTGGCGAGGTCGATACCGGTGATACCGGTTTTCTGAAAGCCTAGCTCGCCGGCCCAAAGCTTGATGTGCCGTGCTAATTCAGTCGGATTGTCATCATTTAGTGGCATCGGTGGTCAAAGACGCTGTCTATAATGGCGGGCTATGAGCAAGGATCTGCCAGGCAAACTATACCGGGTTGCGCAGGTGCGCGAACTCGATCGGCTCGCCATCGATCAGGTGGGGATACCCGGCTACACATTGATGTATCGGGCCGGCGAAGCTGCGTTCCAGGCATTACGCCGGCGCTGGCCGCGGGCGCGCCGAATACTCGTGCTTTGCGGAGCGGGCAACAATGCCGGCGATGGCTATGTGCTGGCGCGTATGGCACGTACCGAAGGCTTGCTGGTGACAGTAGCGGCGTTGTTCGATCCGGAGCGACTCGAGGGCGATGCCGCGATTGCCTGGGAAGCCTATAAGACATCCGGCGGGACGGTCGAGGAGTGGCGGCCATCGATGCTGGCTGCCGCCGACGTCGTCGTCGACGCCATGCTCGGCACCGGACTGTCGCGGGAACTGAAAGGCAAGCCGCGTGAACTGGTCGAATATGTCAATGAGTCTGGCGTCGATGTGTTTGCGCTGGATATTCCCACCGGGTTGCATGCGGACAGTGGTCAGCCAATGGGCGCCGCCATTGCTGCTACCTCGACCATTACTTTCGTTGCATTGAAGCTTGGCCTGTTTACCGGTGAGGCGCCGTGCTTCACCGGAGCGGTCGTGTTCGACGACCTCGGCATACCGGGGAAGCTGGCTGAGGCATTGCCGGTGGCTGCCAATCGAATCACTGCATCGCACATAGCCAGCCTGTTGCCACGCCGTCGACGTACCGCTCACAAGGGTGATTTTGGCAATGTCCTGGTCGTCGGTGGCGACACCGGCATGGCCGGTGCAGTCCGGCTGGCGGCAGAGGCGGCGCTGCGGGCCGGTGCCGGTCGGGTCACAGTGGCGACACGGCCGGGCAATATTGCAGCTGTCATTGCAGGTCGACCCGAACTGATGTGTCACGGTGTCGAGACTGCAGATGAACTACAGGAGCTTATCGATGCGGCGGATGTCATCGCGATTGGTCCTGGGTTAGGTCAGCGCGGTTGGGGTCAGCGACTGTTGACGACAACCCTGGGGAACGACAAACCGATGGTGGTCGACGCGGATGCACTCAACCTGCTGGCACGGCATGCGCAGCGCCGCGACAACTGGGTACTGACACCGCATCCGGGCGAGGCGGGACGATTACTGGACCTGCGTTCGGCGGAAGTGCAGCAGGACAGGTTGGCAGCGCTGGCCCAGTTACTCGAACGCTATGGTGGCACGGTGGTACTCAAGGGCGCCGGTACGCTGATCGGGCATCGCGGTTACCCGCCCTGTATCAGCGATTTAGGCAATCCCGGTATGGCGGCGCCCGGAGTGGGTGATGTACTCACCGGGATCATTGTCGGAATTGCCGCACAGACTGCAAACCTGGTGCAGGCAGCCGAGGCCGCAGTCTACGTTCACGCCGCGGCGGGTGACGATGCCGCGCGCGACGGCGAGCGTGGCATGCTGGCCAGCGATCTTATCGACAGGATGCGTAAGTGGATCAATCCGAACTGATACTGGAATGCCATGACGAGGAAGCGACGATCCGGCTGGCCGCGGGTCTGGCTCCGGTGCTACGCAAGCTCGCCCGTTCACAAGCGGTGGTGGTGAACCTCGTCGGTGAGCTCGGCGCAGGCAAGACTACGTTCGCGCGTGGGCTGTTGCGGGCCCTCGGCGTCTCGGGTGCTATACGCAGTCCCACGTTTACGCTCGTCGAGAGCTACGAAGTCGACCAACTACGCCTGTTGCATATCGACCTGTACCGGCTGGAAAGCGCCGATATCGATTCGCTGGGCCTGCGAGATTTCCACGAAGCGGGATGTGTCTGGCTGATCGAGTGGCCGCAACGAGGGGAGGGGCGACTGCCCGCGCCAGTAATGGAAATCCGCCTGGTTGCGATAGGCCACGATGCGCGCCGGGTGGAAATAACCCATGCGGCCGGACTGGCCTCACCACTACTGGACAAGGCTATTTCACCTACGACCTCGTAAGCGGTCTGAGCTTCTCTCTGTAAGATTCTAAATTGCAGACAAAAAACTTGATATTTG
>JABDKV010000071.1 GCA_013002045.1 Gammaproteobacteria bacterium
TCGAGCACTATGGACTCGAGCGCAGGCGCGTTGGCCAGGGCCGCTACGAGCGCACGACACACCTGCATTCGTGGAACTCTGATTACCTGCTGACTAACTTGCTGTTGTTTCAACTGCAACGCCATTCCGATCACCACGAGAATCCTACGCGTGAGTACCAGCTATTGCGGCATTTCGACGACAGCCCCCAGTTACCGGCGGGCTATGCGACGATGATGATACTGGCGTTATTTCCGCCGCTATGGCGGCATGTCATGCATCCACGTCTCGACGCATTTTACGCCTGATCATCCTGCGCACGCAGTAAATCAATCAGCGCCGAAGTATCGGCACGCCCCAATCCGTTAGCCTGCAACTGGCCATAAAACTGGTCTACCAGCGCCGTAACCGGCATACGGGCACCGCTCCGGCGGGCCTCGTCCAACGCAATACCCAGGTCCTTGCGCATCCAGTCGATGGCGAAACCAAAATCAAAATGCCCGGCGAGCATGGTCTGGCTACGGTTACTCATTTGCCATGAGGCAGCCGCACCACGCGAGATGACATCGACGACAGCTTCGGCGTCGAGTCCGGCCATTTCGGCAAAGTGCAGTCCTTCCGCCAGTGCCTGCAGCAATCCGGCTATACAGACCTGGTTGACCATCTTCGCCATCTGTCCCGAACCCGCTGGTCCAAGCAACCGTTTGTAGGATGAAAATGCCGCAATAACCGGCTCTGCCCGTTCCCAGGCCAGGGCATCGCCCCCTGCCATTACGGTCAGCGTGCCGTTCTCTGCGCCGGCCTGACCACCCGAGATCGGGGCATCGATAAACCACGCGTCGCGGTCCATGGTCAGGTGCGCCAGCCGTCGCGCCAGGCTGGCTGAGACGGTCGAGTGATCGATCAGCACCGCGTCCTGTTGCAGGCTGTCGAAAATCCCGTGATGCCCACGCACCACAGACTCGACGTCATCATCATTACCGACGCAGACAAAAACGAACTCCGCGTTGTGACTGGCGTCGGCCGGCGAATCTGCCCTGGCGCCGCCATATTGCCCGACCCAGCGCTCGGCGGTAGCCGCGGTGCGATTAAAAACAGTTACGTTGTGACCGGCCTGTGACAGGTGTCCGGCCATCGGAAAGCCCATCACCCCAAGACCGACGAACGCAACGCGTTTACTCATCGTTGCCTCCATACAGGTGGCAACTGACGACGTGACCTTCGCCCACCTTAATAGCCGGTGGCACGACCTCGCTACAGACAGTCATCGCGTGAGGACAGCGTGGATGGAATGGGCAGCCCGAGGGCGGGTCGATCGGAGACGGCACATCACCAGGGGCAACCAGCTTTTCTCGTTCTCGCTCCGGGTCGGGTACCGGTATCGCCGCCATCAAGGCCTGCGTGTACGGATGACGCGGGTCGCGATACAGATCCGTTGCGCTGGCGACTTCAACGATCTTGCCCAGGTACATGACCGCGACCACATCGCTGATGTGCTGGACCACGGCAAGATCATGTGAAATGAACAGGAATGCTATACCGTGTTCCCGCTGCAAATCGGACAACAGGTTTAGCACCTGCGACTGAACCGAGACATCAAGTGCCGATACCGGCTCGTCAGCCACGATAAAGTCTGGTCGCAACGCCAATGCTCGTGCGATACCGACACGCTGACGCTGCCCACCAGAGAACTCGTGCGGATAACGGTCAAGCACCTGTGGGCGCAGGCCCACGATTTCCAGCAATCTTTCGACTTCGGCATCGCGGGAGGAGCGGTCGCCTATTGCATGGGTATCCAACGCTTCGCGGATCGTCTGGCGCACCGTGCGACGTGGGCTCAACGACGAGAACGGGTCCTGGAAAATGATTTGCATACGCCGACGCCAGGCCTTGAGCTGTTTGCGATCGAGCGCAGTAATGTCAGTGCCGTCGAGCACGACTTGCCCCGACGTTGGCTCATGCAATCGCAGCAGCGCCCGGCCCAGTGTCGATTTGCCGCAGCCGGATTCGCCAACCAGGCCAAACGTGCGACCGTGTTCGATCTCGAAACTGACACCATCGACCGCTTTGAGTTGCGCAATGATGCGTCGGGGAAAACCACCCCGCACCGGGAAATACTTGCGCAGCTCGCGCACGCGCAGCAGCGGCTCAGCCATGATCGTCACCCTGTGCGCCGGGAAAATAGCAGGCAGCCTGAGAAGCACCGGCAGCCGTCAGCGGTGGATCGGCACTGTCGCATATCGGCTGGTGCCGCTGGCAGCGGGTTGCAAAACGACAACCCGGTGGCATGTGTAACAGGTCCGGCACTGTCCCGGGTATCACTGGCAGTCGTTGCGGCCGATCCTCCCGGATACGGGGGATCGAGTTTAGTAACCCTCTTGTGTACGGGTGTTGCGGATCGCGATACAGATCGGCGGTGGCCGCATCCTCGATGACGCGGCCACAGTACATGACCAGCGCCCGCTCGCAACTCTCGGCAATAACACCAAGATCGTGGGTGATCAGGATCACGGCCATACCGAGCCTGTCCTGCAATTTGACGATCTGCTCGAGTACCTGGGCCTGCGTCGTAACATCGAGCGCAGTGGTAGGCTCATCCGCCACCAGCACATCCGGGTTGCACGACAGGGCCATTGCGATCATCACGCGCTGGCGCATACCACCGGACAATTCGTGTGGGTACTCGTCGAGTCTCTTGGTCGGGATCGGAATACCGACCTGCGCCAGCATCTCGGCGGCACGCTCACGCGCCGCCACCCGATCGAGGCCTTCGTGCAGACGAATCACATCGGTCATCTGGTTGCCGATGGTAAAAACCGGGTTCAATGCCGTCATCGGTTCCTGGAAAATCAACGATATCCGGCTACCGCGAATCCGGCGTAGCGCTTTTTCACCCAGACCGACAAGGTTGGTGCCATCGAGCCGGATCTGCCCACCGGCGATGCGTCCCGGTGGTGTCGGCACCAGGCCGAGCAACGCCAGCGAGGTGACGGTCTTGCCACAACCGGATTCACCGACGATACCGAGCGTATCTCCGCGATCAATGCTGAAACTGACATGATCGACAGCGCGTACCACACCCCGCTCGGTCGTAAACTCGACACACAGGTCCTCGACTTCGAGTAGCGCGGTCAATTCACTTTCCTCGGGTCGAGCGCATCTTGCAAGGCGTCCGAGAACAGGTTAAACGCCATGACCAGGCCAAACAGGAACACCGAGGCCCAGATGAAATTATTGAATTGCCCCGCCAGGACTTCCTGCGTCGATTCGGCAATCATCAGGCCCCAGCTGACCCCGTCTTTAACCCCCAGACCGAGGAAGCTGAGGATTACCTCCGACTTGATTGCCGCGACGAAGACGATCGTGGCCTGCACCAACA
>JABDKV010000092.1 GCA_013002045.1 Gammaproteobacteria bacterium
GATATCGCTGCAATGATGAGTGCACGCGGTCGCTCGTGCGTCGTGGTCTGCGAGGGTGCGCGTGCGGTGGGCCTGATCAGTGAGCGCGACCTGGTGCGGGTACTGGGAAGCGTGCTGGCGGGTGCGACCGTGGGAAAGGCGGCCGAACTCATGTCACACCCGGTGGTGACGATACCGTCCGGGGTGAGCACTGAGGATGCCAGCGAACGCATGACTTCACATCGTATCCGGCGGCTGGTAGTCGTCGACGACGAGGGCGAGGCTCTTGGCATCATCACCCAGAGTGATATGGTCCGTGCTCATCTCGACGCCATCTCGCGTCACCAGCAGTTACTCGAGACTCGCGTCGCTTCACGCACGGCGGAGCTCGAAGCGGCCAATCAGCAACTCGAAACGATGTCGCGGATCGATCCGCTAATGAACATTGGTAACCGCCGGGCCATGGAGGAAGCCATGGCGATGGCGCACCAGCGGGCCACTCGCTACGGGCGTACCTACTCGGTGATATTGCTGGATATAGACCATTTCAAGGCCTACAACAATACCTATGGGCATCCACGCGGCGATCGCGTCCTGCGTGATGTCGGACGGGAGATTTCCGACAGTGTCCGCATGCTGGATACCGTTTATCGCTATGGTGGCGAGGAAGTGCTGGTATTGCTGCCCGAAACCGCCGAGGAGGGTACCCGCGCGGTCGCCGAGCGTATCCTGAGATCAGTGCAGGCGCTGGCAATCGAGCACAAGTCTTCCTCGTTCGGCATTGTCACCATCAGTGCCGGTCTGGCGACCGCAATGCCCGGCGCCGATGGCGTTGTACCAGGAAACCTGCAACTGCTCGACGCAGCAGATCAATCGCTATACCAGGCCAAGGGACAGGGTCGCAACCGGCTTGGCCAGTTGATGTATCCCGACTAAATCAATCAGAGGCTGCCGCGGCTCGTCCGGCAGTGGTCGTTGCCGTGCCAAACATCGTGTCGCCCAGCGACTGCTGTGCCGCACTGACCAGTTCGCTGGCTGTCGAGCGTGGATTCGACGGGTCGACGGCGGCAATACCAAGCATGATATTGATCTCGGAATCCACCGAGCCCGTCAGGTCGTGTATCGCCTGGCGGAATGCTTTCAGGGTCCGGCGTGCCGCGAGACTGGTTGACAGCTCGTTTGCGTCTTCCAGCCAGACTACGATCTGGTTGTACGTCAACTGGCCAACGACGCGCGCACCGGTATTGTCGAGCATCACCAGCGCCGCCTCGCGCAGCAGGCGATCTGCTGTCGCAGAGCCCTGGCTGACGCGCACGTCGTTGAGGCCGTCGATCGCTGCGACAATGACACCGGCGCAGCCGTCGTTTTCGAGAACTGCAGCGAATTCCTTGTTCAGCACATCTTCGAGTTCGACCCGGTGTTGCATGCGCAACAACGTAACGGGTGCTGCCGGCAGCAGGCTTTGCGTGCTGGCACTGGGCTCGTTCAGGAAACCTTCCACGCCCCGATCCATCAGTAGCTCGCGGGCTTCATCCATTGCCTTGAAGCCTTCGGCGGGATCAATCAGGTCTTTCTCAAACAGTGCCTCGGTTTCCGGAATCTGGTCGCGTAACTCATCCAGCACCATGCCAATCTGCACATGATTGAGACGCAGACTGCGAACTGCTATCTCCACCAGTTCGCGGAAAGAGTAGGACCAGTCACTCGATAGCCAGACATCGGCCAGCGGTCCCGACAAGGCGATACACCGTGCAAAACCGTCATCGCCGGGCGAATCCGGATCGTGGCTCATGGCGATACCCGTAACCAGGGTGTCGGGCAATTTCCATCGTTGCATTAGCCAGGCGCCGACTTCAGCGTGGGTCGTTTCCATTTTTTCCTGTTCGAATTCAGCCAGCGCACGATGTTGGCGCTGCAGTTCGCCGGCATCGTCATAGAGCGTCGGTTCGAGTTTCTCGAATGCGAGCATTCCAATGTCCTGCAGCAGGCCGGCGAGGAACAGCGCCTCGGTATCGCTGCGGCCCAGTGCGCGACCGACCGCCTTGGCGGCCGTTGCCGCCAGCAACGAGCGACGCCAGTACCACTCGAGATCAACACCAGCAGCCTGGCGATCGCGACGCAAACCCAGCGCAAGCGAGAAACTCAGTGCTACGATCAGTGTCGCGTCGAGACCCAGTAGTACCAGCGCCTGGCGTAAGGTGTTGCAGCCGCCCGGTCGCGCATAAAGCGCCGAGTTCGCCATACGCATGACTTTTGCCGCAATCACCGGGTCCGAGGTGATTACATCGGCCACCTGTGACAGGCTCGTATTAGGGTCGTTGGCGACATCAATGATGCGCATGGCCACACGAGGTGGACTTGGCAGACCCTTGATCTTCTCCAGCCTTTGGGCCAGTTGAGGGCTAATATGCATGAGTACGCCTCCTTGCGACTCGTATCAATCAGTTTGTCGGGCTTCCGCATCCTCGCTGGCTTCGGCCGCCAGGCGTCGTGCCCGCAACATGGCCAGTTCCCGACTCATGGTGTACTTCACCAGCAATTCCTTGTGCTGGTCGGATATCAGCACGAAATCGGCTGCCACCCTGTATTCGAACCCGTCTCGTGGATCCTTGCGCGGTGTCGTGCGTATGACACGCGCATAGCCGGCGACATAGTAGTAGTCCGGTGCCAGCAACAGCCGCAGACGCAGGCAGGTACCCGATGCCAACTCCTCGTCGTTGGGAAAGGCTATGCCGGTCGCACTGACATTGGTGCGACGCATAGGTTGCTCAAACAGGTTCTGGCCGCTGTCCTGGTCCTGCATCATTGGCATCAGATTAATCAGCGCATTCATCTTGTCGTTGAGCAGGGTTAGTGCCTGGGCTACTTCCGCTGACTTGTGCCGGATGCGACCGATGCGACCCTTGAATTCAGCCTCCATCCCAAACAGCGTCGATGAGACGCCGCCAGGCATGAAGCCACCCTGGCGAACCGAGGCCGCGCGCTTGTTCATTTCCTTTTCGCTTACGACCTTGTAAACCAGCACGACTGGGTTGTCGATACGGAAGCTCCTGCGGCGATCATCGCTCATGCTGGTTCCTCCTCGTTGCTTGCTTCAGGTTGAACTTGCAGCGGTTCCTGCTCTACATCCGCGGCGCCGCGAATGACGGTAATTTCGACACGCCTGTTGCGCGCACGGTTAGCGGCTGAGTCATTCTCTACCCGTGGCTGGGTGTCAGCGTGACCCAGTATGGCGACGCGGTCAGGTTCGACGATCCCTTCTCGTAACAACTCATGAGCGACTGATACGGCACGCGCCGCCGACAGCTCCCAGTTGGAACGGAATCGGGTGGTGTTGATGGGTATATCGTCGGTATGACCCGCTATGGCCACCCCGCCGGGAATCTCGCCCAGCAGTCCCCGGATCTTTGTCAGCACTGGCAGGAACGATTGCATTACCGCATCGGAACCGGAAGGGAATGATGCCTGCTCGTTGATGCGGATGATGATCCGTGTGCCTTCCAGTTCGACATCGACTTTGTCTTGCTCGATTTCCTCGGCCAGCGCATGGCGAATACGACGAGCGTCGCGTTCGACCTCGCGGGGACTTGGGCCGCTACCCTCGCCTGGTCCAAAGACATCGAGCGTGTTGCGATTGGAATTGACGGTGAACTGCCGCATGGTCTTCAATGCCGTGGGTTGCGGTTTACCCGGCGAGAATTCCTTGGTGATGATGCTGGTGCCCCGGGGCATCATGTTCGCATCGATCTCTGCCTGCACACCAAAGGCGTTACGCATCGATCCGGACAGTAGTTTGAATCGTTGTGCATCCATCTCTGAAAACGCCAGCATCAGTACAAAGAAACACATGAGCAAGGACATCAGGTCGGCAAAGGTCATGACCCATGCCGGGGCACCCGGATCTACTTCTTCCTGTGTTTGGTCTTCTTCGCTCATTAGCCTGCCGCTGCCGCTTCTTCGCCTGCGCCTGCCCGTTTCGACCGTGGCAGGTAGTTCTGCAGCATCGACTCAAGTACACGTGGGTTCTGACCTTCGAGTATGGCCATCAGCGCATCGATGATCAGCGACTTGGAGCGCCTTTCCTCGGTGCTGCGCAGGGCCAGCTTGTCGGCAACGGGGATCGCAATCACATTAGCGAGGATGGCGCCGTATAGCGTCGTCAGCAGTGCCACCGCCATGGCGGGACCAATTGCCTTTGGATCGTCCATGACCGACAACATCTGCACCAGGCCGATCAGCGTTCCGATCATGCCCATTGCGGGCCCGACGTCGCCGATCGCCTTGAAAATCTTTTGCCCGGTGCTGTGGCGGCCCAGCGTCAGGTTCAGGTCTTTCATCAACACTGACTTGATCATCTCCGGTTCGTGCCCATCGACAATCATGCCGATACCGAATTGCATGAAGTCGTCAGGTACCTCAGCACTTTCGAGTGACAACAAGCCACCCTGGCGAGACATCTGTGCCAGCTCGACTGATTTTTCGATCAGTTCCTGTGGATCGGTCGCCTTGTGGATAAAAGCCTTGATCGCAACCACACCGGCGCTCAGAAACTGTTTGAGACTGAACTTGATCATGACGACGAGAAACGTGCCGATCAGGACAATCAGCAACGACGGCACGTTGATAAAGACCATCGCCGCGCCACCCAGTGCGATGGTTACCACGATGATGCCGATTGCGCCAACAAGGCCGATCAGCGTTGCGAGATCCACAAATTATTCCTCTTTTGTAAGCACGCACAAGCCGTCCGTCGACGGCATTTCGTCAAACGAAATATCGGCCGCTCACGCGGGAACTGTAGGCCCGGAAAGTGTTATGTCAGATTGTCGTGTTGACGCGGGAGGAGTCGTTTTCGCCTATTTCACCCTGGGCGTCGTAGAGTGAGTTTTGCGCTGGTTCGCCATGGATCAGGCCGAGGGCGTCAGCAACCCGGCGACGTTGCATCGTAACTACAGCGCCGTTGCGGGTGTTGGCTTCGCGACAGGTTTCCAGCAGCGCCAGCAGGCTTTGCCATTGTGTCTGCAAGGCGGGGTCGTCAGCGCGCTTGAGGAGCATCTGCATACCATCGAGATCGCTTGGCACACCCAGTACCGTGCACAATTGCTGGCGCTGTGCGTCGCAGGCCGCCAGGTGTTGGACACAGCGGTGCTTTTCATCAGTAACGCGGTCAAGTTCCTGCGGGCTGACGGCACGCAGCGCTTCGGTCTCATCGGCCAGCGAACGACTGAGCTGGTGAGCCAGTTGGGTTTCTTCGTCGATCAGTTGCAGTAACGAGTTGCGTAGGGCGCTACGATCCATGGTCTATTCCGGTTTCAGTCCCATTTCCATGCGCAGGACCTCGGCAGCTACCCGCTCGGCATCAACCGAGTAAGTGCCGTCGGCAATGGCCTGCTTGATGGTCTCGACTCGCTCGCGGTCGATTTCGGGTACGTCCTGCAGGATCTTTTCCAGCTTGACCAGCAGTTGCGCCGACTCGGTCAGACTGACTTCATCGCCACTACCGGCAGCATCCTGCGGCCGGCCGGCCGTTCCGGCATCGGACGTCGGCCGGGTATTATCGACTCGCGGTGGCGCCCCAGGTACACCATTTATTTTTGGGCTCACGCTAGACTCCTAATCTTTATCTCCTGAATACAGGGCATCTTATCGGCAGGCGACGTCCGATCTTTAGGAACTGGTCGTGATTTTTTAGCGATTTGAGATTTGCACCCGATCCGCCGACAGCACCACCCCCTCAACGATTCGGCCGGAGGAGTTGTTCTCGACCCGAATGCGCTGATTTAATGCTCCATCCATCAATGACTTACCTTGCATGCTGATTTGAACGCCGGCACCACTGCTGACCAGCGTGACCTGCTGACCGCGACGGATCAGCTGTCGGCTGCCAAGAAAAGACGGCAGCAGGACCGTCCCCGCAGTGACCGGGCGTCGTAGCACCTGGCCTTCTATCGCGTCCATTTCCGAGACATAACCATAGGGCAGGCGATTGAGATCGTAGTCGCGCCATTCGACATCTGCGGCGCTTAACGTCTGACCCCGCGGTAACCCGTGCCGCGCGACCAACACCTTACCGGTACGCATCAGGCGGACAGGGACGTAGAGTTTCCAGGGCTGGCTGCCCGTGCAGCGCACACCGACAGTCCGATTGCCCGACGAGGCGCCCGCATTGGTCGAGAACCCCTGCAAGCGGCCATCACAACGCGCTAAACGCAGCCGTGGGTCCAGCTGTCCGGCCTCGACGGTCAGGCCGACCGCATCGCTTTTGTGGGAAACGAATTGTTCGGCGGTAGTCCGAATCTCGTCCAGGGACTGCCAGCTGGCACTCGCAACTGTTGGGCAGCTGAGCAGAATGAAAAGAACAATGTTGTACCACTTCATGCTGGTTCCTGGTGCAACTCTTATGCCAGACACTGACATAAACCTGTTTGGCGTACTTAGCGGCAACCGGGCCAGTCCTGTGACCGGATAAAGCGGCAATGCATTGCCGTTAAGCGTTGCCGCTTTCTCCCATTGCACACGGGATCGCGGGCTATCACGGGTTTGGCACGGCTCTTGCTCCAGCGGTGATGCGGACACGATAACCGCGAAGGAACCGATGGATATGGCTTTCAGTTTTGACAACGCTTTTGGGATACACGCTGTCGCGCTGCCACTACGCGCACAACGAATGCAGATCATTGCCAGCAACCTGGCCAATGCCGATACGCCCAACTACAAGGCCCGCGATGTCGATTTTCGCGACATGCTGCAGGACGAGCGTAGCGGCAGCAGCCTGAAAACTTATCGCACCAATGATCGGCACCTGGGTATGAGTGCGACGGTCAGCAATGATGACCTCAAATATCGCGTTCCGCTGCAACCATCCGAAGATGGCAACACCGTCGATGCCCAGTTTGAGCAAACCAGTTTTGCCGACAACGCCGTGCGCTACCAGGCCACGCTGATGTTCCTGACCGGCAAGATCCGCGGTCTGAGCGAGGCAATAACAGGAGGCATGCGCTGATGTCCATGTTCAAGGTATTTGATATAGCCGGATCCGGCATGGCCGCACAGACCGTGCGACTGAACACCACGGCGAGCAATATGGCCAACACCGATGTCGTCAGTGACAGCGCGGCAACCGTCTATCGCTCGCGCCAGCCGGTGTTCTCGACCTGGCTCGATCCGCTGCAACCCGACCCGGCAGCCGCCGGTGTGCGCGTGCTCGGCATTGCGACCAGCGATGCCCAACCGCAGAAACACTACGAACCGGCTCATCCCAGCGCCGACGATGAGGGCTATGTCTATCGCTCGAACGTCGACCCGGTGGAGGAGATGGTCAACATGATGTCGGCCGCCCGTTCTTACCAGAACAACGTCGAGATCCTGAACACGACAAAAGACTTGCTGCTGCGAACTCTCAATCTCGGTGGCTGAAACAGGTAAGGAATGATGGAAATTGGAAAAGATCTTGATCTCGCCGCCCTCGGGCTTAGCCGCAACGACAACAGCGGCGGTAATGGTGGTATCGCGGAATCCGAAGATACCTTCATGACGCTGATGATGACGCAGCTGCAGAACCAGGACCCGTTCCAGCCGATGGAAGGGGGCGAGTTCCTGACCCAGCTGGCGCAGTTCGAGATGGTTGCTGGCGTTAACGAAATGCAGGCTAGCCTGGAATCACTGGCGAGTTCGATGATGTCGAACCAGGTTCTCGAATCGGCCGCGCTGGTCGGCAAGACCGTGTTTGCCGAGTTGTCGGATGCACAGCTCGATGAGGGCGGCACCATCGAAGGTGCCATCGATGTGCCCGCCGGCGCCTCCGGGGTCCGGGTCAATATTCACAATAGTGCCGGTGAACTGGTACGCCAGATAAACATGCCACCCGGCAGCGGTCGCCAGAATTTCGTCTGGGACGGACTCGACGCCCAGGGTGACGCCGTCGCCAGCGGCAACTATCGCATTACTTCCGAGTTTGAATACGACGGTAACCAGGTTGCCGGTCGTGTCCTGCTCGCAGACCAGGTCCGCAGCGTCACCCTCGGTGGGCGCGGCGCACCACCCACATTGAATCTTGCCGGCGGTGGTCAGCTGGCCTTCGCTTCCGTCTTGGAAATCAGGTAGTCAGGAGAAACAGATGCCGTTTCGTATCGCACTCAGTGGCCTCAACGCCGCATCATCCGACCTCAGTATCACGGCGCATAACATCGCCAATGCATCGACACTGGGTTTCAAGCAGTTTCGTTCCGAGTTCTCAGACGTACTCAGCGACGGAGTCCAGCTGGCCGCCGAGACCCAGCAGTTCGGCCAGGGCGCCGTCGAGTTCACCGGTAATCCGCTCGATCTTTCTATCAGCGGTGAAGGGTTCTTCACTCTCAGCGATGGTGGTGGCCTGGTTTATTCGCGTGCCGGTGCTTTTGGTGTCGACAGCGAAGGCTTCGTCGTCAACAGCGCCAATCAGCGTCTGCAGGTCTATCCCGAAGCGGGTGGTGGCATATTCGATGTAGGCGCGTTGCAGGACCTGCGACTGACGACTACCGCGAGTCAGCCGGTGGCAACAACCAGCGGCGAAGTGGGTGTCAACCTCCCGACCTCGGATGCAGTGCCGGCTGGACCATTCGATCCCGATGACCCGTCGACATTCAACTCGACAACGTCAATTACGATCTACGATTCGCTTGGATCCGAGCATACGGCAACACTTTATTTTGCCCGCACGGCGACTCCGAATGAGTGGGAGAGTCGTCTGTATATCGATGACAACCCGGTTGGTGGCACCAATACGCTTGGCTTTTCGTCGACCGGCACACTGGCTTCGCCAGCGGCCGGGACTTTCACCACACCACCTTACGATCCCGGCAACGGTTCCGATCCACTGGTTATTGATTTCGATTACAGTCTGACGACGCAGTACGGCGGTGAGTTCACGGTCAACACGCTGACCCAGGATGGGCTCAATGTCGGTCGCCTGACCGGTGTCGATATCGACCCTTCTGGTCGGGTACTGGCGCGTTTCACCAATGGCCGCACCCAGTCACTGGGCCAGGTTGCCTTGACTAATTTCTCGAACTTCCAGGGCTTGCAGAATCTTGGCGATAACACCTGGAGTGAGACTTTCAGCTCCGGTCCGCCGCTGCGTGGCGAAGCCGGGAAAGGGCAACTTGGGCTAATCCAGTCAGGAACACTGGAACAGTCGAATGTCGACCTGACCGCGCAGCTGGTCAACATGATCACGGCGCAGCGTAATTTCCAGGCCAATGCACAGATGATCTCGACCGCCGACACGGTCACGCAGACGATCATCAACCTCCGCTAAAGGCTGACTGATGGATAAAATGCTGTATGTGGCAATGACCGGCGCGCGGCACACAATGCTGGCGCAGGGGGTCAACGCTCACAATCTCGCCAACGCCAGCACCACTGGTTTCCGCGCCGATTTGCATGCGTTCGAGTCCCATCCCGTCGAGGGCGTGGGATTCCCATCGCGTATCAATGCGACCGTAGGGACGCGTGGCATTAATGTGCAGCCGGGACCCACCGAGATCACGGGACGGCAACTCGATATCGCAGTGCAGGGCCAGGGCTGGATTGCCGTGCAGGGGCCTGAAGGTGGCGAGGTATACACCCGCGCAGGCGATCTACGACTCAGTCCCGGTGGTGTCATGACCAATGGTGCTGGCCAGGTGGTTCTTGGTGAAGGCGGGCCGGTGTCGGTACCGCCGTTCGAACAAATCCTGATTGGCAACGACGGCAGCGTGTCGATCGTACCGCTTGGTCAGGGTGCAAACACGACCGCTACAGTCGATCGCATACGCCTGGTGAATCCCGACCCCGCAAACCTGGTGAAGGGCGAAGATGGCCTGATCCGCACGCGCGATGGCTCGGAGCCGGATGCCGATGCCTCGGTGCAGGTCAAGTCCGGCGCCATTGAAGGCAGCAACGTCAATCCCATCGAATCGATGCTGTCGATGCTGGAGCTGACACGTCATTTTGAGATGCAGGTCAAGTTGCTGGAAGCAGCTGACAACAATGCCGCCGCTTCGGCGCGGCTGATGCAAATGAGCTAAGAGTACAGGGAAGAATACACATGAACACAGCACTGTGGGCCGCCAAGACCGGGCTCGATGCACAACAGACCAAGATCGCGGTTATATCCAATAACCTCGCCAACGCCAGTACTACCGGATTCAAATCGGGACGTGCGGTATTCGAGGATCTCGTCTACCAGAACATCCGCCAGGTCGGTGGTCAGAGCTCGCAACAAACGCAACTGCCATCGGGGCTGATGCTGGGCACCGGTGTTCGCGTTGTAGCAACCGAAAAGACGTTCGTGCAGGGCGCGGTAACCCAGACTGACAACCAGCTCGATGTCGCTATAGTCGGTCGCGGTTTCTTCCAGGTGCTGCAGCCGGATGGCTCGCTTAGCTACACCCGTGACGGTGCCTTCCAGGTCAACGCCGATGGTGAGCTGGTCACATCGACTGGTTATCCGATCCAGCCCGGCATCAATATCCCCGCCGATGCACAGACGGTGACGATCGGTGCCGATGGTGTGGTCTCGGCGCAGATCGCCGGACAGGCCGACCCATTGCAGGTCGGCACGATCCAGACGGTCGATTTCATCAATCCGGCCGGTTTGCAGGCGCAGGGCCAGAACCTGTACCTCGAGACCGGTGCCAGCGGGCCGCCACAGGCCGGAACGCCTGGTCTGAACGGGCTCGGCACATTGCAGCAACGTTCACTGGAGAGTTCGAACGTCAATGTCGTCGCCGAACTGGTCAGCATGATCGAGACACAGCGTGCTTACGAACTTAACTCACGCGCCGTTGCAACCAGCGACGAGATGCTGCAGTACCTGACTAACAACGTCTGAGGAGTGTTGGTGATGTCATTACGTATAACCCTGGTGGCAATACTCGTGCTGTTGCTGAGCGCCTGCGCCGGCCGCCAGACACGGGAAGTCGTGGCCTGGGAACCGGTTCCACCCATGGCCGTAGCCGAGCCAACGCGCACCGCTGGTGCGATAGTCAGTCTCGGTAACGAGATGAACCTGTTTGCTGACGTCAAGGCGCGTCGTGTCGGCGACATCATCACGATCGAGCTGGTCGAAAAGACGGCGGCGCGGAAGAGTTCCAGCACCCAGACCAGCAAGGACACGGCGATCGACAATGACAATGCAACCTTGTTTGGTGTGCCGCTGACCCAGAACGGTATCCCCGTGCTGCGCCAGGAAGTCGGAGGCAAGCACAGCTTTGCCGGCGAAGGCGCCAGCAGCCAGAGCAACGAACTCGAAGGCAGTGTCACTGTTACCGTCGCGCAACGACTGCCCAACGGCAATCTCATTGTGCGTGGCGAGAAATGGCTGACTCTGAACCAGGGCCAGGAGTTCGTGCGGGTCTCCGGAATCGTGCGTCCTTTTGATATTGGGCCGAACAACTCGGTGCCCAGCTACAAGGTCGCCGACGCTCGCATTATCTACAGCGGTAAGGGTGCTGTCGCCGATGCCAACCGCCAGGGCTGGCTGTCGCGTTTCTTCAATAACCCAATCATGCCGTTCTGAGGCTGACATGAAATACATCACATACCTGTTACTTGCTGCTGTTGTTATTGCTCCTGCACAGGCGGAACGCATCAAGGACCTCAGTTCGATCGCCGGTGTGCGTAGTAACCAGCTTGTCGGTTACGGACTGGTGGTGGGTCTCGAAGGCACAGGTGATCAGACCAGCCAGGCCCCGTTCACCGTACAGAGCATGAAGAATTTCCTGCAGCAGTTCGGTGTAACAGTGCCGGAGAATGTCAGTCCGCAGCTCAAGAATGTTGCTGCCGTATCGCTGCACGCCGAATTGCCGGCTTTTGCCAAGCCCGGCCAGGGTATCGATGTCACGGTATCGTCGATCGGTAATGCCCAAAGCCTGCGTGGTGGCAGCCTGCTGATGGCGCCGTTGCGCGGCGCCGATGGAGAGATTTATGCTCTGGCGCAGGGCAACGTCATTGTCAGCGGATTTGGTGCGTCGGGGCGTGACGGCTCACGCGTGACCGTCAATATCACCAGTACCGGTCGTATCCCCAACGGGGCCACGGTCGAGCGTTCGGTGCCGTCGGGTTTCAGCGAGCTACCCTCGGTGCTGCTCAACCTGCATAGCCCTGACTTCACTACAGCAAACCGGCTGGCCGATGCCGTCAATGCCGTGCTCGGGGCCGGTACGGCCGAGCCACTCGATCCAACATCAATCAAGGTGGCTGCACCAATGGACCCGGCGCAACGAATCAGTTTCGTTTCTGTGCTGGAAAATATCGAAGTTGAACCTGGCACAGCGGCTGCCAGGGTCATTGTGAACTCGCGCACCGGAACGGTCGTGATTGGCGCGCATGTCCGCGTGATGCCGGCAGCGGTCTCGCACGGGTCGCTGACCGTTACGATTACCGAGAGCAGCGGTGTGAGCCAGCCCAATCCACTCGGAGGCGGGGACACTGTTGTCGTCGATCGGTCTGACATCGAGATCGTGCAGGAACAGAATCGCATGTTCCTGTTCGAGCCGGGTGTCACCCTTAATGAAATCGTCGCAGCGGTAAACCAGGTCGGTGCGGCCCCGGGCGATCTGGTTGCGATACTCGAGGCATTGAAACAGGCCGGTTCGCTGCGTGCAGAGCTGATCGTTAT
>JABDKV010000109.1 GCA_013002045.1 Gammaproteobacteria bacterium
ATTGACCTGGCAGGTTTTGGCACAACCACGCTGGCCGGTCATGTATTGCGAATCGAACCACCGGCAGGATCAGAGGACTATCACTTTGGTTCGACCGTTGCGCTGGCCGATCTTGACAACAACCTGCGCGCCGAGGTGCTGATAGCGGCTGCGCTGGCGCGCGCCGGGGCACAGCTCGAAGCTGACGGCGCGCCACCCGGCTCTGCGATCAAGAACGGCGGCAACCCTGGTGGCAGTCTGTTCATTTTCTGGGACGACAATTTCCCGGCAGGCGCAACATGGCCGGCCGGGCTGGTGCTGTCGGCGGACGCCCCACCGGCGAGCTTCAGCCGCGTGGATGGCGGCACTGTCAGCGGCACCTTTACCAATCTGCGGCTGGCGGAGGAAATGCTTGGCGGTCTGGACTACGACGGCGACGGCACTGCCGACCTGTTTGTCGGCGATATCCGCGGCAACGGGCGCGGCCGCAGCGAAAGCGGCCTGGGGCATGTATTTTTCGACGCCAGCTCACTGCGCAACCAGGCGTTCAGTATGAACGCGGTGCCGACCGCGATCAGCGTGTCGACCATTCTCGGCATAGCTGCCGGCACAATATCGGCCGATACCTCGCTGCATGGCGATTTTGACGGCGATGGTATCGCCGACCTGGGCATCTCATCACCGCTGGGCAATCCACTCGGCCGCGTACACGCCGGCATCGTGCATGTGCTGTGGGGCCAGCCGGGGCCCTGGCCAGCTATTATTGACCTGCTCGATGGCAGCCGGCCGGCCGGCTTTGCCATTACCGATATCTACGGCGCACGCGGACAAACATCGGGGGCTGACCTCGGCGATACCCTGATGTACAGCGCAGCCGGCGCTGATGTCAATAACGACGGCAAGACCGATCTTGTTATCAATGAGATGCGGGGCAACGGCGTCGCGGCGGGCGCGCTCGACGTCGGCAACCTGATCATCCTGGGGGGTGAGCTGGTTCCGCGCTGACGTCGATCGGCGTTTTCAACCAATCGCCAGGGCCATCTGATGAACTGCCCCCGGCAGGTTCTGCGAGAGCCCAGTCAGGCGCGATGCGCTTTCAGAAACCAGCCGATGGCTCCACGCTCATCTTCAAGCAACGCGAAACTGCCCTCGACCAGTGCGGAGTCCTGTAACTGGCTGACCAGCGTGTCCATGTCTTTTTTGGACCGGGCAGCATTCGTCATGGCATTCAGCCGCAGCGAATAAGCCTTTATCTCCGCCTGCAGATTTGCAACCGCCTGCCGGTAGTCATTCGGATCGACGCGGAGGCGACGATCGACCAGTTCAGTCAGGTAACTTATGACGTAATGGACCACGTCATCATCCGGCGCAGCGGCATACTTTTTCCGGGCGGTGCTGAGACGCGACCTGAAACGGGCTAGGTTCTTGTCGTCCTTGCGCGCACCAGCATAGTCGGCGGTTGACGCGGGCTGCAGTGCACGAGCCAAATCAACCAGCTGGCCTCTGGCGCAGATATCCCGCGCCCGCTTCAGCCGGCCTTGACTGGCCTTGCTGACGGCGCCATCAGTCGCATGAATCAACATGCGGACGCGACCGCCGGGGACCAGCACACGGGAAATTTCATTAATAGTGTCGGCTGTCCTTGAATATTCAAAGCCGAACTGTGAGACCACAACATCCTGGCTGGCGTCAGCCAGTGGCAGGTTTTCGACGGGCGTATCAGCGATGAAGTTGACCCGGCTGACCAGGTCAGGATCGTTATCGGCCACCCGGTCGGGCTGGATTCTGGCAAAGTCCACGCCAGTAATGTCAAAGGACTTGCCATTGTCCCTGGCAGCCTCCGCCGCCAGCAGCGCAACCGCACCGTTGCCGGTCGCCAGGTCAACGATGCGACTATTGTCAGGCAGGCTTGAGAATAAACTCATCCAGTGCTCGCGGATGGAGAATGCCTGACCTGCCAGAAAACAGGTGTCCTTGTGACCGCCCTGCCAGTAGCGGCTCCACGAAGCGGCACGGCTATGCGGTTGAAGTGCTTCGGCCATAACTTGTGCCCAAAAAAAACCACGCTGCCCCGATCGGGACAGCGTGGTTGTTCTGATTCACGCAGGGCCGGTTAAACAGCCCTGCGTGGTTTTCAGATCTTCCTCACTTGCCGCCAAAGTCAGAGCGGAGGCCAAGGTAGAAGTAACGCCCGATGGTGTCGAAGGTCCGCACGTCGGTGTTGTCGTTGAAACCGTCAACTGACAGCGGTGGGTCTTCGTCCAGAGCGTTGTCGATGCCGCCATAAACTATGAGGTTGTCGCTGAAGCTGTAAGAAGCGTACAGGTCCACATAGCTGGCGCTGTCGATGGTGCGCTGGAAGTTGCCAAGGTTATTGACTGCTTCCGGGCTCGAGGGTGTTACGCAGGTCAGGCCCTCATTGACTCCTGGAACCGAAACCGCCATGGCGACTGAATCCCAGCAGCTACCGACGAGGTCAGAACCAAACTCGGTGACTTCGTCGATGAAGCGGAAGTCGGCCTGCACCGTCAGCGGGCCTCTTTCCAGGATGCCGGACAGGGTCCAGCGCAACTCGGCAAAGTGACCATCTTCATCATCACGGAAGTAACCGGCGTGTGGTGTAACTACACCATTTGCCTGGGTCTTGTCGTACTCATTGAGGACGGCACCCTCCCAGCGAATACCGAGCGTACCGATACCGGTTTCGATGCCGCGCCATTCGGCCAGCAGGTCGAAGCCGTTGGTATCGATTGCACCGGCGTTGGTGGTGCGGTTGTCGAGCAGGATCGGCGCACCTTCATTGGGCCCGGGGCCGAAACGGTCGATCTTGTTGCAGAATTCACCGGTTTCAGCGCACTGGGACAGGATCACGCCCGCGCCGACGCCAGTAATGGGATTGTCCAGAGCGATATCCCAGTAGTCCAGGGCAAATGCCGAACCTTCGAGGAAGTCTGGCTGCCAGACGAAGCCGACGGTGAAGGTGTCTGCCTCTTCCGGTTCCACTGTGGGGTTACCGCCCACCAGGGTACGAACCTGCGTAGAGATCTGCGTAAAACCGGCAGCAGGCACACCGTCATTGATGCAATTCTGTGTCGGGTTCGAGGCACAGGGATCACTCACAGACGGGAAGGAAATGCCGGAACCGCCAAACAGTGCACTAATAGTGGGTGCACGGAACGAGGTAGAAGCAGAGCCTCGAATCAACAATCCGTCATTGGGGCGCAGCTGCATACCCGCTTTCCAGTTGTTGGTATCGCCAAAGGTGTCGTAGTCGCTGTAGCGGAAGCCCAGGTCGGCTTCGAGGATGTCGATTATCGGCAAGCGTGCCTCAAAGTAGAGCTCGTCAACCTCGTAGCTGCCCTGGGTGGTGTCGGAAGGCGTACCGGTCACGGCACCCGTTTCGGCCAGCTGGGCGACCAGGGCATCCGGGGTGTACAGGCCGGTTTCCTCGCGACGCACGATGCCACCGGCAATGCCGACGCCACCGCCCGGCAGCTCGAACACGTCCGGCTTGGTGAGGCTCAGGGCATAGACCTTCTGCGTCACCTTGTTGGACTCGTTCTGACGGAACGACGTGTAGTCGACCATCTCCTGCGTGATGCTGTTTTCACCGAACGTGTTCAGCGGCACACAGGCCTGGTCGTCGTCATCCGTGAACGCGCCATCGCCGTCAGTATCGCAGCGAACGACGCCGTCGCCGTCACGCGCGGTCGGACCAACCGCAAGGGCAACCTTGTTCAGGTCGAACAACGGACCGTAGCTGTTGGAGTAATCCACTTCACCGTAGTTAACGTAGGCTTCCCAGATCATGCCGTTGGACAGTTCGCCTTCCAGGCCGGTGACGGTACGTACGGTCTGGATTTCGGTGAAGCCGGTACGCGGTCCATCTTCCACCAGGCGCCGCCGCCAGTCCGAAATATCCATGCCCGTCGGGTTGTACTCATTGTCAGCCGAGTAGGGTGCCGAAAAGCCATAAAAGGCCAGCGGCGCCAGCGGCTGCTCAGCCAGTGCATAGGCGCTTTCACGGTCAATGTACTGGAATTCACCGAACAAACGCGTGCTTTCGAAAATACCGGCGTTTGACAGCGCATCCACCTGGGTGCCGCCCGAAATGTTTGCGATCCAGCGCTCGTTGGGCTGACGCTGGAAGTTGATCGGCGCGTAGTTGTAGGAGTCGGTTGCCGAGCTATACGACTTCAGACCACCTGCCTCGCTGCCACCGGCATAATCCGGGCCGAGCGTCAGGCCATCATACTGGCCCCAGGGTGGAGCAGAAGAACCGCCGTCAACCCACTCACCAAACAGCAGGAACTTCGCCTGCTTGGCCCAGTCGCGGTTACCGGCAACGGTCTCGGATTCTTCGACGCGGGTCAGGCTCATGATGTAGTTGGACTTGTCAGTAGCGTCGCCAAAGGTCACGGACCACTCGTCCTTCTCACCATCAGATTCGCCGGACCGCCCGGTCTGAACGGCGATCGCAACGCCCTGAAAGTCTTTTTTCAGGATAACGTTGACCACGCCGGCAATGGCGTCAGAACCGTAGATGGCGGAGGCGCCGTCCTTCAGCACTTCAACGCGCTCGACCATGGCTATCGGGATGGTATTCAGGTCGACCACGCCGCTGTTGCTGCCGGAAGAGTCCGGCGCGCGGCGACCGTTGATCAGCACCAACGTGCGGGTAGAGCCCAGGCCACGCAGGGAGATGTTCTGCGAACCGGTACCGCCGTTGTTAACGGTAGTGGTCTGGGCACCACCGGCGACCGCCGGGATTTCCCGCAGCATCTGGCCAACCGAGGTGGCTCCACTCTGTAAAATGTTTGAGGTGTCATACACTGAGACCGGGCTCGGACCTGTAAGGTCTTTACGCGGAATCCGTGAACCGGTGACTATCACTTCCTCTTCCGCCATCTGCTCGCTTTGGGCGAGAGCGGTGTTGGCAGCAGTAACACCTATAGCACCAGCATTTACAGCTATTGCAATCTTGATTGCATCAGCAAGCTTCTGCTTTAAGTCTGTGTTCATAATTGTGTCCCGTAAAACATTGCAAGTTTCAGTTCGTTCGTTACCACTCATTGCAAAAGGTAACCATGCCCGCGAGCCACCTGGGCCCATGCGGGATGCGTCATTTTAACGACAACACGCTGCCACAGGGAAATTGTTGCGCAGTAGCAACAGACTGAAAAGGCTATATTTTGCGCGATATTCGCGATCATAACTCCCTGTTTTATATGCTTTGCAAGCTCTCCCACAAACCAGCCTGTAGCACTGGTACAACAAATTATTGCCTGATGCTTTTTTGCCGACAGAGGCACGGATGCGCAAAAACCCGAGCGATTTCAGGGCCTGGCATTGTTCGGCATTACGACGCTGTTTCCGGGCGCAGTCGGGGAATAAAAAAGGGCCGGCAGCGAATGCTGCCGGCCCCCTGTCAGGTCACTAAACTTTCGGTTTTACCGGAAGTCGTGCGAGACGTTGAGGTAGAAACGCGTACCACGCGGATCGTACAGGGCCTGGTCGAAGAACGGCCAGCCGCCTGCAGCCAGCTCGGAGAACGGCGGTTCTTCGTCGAGCAGGTTGATGATACCGGCGCTGATGCTGGTGGCATCACTGAGCTGGTAGGAGCCGCGCAGGCCCAGCTCGAGATAGCTGTCAACACCACGAACTTCACCATCGGGGTTCGGCGTGCAGGAGTTGCTTGCCGTGTCACGACCACCGACCAGATCGTCGGTCTCGCCCA
>JABDKV010000114.1 GCA_013002045.1 Gammaproteobacteria bacterium
GGCAACGTGACCACGTTTAAACGGCTGCTCAGCGCTCAACACGGCCTGATACTGGTGACCGGTCCCACCGGCAGCGGCAAGACGACCAGTCTTTATGCCGCGCTCAACTTTCTCAAGAGTATCGAAAAAAACATTGTCACCATCGAAGACCCGGTCGAGTACCAGCTGGACATAATCAACCAGAACGAAGTGCGGGCCAACATCGGCCTGAGCTTTGCCAAGATACTCAAACACGTGCTACGGCAGGACCCTGACATCATCATGGTCGGGGAAATACGCGAACGCGAGACAGCCGAAATTGCCGTGCAGGCGGCGCTGACTGGTCACCTGGTGTTATCCACATTGCACACCAATGACAGCCCCGGCGCGATCACCCGCATGATCGACATGGGGGTCGAACCTTACCTGTTGTCTTCGGCAGTCATTGGAGTGGTCGCCCAGCGCCTGGTGCGACAGATTTGCCCGTCATGCAAGACCACCACGCTGGCATCGCCTGAACTAATGCAGCGTTATGGCTGGGAAAACGAAACTGTTCACCTGGCCCGTGGTCGCGGCTGTACCGAATGTTACGACTCCGGCTTCCGCGGAAGACTGGCGGTGCACGAAATGCTGGAAACAGACGAGGCGCTACAGCGACTAATCGTCTCCGAGCCCAGCCGCGACGAATTGAGCGACTACCTGCGCGACCGCGGTGTCAAAACCATGTTTACCGACGGTCTGGCACGGGTACGTGAGCATCGCACCACACTCGAGGAACTGGCCCGGGTAACCAGCCTGTAGTTGCTATGGCACTGGAACTGACACAAGGACCGAGTAAACCCGAGGCCAGCGCGGCGAAGACGTTGTTCGGGTCGCGGGGCCAGGTCGGCGCTGCCGACCGCCTGTTCCTGGCAGAGCAACTGGCGCTGATGCTTGAGAACGGGATGAACCTGCATGCCGCGCTGACCGGACTGGCCCGGCAGACCGCCCGGCGCCCGTTGCGCGAACTGATCGAAGCGCTGGCGCAACAGGTGGAGGCAGGCAAGAGTTTCTCCTACGCACTGTCGCAGCATCCCGAGGTTTTCGATACCACGTGGATCAGCCTGATCGCAGCCAGCGAGAACGGCGGCTTTATGCATGAGGTACTGGTGCAGTTAACCCGCAGTGAGGAAAAACAGAACGAGCTGCGTAACCACCTTGTATCCTCGATGTCCTATCCGGCCTTCCTCGTACTGTTCTCGCTGGCCGTCGTGATCTTCGTGCTGGTAGTGGTCTTTCCCAAGTTCGGCACCATGTTCGTCGCCATCCGGGACCAGCTTCCGGTAACGACACTGGGCCTGATGTGGGCCAGTAACCTGTTGATCGAGTACTGGATCTACATACTGGGCGGACTGGCGGCAGCGTTCTGGGCGGCGAAGATATGGATGGACTCTGAACCTGGCCGGGCGCGCCTCGATGGCTGGAAACTGTCAGTTCCGGGCGTTCGCCAGATCGCGATAGAACTGTACCTGGTGCAATCGTTCCGTGTGTTTGGTTTATCGCTGGGCAATGGCGTCAATGTCTCCGACGCGCTTGAATCGTGCCGCGATGTCGTTGCCAATGTTCGCTATCGCGAATTTATCGTGGATGTCGAACGCCGGGTGCAGGAAGGGGGCGGCATCAGCGGTGCCTTTGAGAATACCGAATTCATTCCACCGCTGGTTCGACAGATGGTCAGTACCGGCGAAGAGACCGGCAACCTGGCAGCGGTCCTGAACCGTATCGCGGACTTCTATGAGCGCGAGCTCACGCGCCGACTCGACCGCGTTTCCAAGCTGGCTGAGCCAGTGATGCTGCTGGTCATGGGCCTGGTTGTCGGCATCCTGGTCAGCTCACTGATTTTGCCAATTTTCAAATTGTCGCGGGCCGTAGGCTGATGCAGCACCGTTCGCAAATGTCTGATGTTTTCGTGTCACCGGGGAATGACCCGGCGATGTTGTCAATTTTCGTGACATTAGTCACAAACCGGCCGGCGCCAGCTCAATACCTGCGGACATCGGCCGATTGAACTATTAGCAATCTGAATGCAGGAAGGACCCATGCGTAAATCACTGAACATAACCCAAAGCTCTGGCTTCACCCTGGTCGAGTTACTGATCGTCGTGATCATTCTCGCCATCCTCGCCGCAATCGTCGTGCCGCAGTTTTCTGCTACCACCGACGATGCCAGACAGTCGGCCTACGATAGCAACCTGGCCAGCCTGCGGGCTGTTGCCGAGCTCTATCGCCAGCAACACGGCGCCTACCCGGGTGCGGTCGCGGCAAGCTCGACTACCTGTATTAACGGCGCAAACCAGACCGGTGCCGTTGGCACGCCCTCGTTTCCGCTGCAGCTGGTGAACTACACCAACGCGGTCGGTCAGGCCTGCACGGGCTTCGATGCCAACCAGTTCCGTTTCGGCCCGTATCTTAAAGAAGGGATACCCGACAATCCGTTAGGAACCAATAATACCGTGACTGTCGTCAATACCGGTGTCCTGGGTCTGGCATCAGGTGGCACCGGCGGCTGGCGTTTCGATTCTATTACCGGCGAACTGATCGGCGATCATTAAGGCGATCGCGTAGCGACGTGTATGTGCGGCCGGTCAATGATTCGCAAACGCGCTGAGGCGGGATTCTCGGTTGCCGAGCTGTTATTCGTGCTGGCCGT
>JABDKV010000134.1 GCA_013002045.1 Gammaproteobacteria bacterium
CGGTTAGCGACGCGGCGGGACTCAGCGCGTCGGCACAGCAACAGGTCATTGTACGCAACCAGGCACCGGTACTGAGCAATGCGGTCGGTGATCAGCAGGCGATCGAGGGTCAGCCTTTTACGCTCGATCTGTCAGCCGTGTTTACTGATACGGACAGTTTACTGGTGCTCACCCTGGCCGGTTTGCCCGACGGTAGCGGATTGCTATTCGACGGGCAGCAATTGTTCGGGGTGCCGACCGATGCCGACGCGCAGGCGGCACCGTTGCAACTCGATCTGGTCGCCATGGATGAGACGACACCGGTCGCGACGTCCTTCGTTTTAGCCGTCACCGATGTCAACAATGCCCCCTCGTTCTCGGTGGTGAACTCGCTGACGCTGGCGGAAGACTTTGTGACACCCGCAATGTTGACAGTAGAAAGCGATCCTGCCGACGGGCCATCAAGTCCGACTTTCAGTCTCGACCAGGGTACGGTCGATTTCGCCAGTCTGGCGATCGACCCGCAATCGGGTTCCGTATCGATTAGTAGCCTGCCCGATGCCAACGGCCAGGGTGTGTTCACCATCACCGCTGACGATGGCGCGGCAGTCAATAACCTGTTCAGCCAGCAAGTGTCATTGCAGGTCACCCCTGTCAACGATGTCCCGGTCTTCGTCTTCGATGGCAGCATTGCAGTCGTGCCCGGGTTCAATGGCAGCGCTACCGTCAACGTCGTACCGGCGGCGGTGCCAGCCGACGAGGCTAACGAGACTGTGCTGTACAGCATGAATCATGCTATCCCGTGGGCCACGATTTCGATTGACAGCAGCAACGGTGCGGTCACGATTTCCGATGTTGCCAACATCGTGGCGGCCGGTCTTATCGCTGTGACGGCGGACGATGGTAACGGCGGACAGCACACCGAGATGTTGAGCCTTGTCGTACGCGAGTCAGACAAGACCCTGTATGCCGGAGAACTTTCCGGACCATTAATCGATCCTATCTCGCCTGTATTTCCCGATCCCGATGAAGTCCCGCTGAGTTATCGGGCTAGTGGTCTGCCTCCGTCGCTGGCCATCGATACTGCTAACGGCGCAATTAGCGGCATACCCACCAGTGACGACGTGCAAACGGGTGTCTTCGCCGCCAGCATTACCGTGACCGGAACATTTGGCACCGAGGCTACATTCCCGTTGACATTGAATGTCGTCGAAAGGGACGTGGACCTGGATGGGTTGCCTGATCGTTTCGAGCCCGGTCTTGGAATAGATCCGACACAAGACGACAGCGATGCTGACGGCGTTGTCGACGGTGTCGAGCAGGCGGTCGGCAGCGATCCGCTCGACCCCGGCGCCAAGATAGTCAAACTCAGTGACGACGATGGCCTGCAGTGGCTGGCTGCCGCTCAGCTCGGTTTTGCCAGTGAGCAGGCTCCATTGTTTGTCTTGCTTGCACCCGGTGTCTACAACAGTGTGCTGCAATTAAACCCGCCGTGCGACTATATACATGTCGTCGGTGGTGTCGATGCGGCAGGCGAGACTCCCGATGACTCTACACCGACGCTGCTGGCGGCAGGTGTCCAGTTTGAAGGCTGCCAGGCGTCCAGCTTGCAGCATGTACACATTTTCGCCGCATCCAGCGCAGCAGTCGCCGTTGCTGGTTCCGACGTGCTGCTGACACGAGTCTCGCTTGGCGGGCAGGATCAGGATGGTCTCGACGTTAATGCGAGCAATGTCGTCATCAGTGACAGTGTCATCGATCTGCAGGGCCTGGGTGGTTTGGCCGACGCAACTTCCAGCACCCTGCTGTTCGCAGACAGTCTGCTGTGCACCTCAGGTAGTGCGCACTTCGCACTCGACAATAGTGATGTCGAACTGGTGCGCGTAGAGGCGCCGGCGGAATTACTGGCAACACCCGGCGTGTTGGTTGATACACCGGTGCAACGGCAGCGGGTCCAGCCCGACCTCGGCAGTTTCACGGTCACTGATGATGCAGTCTACCTCGATCTCTGGTATCACGAGTTCGCCCTGACGCGTGGTTATGACGTCGCAGTTCACGCCAACGGTTCGCCGCTGAGCGTGTTCGACATAAATGACGGTCGCTACATCGTTCTTGTCGATGACAATGCAGACATGCAGAACATAACGCTACGTGTTAACGGCCACCCTGTCGATTATGTAATTGACACTGCGGACAACGATTAAAAAACGTTAACCAGTCGAACGAACTCAGTCGTGGTCCGGGTTAGTTTTTGGGTGCATCCAGATTGAGGTCCACCCAATGCGTCAACGACTAGCCCTAGGTTCCATTTTACTCAGTGGTTTGTTCCTCGGTGGTTGTGCAACCACCATGGACCAGGCCGAATGTCTCACAGCTGACTGGTACTCGATCGGTATCGAGGACGGCAGTCGCGGCCAGACCATGGACCGCCTGACCCGTCATCGCAAGCAATGCAGTGAGTTTGGCGTGCAGCCCGACGTGCAGGCTTACCAGCAGGGCCGGTACGAAGGTCTCGACTATTTTTGTACTTTGCCTAACGGTCTCGAAGTCGGAAAACGCGGACAGACGTATCACAATGTCTGTCCGGCAGAGATGCAATATTACTTCCTGACGGGTTATCGCCTGGGCAGGGAGATCCATCGCGTACGTACCGACATGCGCCGCAACCGCAGCCAGGTCAGGAATGTCGAGGAAGAACTGGCGTCGGCCGAAACGACTGCGGAACGCAAAGGCGAGTTGCGCTATCAATTGCGCACGATGGAGCAGGAATTCGGACGCCTGCAAAGCCGTGTCGAATACCTTGAGCAGGAAGAGCGTCGCGTAGTGGTTTCGAAACCGTCGCCGATGGCGAAAACGAATTAACGATTAGCAGATCGTTGATGAAAGCGGGCCTCTGGCCCGCTTTTTTTTGTATCGGTATCAGATATGCAACCTGCGCAACTGCGGGTCAGCATGACTGTGCTCCCACATTTCATTGAATTGGTGGGCAAGCTGGCGGGCAATTTCCGGGCGGGACTGGTCATAGACGCCATTCCAGGTGTGGGCCTGTCGACGTAAAGCGAACACGCTGCTGTCGGCCGTTACAAAGGCATCGGAACGATCCTGGAAATCCTCGTTGAGCACTCTGAAGGCCATGCTGGTACTGGCTCGATCCGCCAGCTCCAGCAGTCGTCGGCCTTCCTTAACGACCGAATCCGTTGAGCGTAACAGTATCCGGACCCGTGACAGCCTGTTGCCCAGTACGAAATTGCGAACCGCCTCGACCAGCGCAGGTCGGTCGTAGACAGCGGCAACGAGGTCGGGAGTGAACAGGTCGACCTCGCGTTGTGCCTGGGCGAACAGGTCTATCACCGCGTCGCCATATTCGTCATAGGTGGTGAGGGTTCTTGCGGCCGTGGCGGATGCGGCTATAACGCGGCGCATCAGCCGATGCGGAATACCGGCCTCGTCAAACTCCGGCCCGTCCGCTACAAAGCCGGCGGCGGCGTAGAAGGGCAGGGCATGGGATTGCGCATGCAAATAAACGTGATCGTGACCGGCATCGGCGGCAGCCTGCACGAGGTGCTTGAGTAGCAACTTGCCGAGGCCCTGGCCGCGCCACTGTTCGAGTACGGCCATACGCCCAATTTTGCCATCGGGCTGCAGTCGTCCCGTCGCCACCGGCGCTTCGCCGGATGGTGCGGCGAGCACGTGCAGGCTGGACTCGTCCTCGCCATCCCACTCCAGTTCGGGATCGACCTTTTGCTCGACTACAAAAACCGTCTCGCGAATGCTGCGAATGCGTTCGCGATCACGATCCCAATCCGCCAGGCGTATGTCGAAGGATGGACTCATGGCGCTCAGTATATCGTGCCGACGGCAGCAGGCAGCAGTTAGTCCGATTATGTCTTGTCATGGGCCGCGTTGGCGGCCGCGACTGCATTGCCCAGGTAGCTTGCGGGTTCGAGCTGCAATAATCGTTGCTTGTCTGCGTCGGGAAGGTCGAGCTTGCGGATGAAAGCGTGGAGGTCGTCGCGTGTGATCTGCTTACCACGGGTCAGCGTTTTCATCTGTTCGTAGCCACCGCGTATGCCGTGCGCACGCATAACTGTCTGCACAGGTTCTGCCAGCAGCTCCCAGCGTGATGCCAGGTCCGCGTGGATTCGCTCCTGGTCTGCATCAAGCTTGCCTGAACCCCGCAGCACCGCCTTGTAAGCCAGCGTGCAGTGCGCCAGCGCCACCCCGACATTACGCAGAACCGTTGAATCGCTGAGGTCGCGTTGCCATCGCGATACCGGCAGCTTGGACCCGAAATGCGTCAGTAAGGCATCGGCTATGCCGAGGTTGCCTTCCGCGTTCTCGAAATCGATCGGGTTGACCTTGTGCGGCATGGTCGATGAACCCGTCTCATGCTCTGCCAGTCGCTGGTGAAAATAACCGATCGAGATGTAACTCCAGACATCGCGACAGAGCCCCAGCAGTACAGTGTTGCAGCGTTGCAGGGCGTGACAGTATTCGGCGATCCAGTCGTGCGGCTCGATCTGCGTGGTGTAGGGATTAATCTGCAGTCCCAGCGACGAGATCAGCCTGGCGGAGATGGCCGGCCAGTCGCGCTCGGGCAGGGCCGTCAGGTGCGCATTGTAGTTACCGACCGCACCATTGAACTTGGCGAGGATGGCAACTTCCCGAAAAGACTCATGTTGACGGGCGAGGCGTGCCGCAAAATTAGCAAACTCTTTACCGAGGGTTGTCGGCGATGCCGGCTGACCGTGGGTGCGGGACAACATCGCCAGGTCGGCATATTTGGCGGCAGCTTCGCGAAGCTCATGCTCGTTGTCGGTCAGCAACGGTGACAGTATCTGATCGCGCGCGGCCGCCAGCATAAGGGCGTAGGCGACATTGTTAATGTCTTCCGAGGTGCAGGCGAAATGGACGCATTCCGCGACATCCTCGCTGTAACCGTCGGCGATCAGTCGTTCACGCAGGAAGTATTCGACTGCCTTGACGTCGTGATTGGTGGTCGCCTCGATTTCCTTGATGCGCGCGGCGTCGTCCAGGGAAAAGCCAGTTGCTATCTCATCGAGTCGCTCGATGCGGCCGTCATCGAGTTGTGCCAGCGGTGGCAGCACGCCATCACGCGCCAGTTGCCCAAGCCAGGCGAGCTCCGCGCGGACGCGGAAGCGCATCAGGCCGAACTCGCTGCAGACATCGCGCAACGCGTGCAGCTGGCGCCCGTAGCGGCCATCGGCCGGTGCAATTGCGGTCAGTTCTGTCAATGGGATCGCTGTGCTCACGCGGCGCATCATAGCCCAAATACTGGCCTCACCACAGCCGCGCGCAGGGGGTATCATTGGGGCAGACAAACCTGGCCGAGGACGAATGATGGCAAACGACTATCGCACCGAGCGTGACAGCATGGGCGAGCTACAGGTGCCGGCGGATGCATTATGGGCAGCACAGACCCAGCGTGCCGTCGAGAACTTCCCGATCAGCGGGCGAACCATGCCACGACCATTCGTGCGCGCACTGGGCCTGATCAAGGGTGCGGCAGCGCAGGCCAACCAGGAGCTGGGTCTGCTCGATGAGGACATCGCCACTGCGATTCGCAGCGCCGCCGCGGAAGTCGCGTCCGGGCTGCACTACGAGCACTTTCCTATCGATGTGTTCCAGACGGGTTCGGGAACGAGCTCCAACATGAATGCCAATGAAGTGATTGCCAATCTTGCATCACAACAGCTCGGCAGCGACGTGCATCCCAATGACCACGTCAACATGTCGCAGAGCAGTAACGACGTCATACCGACAGCCATTCATCTCAGTGCCGCAATCGCGGTCAGTGACGAGTTGCTGCCGGCGCTGAGGCACCTGAATCGGGTGTTACTCGACAAGTCGATTGAGCTCGACGCCGTCGTCAAGACCGGGCGCACACACCTGATGGATGCGATGCCGGTCACGATGGGGCAGGCGGTCGGTGCCTGGGCATCGCAGATTGCGGCCTGCATCGAGCGTATCGAATCGACCTGTCCGAGACTGCATAAGCTGGCGCAGGGTGGTACCGCGGTTGGCTCTGGCATTAACGCGCATCCCGAGTTTGGTACCCGCGTAGCGGTCGCACTCAGTGCAGCCACGCGCATCGATTTCAGTGCCGACACCGACAAGTTCATGGCATTGGCAACGCAGGACACGGCAGTCGAGTTGTCTGGCCAGTTACGCACGCTGGCAGTCGCGCTAATGAAAATCGCCAATGACCTGCGCTGGATGAACAGCGGTCCGCTGGCAGGGCTCGGTGAGATTGCGCTGCCGGCGTTACAGCCCGGGAGCAGTATCATGCCGGGCAAGGTCAACCCTGTCGTGCCGGAGGCAGTCGCAATGCTGGCGGCGCAGGTAATCGGCAACGATGCGACCATCACGGTCGGCGGCCAGGCCGGTAACTTCGAGTTGAATGTCATGCTGCCGGTGATTGCCGACAACCTGCTCGACAGTCTGCAGGTATTGGCCAATGGCTCGCGGGTGCTGGCCGATAGCGCGATCGCCGGCTTCACGGTAAACGAAGAGCGTCTGCAACAGGCCCTGTCCCGCAATCCTATCCTGGTGACAGCACTCAATCCCGTCATCGGATACGAGAAAGGCGCGGCGATTGCCAAGAAAGCCTATGCACAGGGACGACCGGTGCTGGACGTTGCCATGGAAGAAACCGATCTGGATGAAGCCGAGTTACGACGATTACTGGACCCGGCACAACTGACGCGTGGGGGTATCGGGGGCTGACTGACGACCAGTTACGCGAGCGCATCGTTGCCGCGCTGACCGATACGCAGCCGCAGCCACCCGGGCAGATCCGTCAGCCCATGGGCGATCTGGCGGCGGTGAGCAAGCGGCTGCGACCAAAACGCATCAGTCCGGCAGCTGTCCTGGTGCCATTGATCGACGATGACGATGGCCTGCGGGTGCTGCTGACCCAGCGCGCCCGCCACCTGAAACACCACCCGGGCCAGATCAGCTTCCCGGGTGGTCGGATCGAGGCGGGTGACCAGGGCCCGGCGGCGGCCGCCCTGCGCGAGACAGAAGAAGAGATCGGAATCGGTGGCGACCATGTCGACGTGCTCGGCTACCTGGATAACTACCTGACCATCACTGGCTATACAGTCACCCCGGTGGTAGGCCGTATCCGGCGCTGTCCGCCACTGACACTCGATGCGAATGAAGTCGATGACGCTTTCACGGTGCCGCTGGAATTCCTGTTCAACCCGGAGCGGCATCAGCTGCGGCGCAAACGGATCATGGGTCTCGAGGTGCCTATCTACGAGATCTGGTGGCAGGAGAGACGTATCTGGGGTGCGACCGCAGCCATGTTAGTAGGTTTCTACAATACAATTTTCAATAAATAAATTAGATATTTATGAATCAAATAGAGAAATTGCTGGAAGTCATGGCAAAGCTCCGGGATCCCGCTGGAGGCTGTCCGTGGGATCTCGAGCAGGACTACACGACCATTGCCCCGCATACCATCGAGGAGGCCTACGAAGTAGCCGATGCGATCGAACGCGATGATCGGCGGGCACTGTGCGATGAACTTGGTGATCTGTTGTTTCAGGTCGTATTCCACGCCCAGCTGGCAAGCGAAGAGGGCGCGTTTAGCTTCGACGACGTGGTCCGGCGGTTGAATGACAAAATGATCCGTCGGCACCCGCATGTGTTCGCAGATGCCTGTGTCAGCGATTCGCAGGCCCAGACCGAAGCGTGGGAACAGCAAAAAGCGGCCGAACGGCGTGCCACTGGCGCCAGTGTCATGGACGATGTGCCACGCAGCCTGCCGGCATTGCGCCGCGCCGATAAGATCGCAAAGCGCGCTGCCTCTGTGGGATTCGACTGGCCTGACGTGACCACGGTGCGGGCCAAGGTGGACGAAGAACTGGGCGAACTGGACGAGGCCATCGCGGCCGGCGACCAGCCGGGAATGGAGTGGGAAATCGGCGACTTGCTGTGCGCAGTTGCCAACCTGGGGCGGCACCTGGGTGTAGACAACGAAACGGTTCTGCAGCAGTCCAACAATCGTTTCATATCGCGTTTCCGCCACATGGAAGAGAACAGTAGCGATCACTTGTCCGGGTTCGATCTCGAGCAACTCGAGCGACTGTGGCAAAAAGCAAAGCTGGCCGAGAAAGCGCAAACCAGCCGTTGATCCAGGATCCCCTAACCGAGCTGTAAACCCCTGATCAGGCAGCTATTCAGGTCTGATTCAGGCCTCCGGCTCCACAATGGCAGCCGTAATCGGGAAACCACCCGATTGCCAATGCGTTAACGGAGACGGAGAAATGACTAGAAAGTTTGCAGCAACAGCCCTGGCAGTCGCCGGCCTGACGCTCGCGACCGGGGCGCTCGCCGATGACGACGGCTGGTGGGACGATGACGACGACGATTACCGCGTGACTGACACGCGCTATGACAACAACCGTGACGAGCGCAATCGCGATCGTCGCTACCGCCAGACCCGCTATGGCGGTGACGACTACGTCTATGCCGACGTGGTCGACGTGGAACCGATTTACCGCTATGTCCGCGTGCGCCAGCCGCAGCGGGAATGCTGGCACGAGGAAGTCCATGAGCGGTCACGCCGTGGTCATCACGATACCGCCCGGGCCAGTATCGTTGGTGGTGTCATCGGTGGCGCCATCGGGCGCCAGTTCGGTGACGGCAAGGGCCGGGATGCCATGACCGTCGTCGGGACATTGATTGGCTCGGCCGTCGGGCACGATAATGCCGCGCGCCGGCACTACGATGATTACGACCGGCCGCGGGTGCGAACCGTGGAACGTTGTGAAACCCGGTACCAGTCGTACGAAGATCGTCGCATAGAAGGGTACAATGTGACCTACGTATACGGTGGACGGGAGTACACCACCCGTACCCGGCAGGAGCCGGGCCACCGGGTTCGCGTTCGGGTCGCGGTGACCCCGGTCGGCAATGGCCGCTACTGAGTGACGACGGAGTAGTGCACGAGTGAAACGAATTCCTGGCATTTTGTTGTTGGCCTTGCTCTGCAATGCGGCGCTGATGGTTCCCGCCAGTGCAGCACCGGCTGGTGATGTGATCCAGCTTGCCCAGCAGCGCTTCATCTCGCTCGACAAGGCGGTCGAGCGGGTGCGTCGCATGGTCGACGGCGAAGTCATCAGTGCCAAGACCCGTTACGACAACGGCCGCCCCGTGCATTACATCAAGGTCTACGATCGGGGCCGCGTTCGCACCTTTCGTGTGGATGCGGCCTCGGGTCGGATCTCCTAGGAAGCTCGCGTGCGTTTGTTACTAGTCGAAGATGACCAGGCTCTGCGAGACTCGCTGGCGCAGTCGATGAAAGACGCCGGCTTTGTCGTCGACGCTGTCGGCGATGGTGAGGAAGGTCTCTACTACGGCAAGGAATACCCGGTTGACGTGGCCATCATCGACCTCGGTCTGCCTGGTATGTCCGGGATGGACCTGATTTCCAACCTGCGCGCCAGCGAACTCGGTTTCCCGATACTGATCCTGACCGCGCGCGATCGCTGGCAGGACAAAGTGCGCGGTCTCGAAGTGGGTGCCGACGACTATGTCGTCAAGCCGTTCCATACCGAAGAGGTGCTGGCGCGTATCAATGCACTGTTGCGTCGGCGTGGAGGCTGGGCGGAATCGGTTTTCACCGCGGGCCCCGTCACGCTCGATACGCGCGCGCAACAGGTCAGTGTCGACGGTCGCGCGGTCGACCTGACATCTTATGAATACAGAGTGCTCGAACACCTGATGATCAACGCCGGCAAGGTCGTTTCCAAGACCGAGCTAACCGAGAGCATCTACGAACAGGATTTTGAGCGCGACAGTAACGTTATCGAGGTTTTCGTCGGCCGTCTGCGACGCAAGCTCGACCCGGACAATCAGATTCGTCCGATCGAGACCCTGCGTGGACGCGGTTATCGCTTCGCGATCGAATGACGGGCTCACTCAGCGCCCGACTGCTCATCGCTGTCAGTGTCGTGCTGGCACTGTTCTTTGGGGCCACGGTGGTGGTGCTCGATCTGGCTTTCAGGCACTCGGCAGAACGCGCCGTGGAAGATCGGCTCGATGTGCAGATATTCCTGTTGCTTGCCGAAGCCGAGCCCACCGGCGCGGACACCGTACTGGTACCCGAAGACCTGCCCGAACCGCGTTTTGCCAGCCCCGGTTCCGGTTTGTACGGACAGATAAACGATGCCAGCGGCGAGTTGGTGTGGCGCTCCGACTCTGCCGTCGGTGTCAGCCTGCCGATGCCGGCTTCTGCCAGCGTCGGTGAACACATTTTCTTTCGCTCGACACTGGCTAATGATGAACGGGTATTTGTGCACACGCTCATGGTCGAATGGGAGTTCGACGACGGTACGAGTGCGCGCTACCAGTTTGGTGTAGCCGAGAGTTTCGAACCCTACCTGGCCCAGGTACGGCGTTTCCGCCGCCAGTTGTTTGGCTGGTTCGCCGGTCTCGCCGTGGCGCTGGTCATTACACTGGGTTTCCTGTTGCGTTGGGTGCTGACGCCGCTGCGACGTATCGAGCAGGAAATCGAGTCGGTCGAAGCCGGCACCCAGGCTGAGCTCAGTACCCAATATCCACGCGAGTTACGCGGTGTCACCCGCAATACCAACCGGCTGATCCACGCCGAACGCAGTCGTCTGGAGCGTTACCGCAATACGCTTGGTAATCTCGCCCATGCGTTGAAAACCCCGCTAGCCGTGATTCGCAGTACGCTCGAGCAACGCGACGGGGTCGATACAGAGGTCGAGACCCAGCTACGACGGATCGACGACATCATGAGTTACCAGCTCAACCGTGCCGCCGCCTCGGGTGGAATCACGCTTGGGCACAAGCCGGTGGCGCTGACCGAGGTGTTGCCACCTTTGGTGCGTACACTGGATAAGGTCTACGCCGACAAGCGGCCGGTCTGCACGCTCAGGATCGAGGATGACGCCGACTTCTACGGTGACGAGGGGGATTTCATCGAAGTTGCCGGTAACCTGCTCGACAATGCTTACAAGTACTGTGACCACCAGGTGATTGTCAGCGCCACGGCCGTTATCGCCGCCGATTCGCCGCGACCGGGATTGCGCCTGGTAGTCGAAGACGACGGGCCGGGTATTCCACCGGAGTTGGTCGCAACGGTCATGCAACGGGGTGTTCGTGGCGATGAGCGCGCCGAAGGGCAGGGTATCGGCCTGGCCGTGGTGCGCGAAATTGTCGAGCTGGCTGGTGGCCACGTGGTGATTGACCGATCACCGCAGGGTGGTGCCCGTGTCAGCGTCACCTGGGGTCAGGGCAGCGCAAGCTGAGTTGATGGGGTCAGACCCCGTACCTGATAATGGTTGGCATGAGCCAGTTGCCCGTCGCCGCGCGAGGCGAAGAAATCGCCGCGGCGATCGCCCGCCATCAGGTCATCGTCCTGTGCGGCGAAACCGGATCCGGCAAGACTACCCAGGTCCCGCAAATCTGCCTGCGTGCCGGTCGCGGCACCAATGGCCTGATCGGTCATACCCAGCCACGCCGCCTGGCCGCACGTAGCGTGGCGGTGCGTATTGCCGAAGAAACTGGCACTGCGCCGGGCACACTGGTCGGCTACAAGGTTCGCTTCAGTGACGAAACCGGGCCCGACTGTCGCGTCAAGCTCATGACCGACGGCATCCTGCTGCAGGAACTGCGTCGTGACCGCGACCTGCGTCGCTACGACACACTGATCATCGACGAGGCGCATGAACGCAGCGTCAACATCGATTTCCTGCTCGGCTATTTGAAAACATTGCTGCCACGTCGGCCCGACCTGCGTGTGGTCATCATGTCGGCCACCATCGACCCGCAAAAATTTTCGGCGCATTTCGACGATGCGCCGGTCATTGAGGTCAGCGGTCGCACCTACCCGGTCGAGATTCGCTATCAACCCGGTGACGAAGACAGCGATAGCAGTGAAGACATCGTGCGTGCTGTGGCCGCATTGATCGATGACAAACTTGACGGCGACATCCTGGTGTTTCTGCCGGGTGAGCGCGATATCCGCGATGCGGCCACGATGCTGCGTCGACACTTCAATCAGCAACTCGACATTTTGCCGTTGTACGCGCGGTTAGCGGCGCATGAGCAGGACCGGGTGTTCAGTCCGGGAAAGAAACGTCGCGTCGTGCTCGCTACCAATGTCGCCGAAACTTCGATCACGGTGCCGCGCATTGCGGCTGTCATAGACACTGGACTGGCGCGAATCAATCGCTACAGTCACCAGTCGAAAATACAACGATTGCCGATCGAACCGATTTCGCAGGCCAGCGCCAATCAGCGTGCCGGGCGTTGTGGCCGTGTGCGCGACGGCACCTGTATCCGCCTGTACAGCGAGGATTCGTTCGAGCAGCGCGATGCCTATACCGATCCAGAGATCCTGCGCATTAACCTCGCCCAGGTGCTGTTGCGTATGGCGGACCTGCGACTCGGTGATATCGAGGCCTTCCCGTTCCCCGACCCGCCCGATCCGCGATACGTGCGCGACGGCTTGCGGTTGCTGGGCGAGCTGCGGGCTATCGATGACGATGAACGGCTGACAGCCAGTGGACGCAAGCTGGCCCGGCTGGCCGTCGATCCGCGTTTTGGCACCATGCTGATCAACGCCAGTCGATACGGTGCGTTACGCGAAATGCTAATCATCACGGCCGCACTCAGCATCCCCGACCCGGCCGATCGTCGCGAAGTCGAGGATCCCGATCCGGCCGACGACTGGCGTCATCCGCGCTCCGAGTTGATCGCTTACCTGCAGTTGTGGGATCTGTTTCATCGACGGCAGAAAGAACTGAATGGCAGTCAGCTACGCAAGTGGTGTAGGCGCAATGGCCTGGCGTTTATGCGCCTGCGCGAATGGCAGGACATACACCGACAGTTGCGGCAGCAGTCACACGAGTTGCGGCTGCGATTTAACAAACAACCGGCAAAGTACCGGCAAGTCCACCTCGCTGCATTGAGTGGACTGCTCAGCCAGGTCGGGCATCATCGCGAAGGTGTGGAATACGATGGCGCTCGCGGGTTGCGATTCAGGCTGGTACCCGGGGCGCGACAGTCACCGCCATGGATTGTCGCGGCGACTATTCAACAAACGCATCGCGCCTACGCATCTCAACTCGCCGCTGTGCAACCCGCCTGGATCGAACGTGCTGCCACGCACCTCGTGCGGCGTCGCTATTCTGAGCCTTACTGGGAAGCGAAGAAGCAACGCGTCTATGCCGGTGAAACGGTCAGCCTGTATGGCCTGACCTTGCGCGCCGACCGACCCGTGGACTTTACCGGGATCGATCCGCGGGCTTCGATGCTTGTTTTTACCCGCGAAGGTCTGGCGCGTGGCCTGTACCGCGGTGATGGCGCCTATCGAGCTCATAACGACGGTATCGCGGCCGAATTGCGTGAGCGCTCGGCACGCTTGCGGCGCACCGACCTGTTACCTGATGTGCAGCGCCAGGCAGCTTTTTTTCGCGCGCGACTGCCTGCCAATTGTGCCTCGCCTTCGGTCTTTGAGCAGTGGCGTGCCAAAGCGGAAAAGAAAGACCCTGAGATTCTGTGCATGCGGTATCACGATGCCACGGCGGCAGCGGACATCGATTACGATCCCGGACTGTTTCCCGATGCGCTGCAGCTCGGGACCAATGTGTTTCGGTTGCAGTACCGCTTTGCGCCTGCGGCGGACGACGACGGGGTTACAGTCGAGATTCCGCTCGCCGCTATCGGTACTGTCGAACAGGCACGACTGGACTGGTTGATACCGGGACTGTTGTCCGAGAAAGTGATTGTACTGCTACGTGGATTGCCCAAGGCGGTGCGGCGGCGACTGGTGCCGGTCCCCGAGCGCGCGGCGAAGTTCGTCGCGACCGCTGATGTTGCCAAACCATTTTATCCGCAACTGGCGCACTACCTGACACGAGCGTCCGGCGAAGCCGTTACGGTGGAACAACTGCAGGATGTTCAGTTGCCGGATTATCTGCAACTGCGCATCGCCGTTACCGATGCGGACGACAAGACCCTGGCCGCGGGGCGTAGTCTTGATGCTGTACGCCGTGCACTGGGTGCTGAAGTCCGGGCCGCGATGGCGCCGGTGCGCAACGATAAATGGCATCGCAGTGGTCTGCGCCAGTGGGACTTCGATGCATTGCCACGGGTCGTTGAGATTGAGCGCGGTGGACTGACGATCGAGGCGGCACCGGGCCTGGTTGACCAGGGCGACGCGGTGCAACTGAAGTTATTCGAAACAGTCGACCAGGCGCGGCAATCAACGCGCCGTGGTGTGGCCCGGCTTATCGCGCTGAGATTGCCGCAACAGGTCGGGCTCATAGCCGATCATTTCAACGCCAATAATCTGCGCATGCCTTTGCTCGCACGTCACGCCGGCGGCGTAGCACAACTGGCCGATGAAGTAGTGATGACTGTGATACTTGATGCCATGGGCAATGCGGTGCCTGTTGACCGGTCTTCATTCGAGCGTTTGGCCAACGACCTGCGTGCCGACCTGGTTCCACAGGCAGAGCGTCTGGCGAAGACAGTAACCCGGGTGCTCGAGGCTCGTCACGAAACCGCCAGCCGGCTCGAGTCAGTGCCACAGCCTGCGCAGGAAGATATTGCCAGCCAGCTCGAACACCTGGTTTACCCCGGATTCGTTTCACTCGCCGGGACCGAATGGCTACGCCACCACCCGCGTTTCCTGCAGGCCATCGGGCGTCGGCTCGATGCGATTGCGCAGGGAAAGAGTCAGCGTGACCAGCAACTGCAACGCGATGTGCAACCGTACTGGCAACGCTGGCTGGTGCTCGAGGCCGATCATGGAATCGATGCGTTGCGCGAGCCTTCGGCCCGGCGCTATCGCTTCATGGTCGAAGAGTACCGGGTCTCGTTGTTCGCACAGACATTGCGGACGTCGGCGCGAGTCTCACCGCGCCGACTCGATCAGCTATACGAGGCGATCGACTTTAGCTAGCCAGACCGATTCTGGGCATTGCGCAGAATCGGCTCAATCAGATCCAGTGGCAATGGGAAGACGATAGTCGAACTCTTGTCACCGGCAATGTCAGTCAGCGTTTGCATGTAACGCAACTGGATCGCCTGTGGCTCCGATGTCAGGGTCTTTGCTGCCGATGCCAGCATCGTGGCGGCCTGTTCTTCACCCTGCGCATGGATCACCTTCGCCCGTCGTGCCCGTTCTGCTTCTGCCTGCTGGGCGATAGCGCGAATCATGCTCTCGTCGAGATCGATATGCTTGATCTCGACATTGGATACCTTGATGCCCCAGGCATCGGTCTGCTTGTCGAGGATTTCCTGCAGATCCTGGTTGAGCTTTTCGCGCTCCGACAGCATCTCATCGAGATCATGCTGACCGAGTACCGAGCGCAAAGTGGTCTGGGCCAGCTGACTGGTGGCGACAAACGGCTCAGCCACCTGGGTTATTGCGCGTTCCGGATCGATGATACGGAAGTAAATAACAGCGTTAACCTTGACCGAAACGTTGTCCTTGGAAATTACATCCTGCGTCGGGACATCCATCACTTCGACGCGTAAGCCGACGCGAATCATACGCTGGATAACCGGGATCACAATGATCAGACCCGGTCCCTTGACCTTTTTGTACCGACCCAGTTGCAGGATGACACCGCGTTCCCACTCGTTGAGTATTTTGATCGCGCTGAACAAAAAGCCGACGACCAAAACGACGACGACAATGAGTGAAAATTCCATTACTGACTCCTGTAGCGGTTAAAGCGGCTCGACTTCGAGATGCAGGCCATCGATGGCGATGACACGGACCTTGTCGCCCTGCAAGATTGGTTGCCGTGACGAAGCATTCCAGTTTTCGCCATGGACAAAAACTTTGCCTGTTTCGCCGATGTCGGTGACAGCTTCGGCTACGGCGCCCACCAGTTGCTGGCGCCCGGTCACGATGGGCATCTGCCTCGCACGTATGGCAAACCACACGATACCCATCACGACACTGCCACCGGCAGCGGCGCCTGTTCCGATAATCCACGGACTGACACCGAAACCGGGTACATCAGTATCCATCAGTATGATCGAGCCTATAACGAAAGCGAGTATTCCACCTATGCCGAGCGCACCGAAACTGGGAACAAACAATTCGCTGATCATGAGCACAATGCCAAGCAGGATCAGCGCCAGACCGGCGTAATTCACCGACAGTACCTGGAATGCGTACAACGCGAGCAACAACGCGATTGCGCCGACCACGCCCGGGACGATCGCGCCTGGGTTATAACCCTCGAACAGTAGCCCGTAGATGCCTATCAGCATCAACAGGTAGGCGACACTGGGATTGGTCAGCGTGTCCAGCAGCTTGGTTCGCCAGTCGGCTTCAATCCGCTCAATGACGATGCCAACGGTGGACAGCGTGACTTCAGTGCC
>JABDKV010000268.1 GCA_013002045.1 Gammaproteobacteria bacterium
CGCATCTATCCGATCATCGTGCGGGCATTATCAGAAAACGCGCTCGAGTCGCTGGCGCTGGCCGTGGAACTGCATGCGTTGACCCGCGAACTCGACAATGAACTGGTGCAAGCATTGCAGCGAAAGCAGATTGACATTAGCAGCCATCCGAATGCACTCAATCAGGCACTTTACGCGCAGGCGTACCGCGACTGCGACAACCGCGAACTGCGCCTGCGGCAGATCGAACTGATACAGGAAACAGGTGAGATGCTCGACGAGGTTGTCGGTCACCCGTTGATTTTTTTCACGGTCCGGCTGGTGCGCGCGCCGGCCCACGCGGCCGGTCTTGGTGAATTACAAAAATTCATCGAACGCGGCCTGGGCGCGTTCAAGCAAATGAAAGGAGCAACGCATTTTCTGCAGACAATCCATAATCGTGAAACGTTTATCCTGAAAGAAATTCTTTCCGGCGGGCCACTAAGTGACTGGTCGGCGGATGCCTTCAAAGATTAGATTTTCAATCTGCGTTATACACACCAGCAACGGTGCCGGGCACTGACTTATTTACGGCTACGGTGCCGGGCACTGACTTATTTGACTATCCGATTTGGTCGGTGCCGGGCACTGACTTATTTGACTATCCCGTGTTTATCAAGCGATCCCTGACGCCGGGTTTGGGCGAATATATTTTAATCGCTCAGGGATGCGTCGTAAGCAGACCCGACTCCGGCTTTGATCCGGCCTTTCTGCGCTGTACGCGCCACTCCAGCACGGCGACGGTCAACGCCGGCAACATGGTCAACGACACGACGGCCGCCCCGAGAATCCCGAACAACACAATTACGCCGACGCCGCGATAAAGCTCGGTGCCGGCGCCCGGAATAAAAACCAGCGGCGACAAACCGCACAGCGTAGTCAGCGTCGACATCGCGATCGGTCTCAGGCGGGACGAAACGGCATCGCGCACCGCATCCAGCGGTGACACCTCGTTGTCGCCGTCGCCCTCCGCCAGCCGCTGTATTGCACGGTCAACGATAAGAATGGGGTTGTTGACGACCGTTCCCATCAGGATCAGAAAACCGAGCATTGAGATCATGTCGAACGACTGGTGAAATCCGTTCAGCCCGAACGAGGTCAGCACCGCGCCGATGCCGTTAAGCAACGCCAGCCCGACGATACCGCCCGCGATACCCAGCGGTATTGTTGTCATGATTAACAGCGGGTAGCCCCAGTGACGAAAGATCGCGACCATCAATAAAAATACAATTACCAGCGCCACCGGATAATTAACGAGCAGCGCAGACTTTGTTGCGTCGAGCTGGTCGCTGGCACCAGAGATATCAATGTTGATGCTGGCCGGTAGTGCGCCAGACTGACGCAGATTGTCGACGACATCGCGCCGTATGATCTCGACACCCTCTTCAAGCGGAATGGTCTGTGGCGGAATAACGTTGAGCGTTACGGTGCGCTGGCCGTTGATACGCCGGATGCTATTGGAATCAACGGTCTCGCTGATTGTTGCGATAGCATTAAGCGGCAGAATTTCTCCCTGCGGCGTGTAGACGGGCAGACCGCCCAGACTGTCGAGGTCGGCGCGTCCGCCCGACGTGCCGTAAAGATAGATATCGATCTTGTCGTCGGCCTCAAAGTATTCGTCGACGAAAGCGCCATCGGTCAGCGCCGCGACCGTGTAACCGACTGCAGTCGCCGACAGGCCCAGCTCGGCGGCGCGCGCCCAGTCGGGTCGCACCTCGATTAACGGTTGCGACAGGGCGAGCGAGTTGGGGCTCGACTGGATGCGCGGATTACCCAGCACTTCCTCGGCGCGGCGATAGGTCGCCAATGCGGCATCATAAATTACGCTTAAGGTCGGCCCGGAGATGTCGAGGTTGATGCTGCGGGTGCCGCCATCGTTGCTCGAGATAATCGAACCACGCGCGGCGAACGCACGCATACCGGGGTACTGACGGTAACGCGCCGTTATCGCGTCCATCAGAGCGTCGATATCGCCGGCGTCCACCGGCTGCGAAATAATCCGCATGCCGCCGGCACTGATACGCGTGTTCAGGTACTTGATCGCCGGCACGTCGGTCTCACCGCTGCGAAAGCGTTGCGGGTCGTCGCCGACAAACGGCAGAAAATGGTCACGCACTTCGAGACCGATGGCGCTCATCGTTTCCAGGTTATAGCCGGGTGGTGCGCTCATAGAGGCGAAGGTTTTCGGCTCCTCGCCCTCGGGTAGGTACTCGGCCGGTGGCGTGAGCAAAAGAATCACCGCCGCACTGGCAAACACAGTAACGCCGATCGTCATCATGCGGTGACCGGGTGTTGCGATCAGCCAGTCGATCCACTTAAGAACCCGACGCCGGCCATTGCCTTCGCCCGGGGAACGGTTTTCTGTGCCAAAGCTCAGCCGGGCGCTGGCCGTCGGGACCAACGTTATTGCGACCAGCATCGACGCCAGGATCGACGCCGAGATTGCAACGGCGACGTCGGAATAAAGCTGCCCGGCTTCTTCGACGATGAACAGGACAGGCAAAAACACCAGGATGGTCGTCAACGTCGAGGCAAGCACTGCACTCCAGACGCTGCGCACACCCTCGACGGCGGCACGAAAGCGATCAAGCCCCTGGCGACGCTTGAGCTCGATACTTTCGATTACGACGATGCTGTTGTCGAGCGTCATGCCGATAGCAAAGGCGACGCCGGCCAGCGAAATCACGTTGATTGTTCTACCCGCCGCCAGCAGGCCGATAAAAGCCGCAATGGTGCAAATGGGAATACCGATGACACCGACAGCGGTCGCCCGAGCGGACTTAAGAAACAGGAACATGACCAGCGTCGCGAACAGCGCACCGAGTGAAAGATTGATCCAGACGTTGCGCACCGAAGCCTCGAC
>JABDKV010000157.1 GCA_013002045.1 Gammaproteobacteria bacterium
TTGGAAATTTGTTTCATGAGTCACCCGTATTGAATAGGTCTTTGGTGCGGTCGTCTTCGACGCTATCGTTTGGCCGCACTGAATCGTCTTTGATGGTGGCATCGAAGGTGTCTTTCAATGCCTGCACATTGGGATCGTTCTCGAGGCTGGTACGTGCCTGTTGCAAGCGATCCGCCTCGTTTTTTTGTTCAACGGCTGCCAGCGTCGCCTCACCAACCTCCCCTTCGCGCACCCGTACATCGACATTGTCGCCGTGTTGCTGGCGCAGCGCGTCACGCAAACGTACCCGCAGGTTCTCGGTAAGCAGGTGTGCGTGTCGCTGGTCCAGCACCAGGTGCCACACCGCGCCGTCGATGCGATCGAGCTGACAATTTGCAGCGAGCTGTTTGGCGGCACCACGGACGTCCAGCCCTTCGACTAAGCCGAGCCAGTCGCCGGCGCCGGCTGAAGTCGCAGCGGGTGCCGTCACCTGCGCTGGTGGCTGCGGCGGTGCGGCGGACGGCCTGTTCGCCTGCGCAGGTTTTGCTGCCGTTGCCGGCTTCGGATCCTTCGCGGATTTCGCGACCGGCGCGGGCTTTGCATCCTTCGCCGGTTTAGATTTACTGTTTGCAGCCGACGCCTTTGGCGGCGCTACCTTTGGCGGCGATGGTTTTTTGTTTGCTGCAGCAGCAGCGGCCTGGTTGGTTACCGGTGCGGTCTGCAGCTGATCCCCTGCCGTTGCCGGTCGGAACGCCAGCATGCGCAGCAACACCATTTCGAAGCCGCTGCGCGGGTCGCCGGACAGGTACAGGTCACGCCGCCCGATCAAAGCAATCTGGTAAAGCAATTGCAGCGCCTCGGCATCGCTGGCGGCAGCCAGAGCCAGGACCTGTTCGCGATCGCCGCGACTATCGTCGATAGCATCGGGCGCAGCCTGGGCCAGCGCCGCACGCTGGATCAATGTCGCCATCTCGACCAGCGCCATCTCGTAATCAGGGGCATGCTCGTCCATCGACTGCACCAGTGCGAAAACCGCACTGGCATCGCCACCAAGAACCGCCTCAATCAACCGCGCGACATCCTGACGATCGATGGAACCGAGCATGGCACGCACATCGTCGTCTTTGATTTCGCCAGCACCGAATGCAATGGCCTGGTCGAGCAGACTCAACCCGTCCCGCATACTACCGGCAGCCGCGCGTGCGATGCGCATCAGGCCCGGCTCGTCCGCCGGAACTTCTTCGCTGTTACAGATTTGCTGTAGCCGTTCAAAAATCAGGTCTACCGGCAGCTTCTTCAAATTGAACTGCAGGCATCGAGACAACACTGTTACCGGCAGCTTCTGCGGGTCCGTCGTCGCCAGCAGGAACTTGCCGTGCTCGGGCGGTTCTTCCAGCGTTTTCAGCAAGGCATTGAACGAGTGCTTCGACAACATGTGCACCTCGTCAATCAGGTAGACCTTGTAGGTACCGCGTGTCGGACGGTACTGCACGTTGTCGAGCAGCTCACGCGTGTCGTCGACCTTGGTCCGCGATGCGGCATCGACTTCGATCAGGTCCACAAAACGACCTTCGTCGATTTCACGACAATTGGCGCATTCACCGCACGGTTGCGAGCTAACACCCTTATCGCAGTTCAGACTCTTGGCCAGGATGCGTGCGATGGTGGTCTTGCCGACACCACGGGTGCCGGTAAACAGAAAGGCATGGTGCAGCCGATCGTCATTGAGGGCATTGGTCAGCGCGCGACGTACGTGCTCCTGGCCGGCCATCTCTTCGAAGGATCGGGGGCGCCACTTACGCGCCAGTACGGTATAGCTCATATTCTGATTGTATTGGATCGGCGCGTGATGAGCTGGCCCGCGCCAGCCACACCCCGGCACCCGACTGCACCGCTACCGTTGCTCCCTTCCGGGCCTGGCGGAGTTCACGGCTCGTCGTCGCGGGGGGACCAACGCGGACCAACGGCGCACTGTACCGGGTGTCCGTTGTTGCCAAAACTGTATAACCATACAGTATAGCGTCTTTCGCGCGCCTGCGCCCGCGCGATTCAACCTCTCCCCGTAGGAGCGGCTTCAGCCGCGATTCTTTCTAACGTGACCTTCCGCAAAGAATCGGGGCCGCGCCCTTCGGCAATTGCGACGAAAGAAACGCTTCGGGGGAGAGCTGGCTTTATCCGCCCAGGCCTTTCGCGGCTAAATCCGTCAGGCCATCCATGGCCTGACGGAATCGGGCGCGGCTTTGCTCGGGCGTCCTGCTTCACTTGCCGCGCACGACGCCGCGAAAGACCTGGGCGGATAAAGCCAGCTGTCGTGGGATTGTGTTGTCCAGACTTCGTGCTGTGGGCGCAGCCGTAGGAGGGACTTCAGTCCCGATCTCTTTGTGCTTAGCGTCGAGCCAACACTTTCGTAGTAAAGAATCGCGGCTGAAGCCGCTCCTACGGGGGGATTGGCGGAGAGGGTGGGATTCGAACCCACGAAACGGGTTAACGTTTACACGAATTCCAATCGTGCGCCTTCGACCACTCGGCCACCTCTCCGTGAGCGCGCAGATTACACGCGCGACGCGGGTCGTTCAATCAGCCCGCTTCGACTTCCGCCGGATCAAACGCCGGTGGCTGCTCGATACACCGACCATCGGCGCGACGCAGTTCAGGCTGGCCGTCGACCTCTGGTGCACGACTGCGTAGTTCAGGTTCGCTGAGACCGTCAGGCACGACCAGTGGATCCTGTGGCCGCACCTGCTGGTACGGCCGCACCTTGTCGCACGGTGAGCTGGCGCAGCCGGTTGCGGCCAGCGCCAGGAGAATAATCGATAGCTTGTTCATGCTGTGGCAGTCTCCACCCCGAGTGCGGTCAATGCTGTTTCGACGTCTTGTTGTGCGTCAGGTTCCAGCCACGTCAGTGGCAGGCGAATGCCGTCAGCTACCAGGCCCATCCGGTGCAAGGCGTACTTGACCGGGATTGGGTTGGGTGCGACGAACAGTGCCCGATGCAGCGGCTGCAACTGTGCATCAATTTGACTGGCCGCGGCAAGGTCATCGTCGCGGGCCGCCTTGCACAGGGCACTCATGCGCGCCGGTGTTACGTTGGCTGTTACCGATACGACCCCGTGAGCGCCTGCCTGCATCAGCCTGAGCGCCGAGAAATCGTCGCCACTCAAGACGGTGAAATTCTCAGTCGCGTTGAGTATGGCCGGTGCGCGTGCAATGTCGCCTGTTGCTTCCTTGATTCCGGTTATGCGCGGGTGACCGGCGAGCCGGATCACCGTGTCAACTGCGAGATCGCACCCTGTGCGTCCGGGCACGTTATAGAGCAGGACCGGTTTGTCTATAGCGTCAGCAATGGCGCGGTAGTGACGCTCCAACCCGACCTGCGTGGGCTTGTTGTAGTACGGCGTGACCACCAGGCAGGCGTCAGCGCCAGCCTCGCAGGCCAGCCGGCTCAACTCAATTGCATGTTGTGTCGATGCGCTGCCGGTGCCGGCAATCAGCGGGACGCGCTCGCCAAGCTGCTCACGCGCGCTGACCAGCAATTGCGACAGTTCGTCGGGGGTCAGTGTTGCCGACTCACCGGTGGTGCCGCCGACGACGATGCCATCGGTGCCCCGACCGAGGTGAAACCGCAACAATCGCGTGTAAGCATCTGAATCGATGCGACCTCGACTGGTCATCGGCGTGACCAGTGCAACGATGCTGCCGGTGAATAGCTTTGTCATAGGTCTGTCCTGTCGCCGCGGGGATGGTAGCCGGGCGCGTCGACCGGGCGCAAGGAGCGAAAACGGTTGCGCAGCAGTGCGATCCCGGTACACTGCGCTGGTGCGAACGACCTTCCCTATTCTCACTCCATGAAAGACCTAATCGTTATCACCGCGGTCGGCAACGACCGTCCCGGTGTCGTGCAGCAGCTGACGCAGAAAATCCTCGATTGCGGTGGCAATATCGTGGAAAGCCGCATGACGGCTCTGGGCCAGGACCTGGCCATGCTGATGATGGTCGCCGGCAACTGGCACACCATGGGTCGGTTGGAGAGCGAATTACAAAAGGCGGCCGAGCACACTGGTTTCACTGTGTCGCTACGCCGCACCGAGGCACGCCAGGTGCGCGAAGATATGCTGCCCTACGCGGTCGATGTGGTCTGCCTCGACCAGCCCGGCATCGTGCACAACCTGGTCGGCTTTTTTGCCAGCCACGGTATCGAGATAGCCGAGCTCAATACGCGCTCTTATGCCGCGGCCCACACCGGTGCGCCGATGTTCTCAGTGCAGATCGCGATCAGTATTCCGGGATCGGTACACATTGCCGCGTTGCGCGAGGAATTCATGGAGTTTTGCGATCGCATGAATCTCGACGCCATCCTCGAACCCGTCAAAGGATAACAACACCCTATGCCTGCAAAGATCGGACGCGTCGTCCGCGATTTCAAATTACCGGCCACCGGCGAGCAAGACATCCGTCTCAAGGACCTGCGGGGCCAGAATGTCGTCCTCTATTTCTATCCGCGTGACAACACGCCCGGCTGCACCACCGAAGGCGAAAATTTCCGCGATGCCTATCGTAAATTCCGTCGGCAGAAAACCGAGATCCTGGGCGTGTCGCGCGACAGCGTGAAGTCGCATGAAAAGTTTCGTTCGAAGTTCGACTTCCCATTTCAGCTGCTTGCTGACGAAGACGAAGACCTCTGTGAATACTTCGAAGTCATGAAGGACAAGAACATGTACGGCAAGAAAGTGCGTGGCATCGAACGCAGCACTTTCCTGATTGATGCCGATGGCAAACTACGCCAGGAATGGCGCAAGGTGAAAGTACCCGGTCACGTCGACGACGTACTCGACGCCGTAAAAAACCTGAACAAATAAAACGGTAGCTGCTATGACTCCGAGCCCTGGGCGGCGTATTTTCGTTCTCGACACTAATGTGCTGTTGCACGATCCGACGGCGCTATATCGCTTCGAAGAACACGATGTGTACTTGCCGATGGTGGTACTGGAGGAGCTGGACTCCACCAAGAAAGGCATGAGTGAGGCGGCCCGCAATGCGCGCCAGGCGTCGCGCTTTATCGATCGTCTCATCGAAGACACAAACAAGGAACGGATTGACGACGGTCTGCCGTTACCCTCGCGAATGGTCGAGGAACTCGACGAGGACGATGAACTCAACGGCGCCGGCAAGTTGTTTTTCCAGACCCGCTCCCTGCCCTACCTGCTGCCCGACGACCTGCCTGGCAACCGGCCGGATAATACAATTCTCGGCAATACGCTGGCGTTGCAGAAAGAACATGAAGACTCGAGCGTCACGCTGGTGTCGAAAGATATTAACCTGCGTATCAAGGCCTCGGTGCTCGGTATCCATGCCGAGGACTACTACAACG
>JABDKV010000158.1 GCA_013002045.1 Gammaproteobacteria bacterium
GGCGGCACCGATAGCATTGCCGTACGCCATGCCAGTGGTCGCGCCGTCGATACGGCTGATCTCGAAGCCGGTCGCATCTATATCCGCACGCATGAGGCCGGGCGTGGTGCGTTGTTCGCCGGCACCGCCGAACCGCCGATTGGCGAAGGTCAGAACAATCTGCTGCTTGCACACGCTTACTACGTACGCCCGAACACGATCAACGATGACGGGGTGCCGTCATTGCGACGGCGACAACTGGGCACCGGGCCGGCACTGATAGACCAGGAAATCATTCCCGGCGTCGAAGACCTGCAGGTGCAGTTCGGTATCGACAGCGATGGCAATGGCACCGTCGATCGCTATGTGAACCCGGATAACGCGGCCCTGAATGCCGGTCCCGTTGTGCGCGCGGTCCGCGTGTGGCTGCGTATGCGATCAGAATCACCCGAGATCGGCTTTACCGACACTCGCACCTATACCTATGCCGACAGGGAGTACACGCCTGCCGCAGACGAGGCCGATTTCCGCCGTCTGCTGGTGTCGCGAACGATCTTCCTGCGAAACGAAGCTATACCGGAGGCAAGTTTATGAATATGCCGGCACGACAACAGGGCGCGGCGCTGATCATTGGCCTGGTGTTACTAATGATACTGACGCTGCTGGGCGTATCGGGAATGACCACGTCAACGCTGGAACTGGTCATGGCCGATAATATGCAACGCGGTCAGTATGCCTTCCAGGCTGCGGAGTCGGCGCTGCGCAGCGAAATGGGCATCGCTGCAAGCCAGCTTAACCTCAATGGCACCGAGGTGCGGGGCGACCTGATACGTCCCGACATCGCCTACAACTACGACGATGGCAATGGCAACACGATTGCTACCGTCGATGTCGACACGTCTTACCAGGGCATCGTCGCTTTTGGCGAAGCCGCACACCAGGTGCATTTCGAAAGTCGTGGTGAAGCAACAACGCCGGTGCGTGGCGCCCGTTCGGCCCAGCGTATTGGCTATTTCGTGCTGGCACCGGGCGGACGATAGGAGCAAGGCAATGAAATTTTGTAAAGCCATAGTGCTGCTGAACATGTTACTAGTGCCGGTCGCTTATGCCGCCGCTCCGCCGATCGTCGCACTGGAGGAAGCAGCCGAGATTACCCAGCTGCGTATCCAGCAGCAGGCCGCTGACCGCGCTGTCGTCTATGGGCGTATGTGCGACTACTGCGAGACCTTGCGACTAACAATCGATGCCGACACGACAATTCTTCGTAGAGGCAACAGGCTGAATCTGACTCAGGCGACGCAATTACGTAGCGGTGCCACAGTACTGTTCGATCCTGCGAGTCGCCGCGTCACACGCGTAATTTTCTGGAATTAAATTAATGTCGAAACGTATTTCCCTGGCGCTGTCGTTTGCCCTGACACTGGGACTGGGTCAGCTCGCCCATGCCGACGATACCGAAATCCTGGTCGGCGCCATTCTCGATCCGGGCAGTCCGAATGTGCTTTTCATGATTGACACCTCGGGCAGCATGACCAGCGAGGTCATTATTGGCGACGACTACGATCCCACCGTCACCTACACCGGCAACTGCGACATCAATCGACTTTACTGGTCTATCGATAGCAGCAACCAGGTGTCGATTCCGAATTGCAATCAGGGCTTCTGGATCAATACTGAGGCTATGCGTTGTCAGGCGGCTCTCGACGTGATCGCAACTAACGGGCGTTATCGCGATCGCTTTGCGCAATTCGACGCTGCAGTCGAACCCAATGCCTGGTCACTGGTGGTCTTGTCGAATGCCGGTGCCGGCACACAGGGCCGCGACCGATTGACCGAGTGCGCCAGTGACTTCGGCGTACATGGCGACGTTGGCGGCGACGCCCTGTTTCCCGCCAATGGCGAGGCCGGTCCGTGGACCACTGATGAGATGCTTGCGGTCGATTGGAGAAACACCGGTAACACCTATAGTTTTTACAGCGGTAATTTTCTCAACTGGATCCAGGAAAGAGGCAAGGAAAATACCATCAGCACCCGTATCGCCGTGGTGCAGAAGGTGTTGCGCAATGTCATCACACCGCTTACCGGCATCAATACCAGTCTGATGCGCTTCTCAGTCAATTCTCAGGGCGGCATGGTGCTGCACGAGATGGCGCCAAATGAGGATAACGTCGAGTCATTCGTACAATCTGTAGACAGCATGACCGCGCAGGGTACGACACCGCTGGCCGAGACCCTGTACGAGGCACGGCAATACTACTCGGGTGGTAATGTTGAATACGGACTCGACTCGACCGACGAAAACGGTCCGCAGCCATCAGTTCCGGAATCGCGTAATGGCAACAATTACCTGAGTCCGGTCGATCTGCAGTGCCAACGTAACTATGTCGTAATCCTGACCGACGGTCTGCCGGCGGATGACACTGAGGGCGATAGCCTGATCGAAGGCCTGCCGGGGTTTAGCCAGAACCAGGGGACCTGTACCGAGAGCTGCCTCGACGAACTGGCGCAATACCTGTTCGAGGTTGACCAGGTACCGGGTCTGCCAGGCGTGCAGAACATCAGCACCTTTACCATCGGATTCCTGACCGAACAGGCGCTGCTGGAAGCAACGGCTACCGGCCGTGTGCCCCGTCGCGACGATAATGGCGAGCTTGTTCTGGACCAGAATGGCGACCCGATTACCGATCCTGGCTATTTCGTGGCCAATGACGATACGTCGCTGGCGTTTGCTTTCGACAACATCCTGTCGTCCATCCAGACCGAAGCGGAGAGCTTCTCGTCGCCATCGCTATCTGTTGACACACAAAACCGCCTGACCAATCGCGAAGACATCTATCTCGCAATGTTCCAGCCGCCGGGACAGACGGAACCGCACTGGGAAGGCAATCTCAAGAAATACCGTATAGGACGTGCCGCCGGTGCCGAGACCGGATCCACGCCGACGATCGTCGATGCCAATGGCCAGGCCGCGGTCGATGAAAGTGGTGTGTTCGTAGACGGTGCCCGCAGCTTCTGGTCGCTGTCCGCCGATGGCGGCGAAGTCGCTGAAGGTGGCTTTCGAACGACGTTGACCACCAGTCGCAAAGTGGTCACCGACATCGCCGGCAGCAACCTGCTGGCAGATGGAAACCGGGTGATCGAAGGTAATGACGAATTGACAGCAGATCTGCTCCAGGTCGCGGAAGACAGGCGGGATGCGGTCATTCGCTGGGCACGCGGAATAGACGCCAACAATGAGGCACGACAGATTGTCGGTGACCCGCTGCATAGCGAACCTACTCTGGTGGCGTATTCCAACGACCAGTACGCGCTGTATTTCGGCACCAACGACGGTGTTTTACACGCTTTGGATCCCGAGCCGGCTAACGCGGGCGCCAGCAATCTCGAACATTTTGCTTATATACCATCCGAGATGCTGCCACGACTGGATAAACTGGCACGCAACGAACCCCAGGCCTTTGGCACACCACGCAACTACGGTCTCGACGGTGACCTGACGGTGTGGATCGATGAAACCAATAACAACGGTATCGTCGAATCTGGAGAAAAAGCTTACCTGTTCGTTGGCATGCGTCGCGGCGGTCGCAACTATTACGCACTCGACATCACTCAGTTCAACAGCCCCAAACTGCTGTGGAAAATCCGCGGTGGCCAGGGTCAGTTTGCCGAGCTAGGCCAGACCTGGTCGGCGCCAACTGTCGCACGCGTACCCGTCGGGAATGACACCAAAACGGTATTGCTGTTTGCCGGCGGCAACGATCCGAACCAGGATGCCAAGAACAGACCCGCAACCAGTGACGATATGGGTCGCGCGGTTTACATGGTCGATGCCGAGACAGGGCAACGCATATGGTGGGCCAGTATTCGCGATGAGGCCGACCTGACACTGCCGCAGATGACGCACAGCATTCCTTCAGATCTGAGAGTGCTTGATACCGATCAGGACGGCACTGATGATCGGATTTATGTCGGCGATACGGCGGCCAAGGTCTGGCGCTTCGATATTGACGACGACGGTAATATCACCGGAAACGTCTTCGCCGATCTCGGCGGCGATGGTGAGTCGGGTAATCGCAAAATCTATTACCCACCGAGTGTCACCCGTATCATCGATGACGAATCGGGCAGTTTCCTGACCATCTCGGTCGGCACCGGACACCGTGCACATCCACTCGAGAATGATGTCGACGATGGATTTGCCATGTTGCGCGATCCACACCCATTTGCACCTCCCCGCGATCCGCAGACGGATCTTGTCGATTATCCGGATCCGATCGAACCCGTCGACCTGCTCGATGTGACGAACCTGGCCGACCCGACCACCGACCAGCTCCAGGGACGTGCTGGCTGGTACATCCGTTTCGATGCCAAAGAGAAAAACCTGTCAGCACCATTGGCGGTGCTGAATCGCATTTACTTCACCACCTACACACCCACAGCTGTCGCGGCCAGTTGTGCCCCGACAGCCGTCACCGGAAACGGTCGCCTGTACGCGGTCGACATTCTGACGGGTCGGCCAGTGACCTATTTCGATCAGCCCGCACCGGACGACAGGTACACCGAATTATCACAAACCGGCATACCACCCTCACCCTCGCTGGTGTTTACGGAGCCGCCGTGCGATGCCTGCGATCCCTCAGACCAGGAAGTCAGCGAAATCACCATGCTTATTGGTACCGAGATAGTCGATCCTCTGATCGATAACCGTCCGCGGCCGACATACTGGGTGCAGGAGGACATTGACCGGTGAACAGCAATGCAGGGTTTACACTAATCGAGTTGGTGATCACGGTTGCCATCCTGATCATACTGGCGGCGATAGCCGTGCCCAACTATCGCAATCATGTTATACGTTCCAATCGCACCGATGGCATGGCAACGCTGATGCGTATAGCGGCAGCGCAGGAGAAGTTTTACCTGCAGAACAACAGCTATACGGCAGATCTCAGTGCCGCCGGGCTAAATGTAGGCAATAGCAGTGATTACTATACTTACGTTGTGGCCAGCGATGACCTGACGAGTCGTTTCACCGCAACGGCCTCACCGGTCGAGTCGCAAAAGCAGGATGATAAGTGCGCGACCTTGTCGCTGGACAATTTCGGCAACAAGTCGGCCCGAGACGGTGACAATAACGACACAACGTCAACTTGTTGGCGCTAGTCGACAGTTAGACCCACCTCTGATAATTATGTAAAGCAGTCTCACGGTAAGGTGTGAGATTGCGCACATATACGGTTCGCCCTGCTCCCTATACTCGTTTCCACGTTAAACGGGACAGGGGCTACAGTTCGAATGAGTGCCGCAACCAGGTTCACCGATCTGCTCAAGCTTTTGTTGGGGGAACGTCCCCGGCACAAAGAGATCGCTGCGGAGACTCACCCGGGCGTCCCAGAGGAGCCACCCGCTCCGTTGTTTTCTCTAAGTGAGACCCGCCAGGAACTGGTGGCGAGCTATGTTGAGAACCCGAAGCATGAATCGCAATAACCTGCGTTTTACCGAATTGGTTTATGCGCTTGCCTCGCAACCACGGTTGCCAGGAATGACACCGACGACCCGCAGCGGTGCCGAACCTGATACGACTGGCGTCGTAATTGAAGCTTTGTTGCGTACCATCCGCGACCAGCAGATCGATTCGCGATAACCCCCTCTTTCTAACGACGAAGCTTCATCGCGGTGTGATGCTCTGATCGGGGCTAAAGCCCCTCCTACGCGCGCTACGCGCGCCGATCTTTCCGTCGTAGGAGCGGCTTCAGCCGCGATGGATCGCGCAGCGATCCGTAGGAGGGACTTCAGTCCCGACCTCCCTCTTTCCGACCTCGATCCACCGTCGTCGTTAGAAAGAAAGAATCGGGGCTGAAGCCCCTCCTACGCGCGCTGCGCGCGCCGGATCGCGGCTGAAGCCGCTCCTACAGGGGAAAGACGGGGACGGATCGCGGGTGAAGCCGCTTCTACGGGGCGTCGGGGAGCTCTACGACCAGGGCGGGGTCGTCTGCGGTGGTGCGGCGGGGAACCGGGGCGCGGTGGCCAAGCCAGCGGGTCAGCCAGCACATGGCGAGGATGACGACGAAGGTGGCGGCGTTGGCCGGGATTTGCAGATTGAAATCGACGGCGGAGTGAATCAGTAGCGAAACGATAGCCATGGACAGGCCACAGGCCATGCCCTGCATGAGGCGGTCACG
>JABDKV010000271.1 GCA_013002045.1 Gammaproteobacteria bacterium
TTGAGGCGGCCCAATACGGCAGCCCGGCGTACCTGCCGGCCACGCCGGTGGTTCGCTCATTCGATGTCGTCGGTGTTGAGGCCAACGCCGGTGAGCCCAACAACACCTTTGCGTCGGCTACACCAATTGTAGGAGCCTGCCCTCAGATGACGCTGAGCCGGCAACTCGACCCCGAAGGCGATGTCGATTTCTATCTATTTACCGGACCCGCCGATTTGCCGGTCACCGTGGATATCGATGCCGCTATCTCCGATAGTTCGCTGAACTCGGTGCTGGGGCTATTCGACGCAGCGGGCAATTTGCTCGACTTCAATGATGACCGAGCGGCCCCGGGTGAAGCACCGTCGGTCGACTCCTACCTGCGTTTCAATATGCCCGCCAGCGGAGAGGTCACGATTGCCGTTGCCGGCTTCGACGACTACGACTTTGATGGCTTCGGCACACAGGGTACGTCGACGGGTGCTTATGAACTCGATATACGTTGCTCGCCTGAACCGGGTCAACTACTGGGAACGACAGGTTCTGCACAGAATTTGTTGCTCGACATCGATCCGACGACCGGTGACGGTATGTTCCGCGCACAACTGGGTGCTTTCGGGCCCATCAACGACCTGGCATTTTGCAACGGCAAGTTGTTTGGCGCCGTTGGTGGTGGCGTCTCGGCCCTGGCCAACATTGACCCATTGAGTGGCGCAGAAACATACCACTGCGATGTGCCTGGCGATGCCTTGCCGGCGCTGGCCTGCATCGAAGGCGAATTGCATGGCGCCTGGAATGAGACCTTTGGCGATAGCGCCTCGGACCTGGTGAAGATCGGCAATCCCGAAACTGCCGTAGCTGGCGGATTGACCCTGATCGACGAACCCATTGAAGGTACAACACCGCCGGTACTGACATTCGGCGCGAGTCCGGGAACGGTAACCTTTGCCCGAATGAACGTGACACTGACAACCACAGCCGCTTCGTGGGGCTCCGATTTCTGGTTCGAAATGCGTCATGTCCCAACCAATACCACCGCCCGATTTGGCACCGAAGGCACTTCTTGCCAGGTATTTAGCGGTTGTGATGTCGACCTGGGATGGCCCAATACAGGAGGCGTATTCACAGCTGATGTCATGGTTCCGCTTAATTTCGGCGGCGGCGGCCAGTGGGAAGTCACCATCCAGTCGTTGTGGAATAACAGTGGCGACATCGAGGGCATTGTCAACGCCTCGTTCACGGTTGGTACGCAGATTTGCGAGCTGACACTGATCGGCGACATGGGTACCCGCGTGCCAGGCCTCGCATTTGATGCGGGTAACAAGCAACTTTACGGCTGCGCTAATAACGGATCATTGCTGTCGATTAACAAATCCAACGGTAATGCCGTGAGTTTCCCCAGCGGTTCTGTCGACAACTGCCGGGCGATGACGGCATCCAACGACGCCAGTACCACTATCTTTGGCGGTAGCGGTGCAAACAACGCCAGCGTGCCGGGCCTGCTGTTTACCTACGACCTGGCTGATGGCACAACTACCCCCATTGGCGAGAACGGTTTTGATTCTCTGAGCGGACTGGCTATCACACCCGCGGATTCCGATCGCGATGCGGTTTACGATACTGTCGATAATTGTCTGAATTTATACAACCCATCACAGCGCGATACCGACTTCGACGGCTTTGGCAACCACTGCGATGCCGACATCGCCCCGGGCGAGAATGATTGCGCAATCAACTTTATCGACCTGACCGCGCTCAAGGGTGCGTTCTTCTCATCGGAGGGGTCGCCCACCTGGAATCCTGATGCCGACTTTAACGGCGATGGCATTGTTAACTTTGTCGACCTGACGATACTGAAGGGGCAGTTCTTCGGACAGCCAGGCCCCAGCGGCATCATGCCGCAGTGCTTGCCATGTGTGCAGGGTGACACCGGTTTCGATCATGCGGAGTCGTTTGGCGACGAGCTGTTTCTGCGTGGCACGTTCAATAACTGGGCGGCGCCACCGCAGGCTAAGCTGATTAATCAGCAACCCGGTAGCGGGCGTTACCAGGCGAGAATGTATTTCGACGCCGGAATACACGAGTACAAGATGGCGAGTGCTGACTGGGCCACCGAGTACGACGATCCACCCACGACGACGACACCTGGAGTTGCCATTGAATACGCCGGTGGTGCGGCTGACAGCAGCGCGAATATTCCGCTGGATGTGCCGACGCGGGGCTGCTATGTGTTCGATATTGAGGCGACGGAGCCGCAGCCTACACCGTCAGTCATCCTTGAGATGAATCGGTTTCCTTACTAGGGGGACAATCGCGGCTGAAGCCGCTCCTACGGGGGAGGCGCGCGTAGCGCGCGTAGGAGGGGCTTTAGCCCCGATTCTTTATCACGAGAGGTGCTGGTTCGAAGTGATAAAGAAAGAGGTCGGGACTGAAGTCCCTCCTACGGCGGCTGCGCCGCCATCGCGGCTGAAGCCGCTCCTACGGGGAGGCGCGCGCAGCGCGCCTACGTGAGGAAGGTGGCGCGGATGCCGTCTATTACGTATTGCGATGCGAGGGCGGCGAGGACGACGCCGAACAGGCGCGCCAGTACGTCGGCGCCGCTGCGGCCGATCAGGCGCATGACGTAGGGGGTAGTTAACAATAAGACCAATACAACCAGCACTACTGCCAGGATTACGGCGATCATGCCGAGGAAAGCAATGTGGTCGTCGCCCATTTCACCGAGCATCAACAATACTGTGGCCAAAGCACCGGGCCCTGCAATCAGGGGAAACGCCAGCGGAAAGACCGAAATGTCTTCGCGGTACTGCGCTTCCTCTTGCTCACGCACTGTCGTCGAGCGCAGACCTGAGTGGCGTGCAAAAACCATGTCAACGGCGATCATGAACAACAATGCGCCACCACCGATTTTGAACGCCTCGACAGTGATGCTGAGCGTTGTCATCAGATAGTCGCCGATCAGTGCAAAAACGACGAGGATCGATGCCGATAAGGCCGCCGCCTTGAGCGCCATCTTGCGTCGGTAGCGTACGCTGCCGCCGCGCGTCAAAGCACCAAACATTGGTACCAGCGAGATCGGTTCGACGACGACAAAAAAGACGACAAACTGCTTGATGAGTTGTTCGATCATAGTGCTACGCAACAAAGGTAAAACCCGAGACAGGTTTGTAACAGAAAGTTGTTGCAGTGACGTGGCGTTGAGCTAAAGTAGAGGTTGCAAGGATGCTTTAAACGGCGCACATCATAGCAGTCGAGTGTTAGTCGGGGTAGCGATATGACGCAAATAAATCCTGTAATCGGTGACTGGTACAAAATGTCCGGAGGCAGCATTTTCGAAGTTGTCGCCTTCGACGAAGATGACGGTACCATCGAAGTGCAACACTACGATGGAACTGTGGAAGAGTATGAACTCGATGCCTGGCACCAGATGTTGCTGGCGAGCGTAGAGCCACCCGAAGACTGGGCCGGTTCAATGGACATCGACAAGGAAGACTACGGTGTCGATCTGGAGAACAACCGTGTCGACTGGCACGAGAATCCACTCGACAAGGTACTCGACAGCTAGCTCAGCTTTGCGCGTCGTTATCGCTGGTTACCAATGGCCGCGAGCGTGATTGTCGCACCCACTCCAGTGCGGCGAGGATAACCGCGACCATACCCAGCCAGGCGGTGAGTATGAAGACGGCCCTGAAGCCGTCCGTTTCGATCATCTCACCCAGCGCCGGTCGCCCCAGTGTGCCAATCAGCATAGTCAGCGACACCAGCAACGCGTACTGGACGGCGGCAAAGCGCGGATTGACGATCGACGTCAGGTAGGCCACCGAGGCCACACTGGCAAAACCAATGGCGAGGTTCTCACCGGCAATCGCCAGCATCAGCCGCGCCATACGCTGATCTGCGCCCAGCGCTGCGAATGCGTGGTCGAGCTGGGTCCAGGCCAGCGCCGCATCGAGGAACACAGCACCGCCGGCCAGGTCGGCAAACAGCAGGTTGGTCACGGCGGCAATGAACGCGCCGAACAGCAAACACGGCATGCGACCGATAAAAATCAGGGCCACGCCACCGACGCCGGCACCGACGACTGTCATGACGGTGCCAAAGGTCTTGGACGCGATCGCGACTTCGTCCAGCGTGTGAGCAATCGCGCCGTGCTCGGTACCAAGATAAAAAGGATATGCGAAGGCACCCCAGACAAGGTCGGTGAAGCGGTAGGTCAACACCAGTGCCAGTACCAGCAGCGCCGCCCAGCGTAGCCGCGAGATCAATTCCATCAACGGGTCGAGAATTACGCGGAACAGGACGCTGCCAATCCCTCGCATCGGCACCGGCTGCGCATCAGCCTGGTACCTGCCGAGCAGCCACGCGGACGCGACTGCAG
>JABDKV010000174.1 GCA_013002045.1 Gammaproteobacteria bacterium
GCGAGGATGTCGACGATGCTGTAGTAGCGCGGCACATCGGCATGCGGGACACGACCAGTGAATGTCACGCGGTCTGCAAGCCCGCTGCTTTCGACCTGTTGACGCAGGGCTTCGTCTTCCTGCCCGCCACCGGTTAGCAACAGGTGTGCCTGCGGCAGGCGGTCGGTCAGCCGACCGAGGGCATCGACCAGCAGGTGCAGGCCTTCGTAGTGATAGAACGAGCCGATAAAGCCAATGACAGTCTTGCCATTGAGCCCGAGTTCTTCGAGCAGGGCCCGATCCGGCGACAGCCCAAAAGTAAACTGGGCAGCTTCAACGGCGTTTGGGATCACCGTTATGCGGTCCCGCGCGATATTGCGCGCGGCGATGTCTGCGCGCAGACCCTCACAGATCGTCGTGATCGCATCGGCGCGTCGTAGCAGGTATGTCTCCAGGCCGCGAGTCACCCGGTAACGCAGGCTGCCCTCGGTTGTCGTGCCATGACTGACCGCCGCGTCTTCCCACGACGCCCGCATCTCGTAGACCAGCGGCAACTCGAACTCGCGGCACACCGGCAGCGCCGCCAGTCCGGTCAGGCACGGCGAGTGGGCATGGACGATGTCGGGCTTCTCGGTCAATACCACCTGGCGCAAACGGCGGCGCAAGTCGCTGATCACCGCGTACTGATTTAAAACCGGGACGCGGTAGGGCCAGTCGGCCTGGCGGCCGGTACGGAAGAAAAGCAGTCCGTCGACCTCATCCTCAGCCGCTGTAATCTGGCCCTGCTTGGTGCTGGTCAGGTGGCAGGTCTGCCAGCCGCGACGGCGCTGTTCGCGCAGAATCGAGCGTGTACGGAAGGTATAACCCGAATGCAGCGGTATCGAGTGGTCGAGGACATGAAGGATTTTCATGGCACTAGTGTAATCGTGTGTTTCGAAACGATACAGGCACCGCCTCACAGCATGTCGATGCCGTACAATAAGCGGCGATTTCAGTGGGGGCAGGAAACACAAAGTGGCAGAAACCTGGTTTCATAGGCTGGCCTTGATCGGCACAGTCCTGACACTCGTCATTGTCATGTCTGGCGCCTGGGTCAGGTTGACTGACGCCGGCCTCGGATGCCCGGACTGGCCCGGTTGCTACGGCCAGCTGACGCCGCCGCAAAGCGCGGCCGAGATAGAGCGCGCCAATGCGGCATTTCCCGATGCGCCAGTGGAAACCGGCAAGGCATGGCGTGAAATGCTCCATCGCTACGCCATACCCTTTCTTGGCCTGATCGTGCTGGCGTTGGCCGCCATCGCCATCGCCAATCGCGATGATCCGTTCGTTCCTCTGCTGGTGCCATTGCTGTTGATTCCGTTACTGGGGCTGCAGGCCGCGCTGGGAATGCTGACCGTGACCATGCTGCTGCAGCCGATCATCGTTGTAGCGCACCTGATTGGTGGCATGGCGACACTGGCGCTACTGGGTTACCTGGCTATGCGTACCTGGCCGCGCGAACCGCAGATTCTGTCGCCGGCGACGCGATTTCGCACCCTGGCCGTGGCCGCGCTCGCCGTGGTGATGGTGCAGATCGCCCTTGGTGGATGGACCAGTGCCAACTACGCTGCGCTCGCCTGCCCGGACTTTCCCACCTGCCAGTCGCAGTGGTGGCCCGATGCCAGTTTTGCCGATGGCTTCGTACCGTGGCGCGGCCTGGGATCCACCGGACCTGCCGATTCGCAGGCGCGCACCGCCATTCACCTGGCTCATCGCATCGGCGCCATCGTCACGTTGCTGGTCGTGGGCGGAATCGGGCTGTTGGCGGCGTTGCGCGGATCGCACCGGGGTATGCGACTGGCCGGCGCTGCAATGACCGTGGTTGTCGCGATCCAGGCGGCACTGGGTGCGACTATAGTCCTGCAGAGGTTGCCCCTGGCACTGGCTGTTGCGCACAATGGCACGGCTGCTGTGCTGCTACTGGCGACTGTGGCGTTAATCGTCGCCGCCTGGCGACAGGCCTGAGCCAAATATAACGACGTGACCACGCTGACACTGACAAACCGACTGGAGTCCTACCTCGAGCTGTGCAAGCCCAAGGTGGTCTCGATGATCGTATTTACCGCGATTGTCGGTATGTTGCTGGCACCCGGCGCGACTTTCGATCCGTGGCTATTGCTTGCAGCAACACTGGGAATTGGCCTGGCCTCGGCGTCGGCCGCCGCAATTAACCATGTGCTCGATCGCCGCATCGACGAGCGTATGCAACGGACCCGGCGACGGCCGTTGCCACAGGGAGCGATGAACGAGCGCCAGGCGCTGCAATTCGCCTTCGCCATGGGCCTGGTATCGATGTTGATACTGGTGCTGTTCGTCAACCCGCTGACGGCATTGCTGACTTTCGTCTCGCTGATCGGGTACGCCGTGATCTACACCGCGTTCCTTAAACACGCCACACCGCAGAACATCGTCATTGGTGGCGCTGCCGGTGCCGCGCCACCGGTGCTGGGCTGGACTTCAATTACCGGCACCATCGACCCGCATGCGCTGTTGTTGTTCATCATAATTTTTACCTGGACACCGCCGCATTTCTGGGCGCTGGCCATCTCCCGTCGCAAGGAATACACCAACGCCGGCGTACCAATGCTGCCGGTAACCCATGGCGACGCTTTTACCCGCTTGCATATTCTTTTCTACACCGTGCTGATGGTCATCGCCAGCCTGATGCCGTTCCTGACCGGCATGAGTGGCCTGGTATACCTGGCCGGCGTGGTCGTGCTCGATCTGGGGTTCCTTTACTACGCTATAGCACTGCAGGTGCGCCCACGCCCGGAGTTGCCGATGCGTATGTTCGCGTTTTCGATTTCTTACCTGCTGGGCGTATTTATATTGCTGCTCGGTGATCACTACTTGCAGTTGCTGATTCGATGAAGGCCTGGATGTTGCTCGTTGCGGCGGCCGTCGTCGTCCTCGTAGCCGCGGTGGTGGTGTTACAGGAAGCACCCGCACCACAACTGCCTGAACCGGTTGTCGCGGTTCCTGACATCGTCGTGGCCACAGATCCCGAGCCGATCGCGCCGCCACCGCCTGAACCGGTGTCCGAACCCGTTGCAGAGCCAGCTATAACGCCACCGATTGGTCCGCAGCTGGTCGACGACAAGGCGTTGATGGAGGCATTGTCGGAGTACGGCTTCGACAAGCTGGAACGGCGCTGGCGGGATTGGGCCCGGGCCCGCGGTTACCCGATGACCGATGCATCGGGACAGATGTACTACGACCAGCCCTACGAGCAGTACGACAACCTGACTTTGAAGGGCCTGGCGGACAACGGTGACATGTGGGCAGCGCAGATCCTCGCCAACCGCATCGCCAAAGACAATCCGGCTGAGGCACTGGAGTTATTCCGCACTGCTGCCGCCCGTGGGTCGGTTTATGCAATGAACGAAATTTCGGCGCTGTACGCACGGATTTCCAATGACAGTCGGGATGTCGAGTTCAAATCTGACGACAAGGCGCTTGAGCAGGTTTTCGCCATGCGCGATTCGCCGGTCGACCCGCTGGTGTCGAGTTACGCCTGGAATGTGGTCGGCACCATGTCCGGTAGTGAGCCGATGTTCGGCGACATGAATGCCGGTCAGATCGAAGGGCGTATGAGCGAAGAGCAGGTCGAGGAGGCCTGTACGCTGGCACAGGGTTTGTACGACGAGCTGTCCGCAAAGCGCGACTCGCTGGGCCTGGGTGGCTTCGATCGTTCACCGCCACCGATGGTCTACGCCGACAGCTCCCGGCAACCGCGATGTGGCTACGATTTTGCCACCGGCATGAGTCTTGAAAGTTGCCGTGAGATGGCGATCAAGAGCGGCGATGAAGAAGCCACGGTATGGCTGTGTGACGAATAAGCGGGTGATGCCCGGGACAGGATGGTCCCGTGGCCGGCACGTCCGAATGACACAGGTTGCATGACGATGGATGTCACGCCGATACTCGAGAACCTGAACGAGGCGCAACGCGAAGCGGTTACCAGCGACGCCGTACCGTTGCTGGTGCTGGCCGGTGCGGGCAGCGGCAA
>JABDKV010000213.1 GCA_013002045.1 Gammaproteobacteria bacterium
GCTCGTTTGCCCGACTCCCAGGCGTCAAGCATATCCACTTCATACGCGCTGACCACCCGGCGGCGTCAGACCTCCTCCGCCAGCAGACCCGCAACCGGCTGCAACGCCTGCGGCTGCGATTATCCGCATCGAATGTGAGACGGCTGTATCGCCGTGCCTGCAGCCGCGGGACCCGTTTCGTCGTCCAGTCTGAAGCGTTTCGCCAGCGATTACTGGCGCTGCTGGGCCCCGACACGGACGTAGGCGTGGTTTGGAACAATTGTAATCGGGACTCGATAGATGACCCGCAACACGTGCTGTCGACCCGGCCCCGACGACTGTTGCTCGTCTCTAGAATCGACACCGAAGGCAAGGGTATTGACCTGGCAATTGCGGCACTCGCCCAGCTGGACCCCGAATACACACTGACCATCGTCGGCGATGGCGAAGATCTTGCCGTGCTCCGTAGTGAACATGGGACCAACGAAAGACTGTCATTCCTGGGCAGGGTAGAAAATGCCTCACGATTGATGTCCGTGTACGACATGCTCGTGGCTCCATCGAGGCTGGACGCCTATCCGAATGTTGTCCTTGAGGGACTGTGGCATCGCATCCCGATTGTCGCCTCGGATATTGAGGGCCATCGCTCAATTCTCGGAGAGGATTACCCACTTGCCCCGCTAACCGCCGCCGGCCTGGCACAGTCCATTCGCCGCCGAGCCGAAGACGACGCATTCAATCGCGAAATATTGCGGTTGCAGGAGCTTCGACGTGAACACCATATCTTCGACTGGGTTGACGAATGCGCCAGGGAACTATTCCTTCCGTGAGTGCCTTCAGGAAAGCCCTGCAACACCCTTTCAACCGAACCAGGCGTCTGTGTGACCTAGGGCGACTGCTGTGGTGGCAACTAGTCGCACCCAACAATGGCGAACCTCGTCAGTTCAGACTTTTCGACCGGATTCGGATGTATGTTCGACGTAGGGAGACACCCCGAAATCGCGTTTTGACTGGGTACTGCAACTGCCGCCGGCGTTCGGGGGTAGCGCGCGTTTCACAATGGTCGGCGCCAGTCCATCCCAGCTACAGTGGTCTGGGAACAGACCCGCTGATGATGTCCGGCTCTTTGCTGCTGCCTACGACGAGAAAGTCGCACTTTTATCCGCGCGCACAGCTATCAGCGCTGTTGTTGCGCAACTCAAAGTAAATTCGATGGCAGAACGCCTGCACCCGTTTATGCTGGAATCCACTGTTCGCTCATGACCAGGTGGCTCGTTGTTGCTAATCGCGGCGCGGTCCTTCGTACCGGCATGAGCACGGTGACCGGGCAGGTAATTGACGCACTGGGATCGGCTTGCAGCGCGACTATCGCCACTGATTCACTCGATCACGCTGGTGGCGTGCTGCTGCGGGTGCGCGCGTTGCTCGGTATCTGGTTGACGACGGCTCGCGCTGGTTCACATTGCCAGGCGAGTTACAGCACACTCAGTGCGAGCTGGCCCGGCATCGTCAAGAACACGCTGGTGCTGTTGCCGCTAATCCTTAGCCGGCATCGCATCGTCCTGCATTCACATTCGGGTGGCTTCCGTGCGTTTTACCTGGGTTTGCCGCGTTGGAAAAAACGCGTTGTGCGTTGGCTTATAAACCGTGCGACCGCGCTAATCGTCGTCCACCCCTACTATCGCAACCACTTCAGGTTTGCCGATACAAAAGTGCATGCCGTGATCAACGGCTGCGAGGACTTGCGCGCACCTGATCGCGCATCCAGCCCAGAGGTACGCCTTCTTTACCTTGGCAACCTGATCCGCGAGAAAGGCCTGCCAGAACTTCTGTCGGCGTACGCCAAGCTGCGCGCTGGCGACGCAGAGGTTCGTCTTACCGTGGCCGGCGCGCCCGCCGACATGGGGCCAGCTGATCTCGGCAATGAGATTGACTATCGCGGTGTAGTCATTGCTACCGACGAGAAAGCGCGCCTGATAACTGAATCAGACCTGCTCGTCCTGCCTACCCGGTATCGCAATGAGGCACTGCCACTGGTTGCTCTCGAAGCCCTGTCCGCCGGCACACCGGTGCTATGCACCCCCTTCCGCGTTTTGCAACAAATCGTGACACCCGGTCATAACGGCTGGCACTGCGAAGCCGATGCCGACTCCATTGCCGCGGCGGTCCGCAATTTCCAGGCGTTATCCGACACTGAAAAAGCGGCAATTCGGGCGAACTGCCGTGATGACTGGGAGAGCAACTACACTATCGGCCGCTTTCAGCAGCAGGTGCGGGAGCTGCTCGCGAGCCTGACTGCCTGAGTTCTGGCCATGCACCGCAATGTTGCCTAGAATTCACGTCTTCGCTGCACTGGAATAACGTTGCCAAAACAAATACTCGTCGTTTGCGTGGGCAACATCTGCCGCAGCCCCATGGCAGAAGCACTGTTAGGCTCGTTACTCGACCCGGCGTATGGTGTGAGCTCGGCAGGGATCGGCGCACTGGTTGGCGATCCGGCGCACCCGATGGCGGTACAGCTCATGCAGGAACAGGGTCTGGACATCAGTACACACCGGGGCCGGCAACTGGATGAATCGCTGTTGCAGGCCGCCGATATCGTACTGCCTATGGAACAGCAACATGCACGCTGGATCGAGGAACGCTGGCCACACGCTCGCGGTCGCGTTTTTCGCTTTGGTCACTGGGACGATACGGACATACCCGATCCGTATAAACGTGACGAGCAGGTCTTCCGCGATGTGCTCGAACTGATCACGACCGCGGCTGCCAGCTGGAAACAGCAGCTCGACCGGCTATGAAGCATATCGCCGTAACCCTGGTGGCGCTGTTGATGCTCGGTGGCTGCGTCACACCCGGTCAACAAATGCCGGCACCCGGCAGCGACAGCGCAGCCGTCGACGGCATTGTTCAAATAACGGCCTCGATGCTGGCGCGACAGGTGCAGACCGATAACAGCGGAGTCTCAGCTAACCCCCAACTCGATAAGGAGCTTGCAAGCTATGAATACCGTGTTGGTGCGAAAGACATACTCACGTTCACGGTCTGGGATCATCCTGAGCTGACCATTCCGGCAGGCGAGTTTCGCTCCCCTGAGATCCAGGGTCACCTCGTTGCCGCCGATGGCTCCATTTTTTTCCCCTACGTCGGATCGATCGTTGTTACGGGCAAAACCCTGGGCGAGATTCGTGAACTGGTGTCCGCAAGACTTGCACGGTACATCCAGAACCCACAGCTCGATGTCCGTGTGGCGGCCTTCCGCAGCAAACGAATCAACGTCACCGGCGAAGTCGAGACCCCTGGCATTTTTCCAATAACCGATGTGCCAATGACCCTGATCGAGGCGATCGGACTCGCCGGCGGCGCCAAACCGACGGCGGCGCTGCAGGAAGTTCGGGTTACCCACGACGGTAGCGTGCACGCCGTTAACGTGCTGGCGCTGCTGCAGGACGGCGACCTGACCCAGAATCTGGTGCTGGACGACGGCGACCTGGTGCACGTGCCTGACAACAGCCTCTATAGCGTGCACGTACTCGGTAGCATCGACCAGGCTGGCGTCGTTGCCATGCCGAATGGCCGTCTGAACCTGGCCGAGGTCATCACCCGTAGCGGCGGCTTTGACAACAGCACAGCCGACGCCCGTAGAATTTTTGTTTTCCGTCAGCAAGACAATAAGCCCGCCGTGTACTGGCTCGATGCCCGCACACCGGATTCGATGTTGCTGGCAACCCGCTTCGCGATGCAACCACAGGATGTCGTTTACATAGATGCAACCGGTCTGGCACGCTGGAATCGCATAGTCAGCCTGCTGCTACCCAGCATCCAGACACTGTGGCAAACCCAAAGCCTCGTTGATGACCTGCAGAACTAGATGAACGAGCAGGCAACACCCGCAACTCCCGAACGGGATCAGCAATTCTTCGAATTACGCGAGATCATCGCGACCTTGCAGGACCAATGGCGCTGGGTGGCGTTTATTACCGTCAGCGTCGCCGCACTCGCTTTGTTTTACGCCATCGTCACTACCCCGGTCTACCGCAGCAACGCACTAATCCAGGTTGAAGAGAAATCCAGCGGGTTCAACGGCATTGTCGAGCTTACGACCGTGCTGACCGGTGAAACACCAACCGAGGCCGAGATCGAAATCGTACGCTCGCGAACCGTCCTGGGCGAAGCAATAGCGCAGCAAAAACTCGACCTCATCGCACGACCGCTACATTTCCCGCTGGTAGGTCATGTTATTGCCAAGCGTCGCGATGGCCCGCAACCGGCAGCCGCTGTTCCCGGACTTGGACATTACGCCTGGGGTGGCGAGCGTATTCGTGTCGATCGTCTCGATGTCCCGCGCGCACTGGAGGGAGAGCGTCTGATCCTCGAGGCCGGCAAGGACAACCGCTACAGCCTCTCCTACCGTGACGAGCCCGTACTCGAGGGCGAAGTGGGCACCGCAGCCAGCGGGCGCGGGGTCTCGCTGTTCGTATCCGAACTGGTCGCGCGCCCGGGTACGCGCTTCGAACTGATACGACGCAACTGGCTCGATGCACTGACCCAACTAAACAACAGCCTAAGCGTTGCCGAACGCGGCAAACAAACCGGTATTCTCGAGTTGACGCTGGAAGGCGAGTCGCCCGAACTGATTGCAGACACGCTCAACTCTATTGCAACGATTTACCTGCGCCAGAATGTCGAACGCACATCCGAAGATGCGGCCAAGACACTGGCGTTTCTCGACAGCCAGCTGCCGGAACTGAAAAACCAGCTCGACACAGCCGAGGCCGCACTAAACCAGTACAGGATTCAACAGGGAACCATTGATCTGAGCCTCGAAACACAGGGTTTGCTGGAACAGCTGGGGGAAGTCGATGCGCGTATCTCCGAGTTGCAGCTGCAGCAAGCGGAGCTGAGCCAACGCTTCACCGCCGAACACCCGGTACGGGTGGCGCTGACTGACCAGTTGGCGGAGCTGGAATCGACCCGCGCTGGCATTGAGCAGCAGATTCGTCGCTTACCGGCAGCCGAGCAGGACTCGGTGCGGCTTATGCGCGACGTGCGTGTTGCCAACGAGCTATACGTGTTGTTGCTAAACCGTGCCCAGGAACTGAAAGTCGTGCGCGCTGGCACCGTTGGCAATATCCGCATTATCGATCGGGCATTCGTGCCGCTGCGTCCAATCAAGCCGCGACGTTCACTGACTGTAGGACTCGGTCTCATACTCGGCGCGCTGCTTGGTTTGGCCTTCGTGTTTATCCGCGAAGCGCTGAACACCACAATTCGTGATCCGGACGAACTGGAGAAAATTACCGATCTGCCGGTTTACGCTATCGTGCCGCATAGCGAGCATGAGCGTACGCTCAGTGAGCGCAAGCTGCGACCACTGCTGGTGGCGAGTGACAATCACGATGCTGCAATAGAGAGCCTGCGATCGCTGCGGACCAGTCTCGAATTCCTGTTGCTGGATGCGCAACGGCCGATCGTGACTATTGGCGGACCCATCCCCAGTGCCGGCAAGTCGTTTGTCGTATCGAACCTGGCAGCCCTGTTCGCCCAAACCGGCAAGAAGGTCCTGCTGATCGACGCCGACCTGCGCCGTGGACACCTGCATCGCCTGTTCGAAATGGCGCGAGCACCCGGGCTGACAGAATTGATTGCCGATCAGGCGTCACTGGAAACAGTACTGCAACAGGATGTCGCCCCCGGACTGAGCGTCATCAGTACCGGTGAGCTGCCACCGAATCCGGCGGAGTTGCTGACCAGCACCCGATTCGAGCGCCTGCTGGACGACCTGGTGACGCGCTTCGACCTGGTTTTGCTCGACGCCCCACCGGTGCTCGGTGCAGCCGAGGCGGCAGCACTGGGACGACTCGCGGCGATCAACCTGCTGGTAATTCGCAGCGAGCAACAAACGGCACGCGAAGTGCAACTGACACTGGCGAAACTCGCGCACACCGGCGCCCACGTAAATGGTTTCGTACTGAACGATCTGCACCCGCGCGCACGCCACGCCTACACCGGCTACCACTACTACCGCTACAACCAGTAACCCACTCCCGCCCGCCCCTCCCCGTAGGAGGGACTTCAGTCCCGACCCCGAAGCCACCCAACCCCGGCGCAATCTCTCCCACCCGCTCCCTCCCCCGTAGGAGCGGCTTCAGCCGCGATAACCGAAGCCAACCAACCCCAACC
>JABDKV010000221.1 GCA_013002045.1 Gammaproteobacteria bacterium
CGATGACGACGATTGCGTAGATCTGGGCGACGATGATTCAAGCGACGATGATTCAAGCTCCGACGGCGATGACGATTCGAGCGACGACGGTGACGATGATTCGAGCGACGATGATTCAAGCGACGACGGCGATGACGATTCAAGCGCCGACGGCGATGATGATTCGAGCGATGACGATTCAAGCGCTGACGGCGATGATGATTCGAGCGATGACGATTCAAGCGCCGACGGCGATGATGATTCGAGCGATGATGACGATTGCCTCCCGGACGACGACGACGACGATGACGACGATTGCGTAGATCTGGGCGACGATGATTCAAGCGACGATGATTCAAGCTCCGACAGCGACGATGATTCAAGCTCCGACAGCGACGATGATTCAAGCTCCGACAGCGATGACGATTCGAGCGACGACGGCGACGATGATTCGAGCGACGACGATTCAAGCGCCGACGATGTTTGCGAGATCGGCGACGATGACTCGAGCGACGATGATTCAAGCGACGATGACTCGAGCGACGAGCACTAACAGTAGTCACGTCAATTGTCATAAAAGCCCGGTCATTGACCGGGCTTTTTTTATGCCAGGCGCCTTCAGCCGCGATGGATCGCGCAGCGAACCTCAGGGTGGGCTTCAGGTTAAGCGACTAACCGCATGTTCTCGTAACACCCTGATCCGGAGCTAAAGCCCCGTCTACGCGCGCGCCAGGATCAGATTAGCCCGCGCTCGGCGAAGGAAACGCACTCAGCCTCGCCAACGACGATGTGGTCGAGCACCCTGATATCGACCAGCGCAAGCGCCTCCCTCAGTCGATGGGTAATTATCTCGTCGGCCTGGCTGGGCTCGGCGATCCCGCTCGGATGGTTGTGGGCAAGAATGACCGCAGCGGCATTACGCGCTAGTGCCAGCCGTACCACTTCGCGAGGATGCACACTGGCACCATCGATGGTGCCGCGAAAAAGCTGATCAAAAGAAATTACCCGGTTGCGATTGTCGAGTAGCAGTATGCAAAACAGCTCATATGGCAGGTCCCGCAATCGCGCTCGCAGAAACTGACGCGTCGCGCTTGGCGAAGTCAGAGCATCGGGTCGATCAAGTGCCTGCCGCAAACTACGATGGACGATCTCTGTGGCCGCGACGAGCCGCGCCCAACGCCCGGGGCCGATTCCGTTAATGCCGTAGACATCCTCTGGTGACGCAGCCAGCAGGACACGCAGACTGCCGAAGTGGGCCAGCAACTGCCGCGCGACCTCGAGGGCGCTGCGACCCTGCATACCCGTCCCCAGAACAACGGCCAGTAACTCGGAATCGGACAGCGATGCCGCCCCCTGTTCAAACATCCTCTCGCGCGGTCGCTCGTGCCGTGGCCAGCTCTTCATACCCATTTCAAGCCTGTACTCCGTGCCTGTAAATACCTTTGCAGTTGGCCGGAATAGGAACAAGACCGCACAAGACCGTAAAATGGCTGAATATTGCAACGGAGTCCGATCATGAGTGCGCTCGACGGAAAGAACGTGTTGCTGGGCGTGACCGGTGGCATTGCTGCCTACAAGAGCCCGGCGCTGGTGCGTCGCCTGCGTGAACGAGGTGCCCGTGTGCGTGTCGTGATGACCGAAGCGTCGCAGCGGTTCATCGGCGCACAAACGCTGCAGGCGGTCTCTGGAGAGGCTGTACGAACCAGTCTGTGGGATGAGCAGGCCGAAGCATCCATGGGGCACATCGAGCTGGCTCGCTGGGCAGACCTGGTTGTGATCGCGCCGGCGACGGCGGACAGCATGGCACGCATGGCGCACGGTTATGCGTCGGACCTGCTCAGCACCTTGTGTCTTGCCACAGATGCACCAATTTGGATCGCACCGGCCATGAACAGGCTGATGTGGGCAAACGCTGCCACCCAGGCGAATGCCGACTTGTTGCAGCAACGCGGAATTCGCCGCATCGGTCCCGGCGACGGTGCCCAGGCCTGCGGTGAAGTTGGCTCCGGTCGCATGACCGAACCGGACGAGATCGTCGCCTGTCTCGAAGCCGGTATCGCGCTCCCTGTCATGTTCGCGGCGGGCACGAAAGTGCTTATATCGGCCGGGCCAACCCGGGAGCGTATCGATCCGGTGCGCTATATCAGCAATCACAGCTCGGGAAAAATGGGCTTTGCCATCGCCCGTGCTGCGCGCGCCGCCGGTGCCGAGGTCATTCTCGTTGCTGGTCCGGTGAACCTGCCAACCCCCGATGGCGTGGTGCGCATCGATGTCGAGAGCGCGGCGCAGATGCACCGCGCCGTGCACGATTCAGTCGCGAATTCGAATGTATTTATAGCAACGGCTGCGGTGGCCGATCACCGGCCGGCGACACCGGCTGCACACAAGCTCAAGAAAAGCGATGGCGACTACACACTGACACTGGAACAGACCACCGACATCCTTGCCAGCGTGGCGGCTCTGCCCGATCGCCCCTACTGTGTGGGCTTTGCTGCGGAAACCCGCGATATCGAAAACTATGCCCAGGCCAAGCTGGTGCGTAAGGGGATCGATATGATCGTGGCAAACGAGGTCGGCGAACGTGACGGTAAATCTGTCGGGTTTGGTGCGGACGATAACGAGCTGCTGGTCATCTGGGATCGCGGGCGACATCATTTGCCACGCAGTGACAAGCAGTCACTGGCTTGTGAATTGGTTCAACTGATAGCAGCGCGACTCGACGATTCTGACAACCATAAGGGAGAACGGCGTGCGTGAAATCCAGGTACGGATCCTCGATCCAAGAATCGCCGGCGAGTTTGGTTTGCCGGCCCATGCGACAGAAGGATCAGCCGGTATAGACCTGCGTGCCTGTATCGACATGCCCGTTGTACTGGAACCCGGGCAGACTGAGCTGATACCCAGTGGCATTGCCATTCATATCGGCGACACCGGGCTGGCAGCGATGCTGCTGCCGCGATCGGGTCTGGGTCACAAGCATGGCATTGTGCTGGGTAACCTGGTTGGGCTGATCGATTCCGATTACCAGGGCCAGGTGTATGTCTCGTGCTGGAATCGTGGCGGGACGACTTTCACAATCGAGCCGGGTGAGCGTATCGCGCAAATGGTTTTCGTGCCGGTTGTGCAGGCGGCGCTGCAGGTAGTCGAGGAATTTGAGCAAAGTGAACGCGGCAGTGGTGGATTCGGCCATTCCGGCCGCCGCTAACACCCGCGGTCGTGCGTAGGAGCGGCTTCAGCCGCGATTCTTTCTTACGAAGAGGCTGGTTTAGGGAAAGAAAGAACGAGGTCGGGACTGAAGTCCCTCCTACGGATCGCTGCGCGATCCTATCGCGGCTGAAGCCGCTCCTACAGGGGAAGGATCGCGGCTGAAGCCGCTCCTACGGGGGAGGGGGTGGTAGTAGGGATTTGGTGCTGGCGGTGGCGGTTTTGCAGTTGGTTATGGCGCGCGCGGCGGCGCGGCGCTTCAGAGGTTTGTTGTCGCGGTGTGCGCTGGCCAGGTCGTTCAGGGGTTGGCAGGCATCCAGCATTTTCTGTTCGGCGGCTGCGATATTGCGGGCGTTGTCGCTGTCGGGTTCGAGTTCAGTCAGGGTCAGCATCACCACTGTTGCAACGCGGTTGTGTTCGCGAAAGACCGATTCGGCTTCGTCACGTAACGATGTGACCGACGAGCATGCGGCGCATAGTGCAGCGGTGCCGATTATGAACAGGGTTTTGCGGCAGTACAGGATCGTCGCTCCGGCAAGATTATGGAGACGACATAATAACGAAACAGCTGACGGCCGCTGATGCGCGGCGCCACGCCTATTGTTTTGCTCTGGTGGGGTGGTTCAGGGGCTGTAGGTTAAAAAAACTAAAAAAAGCGACAACCGGGCAAGATACCCGGCGTCGCTGGTTATTCGTCGCTCGCGTCCCAATCGTCTTTGACTCGCTGACACCAGGATTTATAAGCTTCCAGGTTGTTAACGGGCAGACGGGAAGGATCGCGACTGACTTCATTCTCGTCCTCGACGCGGTCTCTGCGTTCGACGAGACGATGGCGGTTAAGGAAATCCGACTCGATCGCTGACAACTGTTCTCTCCCATGCAAAATGCGAGATCAACTTTACGTTCGGCTCCGGTCGAGCGCAGTTAACTAGTTCACAATGCTAGGAATTTTCGCCTTTTAACCTAATTCGGCAGGTGTCAATAATCATCGCAATTTCACACGTTTGTGGCGCCGATGTGGTTATGTTGAGTCTGGCAGGTCTGTCGCAGACGCGAGACAATGGCCGTCCGGCAGTCGTTCAACGCCCCTTCAGGTGGCGGCGGCACAATGATGGAATTATTTAAATAGAGGTTGGTTAGACCCCGCAAGTGAACAGTATCTTAAAAGTCGGTTTATGGATCGTGGGTGTCGTCGCTGTACTGGCCCTGGTCGCGATCGCAGCCTTCGCGCTGTTGTTCGATCCCAATGCGCTGCGCGACGACATCACCCGGCTGGTGGCAGAGAAGACCGGCCGGGAACTTGTCATCGACGGCGAGTTGAGTCTCAGTTTTTATCCGTGGCTCGGCTTTGCTGCCGGCGAGACCTCACTCAGCAATGCCGAGGGATTCAACGAACCATTGATGCTGCGGTTTGACAGTGCAAGTGCGAGTGTCAAATTGCTGCCCTTACTCAGTCGTCGTGTTGAATTGAGCCAGGTCACGCTCGACGGTGTCGAACTCAACCTGCGTCGCAACGCATCAGGCCAGACCAACTGGGACGACCTGCTCGAACTGTCCGCAGACGACACGGCTGACGATGCCGACAAAGGTGACGCTGCGTTTGCAACCCAAAGTATCGGTGGAGTCACGTTGCGTGATGCCGTTATCAACTTCGTCGATGAACAGGACGATGCCAGCTACAACCTGACCGCGGTCGATCTGGAAGTGGGTGGTATCGAGCCCGGTGAGCCGTTCGATTTTTCCGCAGAGGGCGAAGCGTTGTTATCGAGCCCGGCAATGGCTGGCCCGTTTACGGCCAGTGGCACCGGCCTGCTCGGAGATGACGATAGCCTCACAATCGGGAAGCCACGCTTTTCGATCACAGCGACAGGCGAATCGATACCGGGCGAGACACTCAAGCTGCAGCTGGAAGCCAATAGTATCGATGTCGGTGAGCCCGACATCGTGTTGGACCTGCCGGTGCTCTATCTCAATGGCGAAGCCGGCGGTGACCCGTGGAATACACTCGACGCGACTATCAGGGCGCCCGCTGTAAGCCTGTCTGACTACGATCGTTTCGTTGTGACCACGCCAACAATGATAGCCACGGTGCGCTCGCCGACTTTCACCGATAGTGTCGAAGTCGAGTTAAAAGGGCGAACGTTAAAAGGCGCAATCGAATCACAGGCCGCGGTGCTGGACGGCGCCGTCATCGAGACCATGGGGATGAATATTGAGGCCGCGAAGATCGATGTGACCCAATTCATCGACGCACCGACGTTGCGCGGGCAGATCGAGATCGACCAGTTCAAGCCACGTCCGGTCCTGGCACACTTCGGCGCTGCGGATATCATCACCGCCGATCCTGCTGCGATGTCAGCGGCCATTGTCAGCGCCGAAGCGTTCTACACGCCCGATGCAATGGGGCTAAGAAACATGACGGCGAAGCTCGACCAGAGCAACATCGGTGGCAGCGTCAGCTACACCACCACCGAGCAGGTACGTTTCGACCTGACTGTGGACAGCGTCGACATCGACCGTTACCGCTCGCCGTCGGAGAGTACCGATGGCGCAGCGGCCGGTGTCGAGGAAGTCGACATCCCGGTCGATGTACTGCGAGAACTCAATCTCGATGGCACGCTCAAGGTTGGTGAGATGCAGCTGGTTGGCTTGCAGTCGACCGATGTCACCGTCGGCATCAAGGCGGCTGGCGGCAAGCTGCGAGTCAATCCGTCGCGCGCATCGCTTTATGGCGGCACCTACCAGGGAGACATCTCGCT
>JABDKV010000255.1 GCA_013002045.1 Gammaproteobacteria bacterium
AACACGTAGGGCGTGTTATCGCCATTGCGAAAACCCGAGTAGGTTGCATAGGCAACGTCGGCATCGGTCGGGTCCACAACGATGCGGCTAACCCAGCGGTCGGGCAGGTCGGGGTCGCTCGACTGGGTCCAGTTGGCGCCAAGATCATGGGTGTACCACAGCTTCGCATCATCGGTGCCAACATAAAGCGTGTAGCCATTGGAGGCGGCAGGCGCGACGGTCGTGATCGTGCCAAACGGGTAGGGTTCATCAGACCCGGGAAAGGGGTCGCCATCGGTCAATTCCGGACTGATCGCAGCCCAGCCACCGGCGCCACCGCTGACCGAACGGTTAACGATGTTGCCGGCGTAATACATGATGGTCGGATCATTCGGATCGAACACCAGCGGTGTGAGCCAGTTGCGTCGTTGCGATGTTGTAGAGCCTATGCTGCTCGTGGTCTCGCCACCATCGGTTGAGCGACGGCATGAGCCGTATTGGCTGCAGCCAAAAACGATCTGCTGGTCGACAGGATTGATCAGCGTTTCCAGTCCGTCACCACAACCGTAGCTGTTCCAGCCGTTGCCAGTAGCTGCATAGGAACGATTGCAACCGTTGTCCTGGGCGCCACCAACGACGCGCGTGGGATCCTGCTCTCCCACATCGAGCGTATAGAACTGGGTCCACGGCTGGGAGGTGCCAAAGATCCACGAGCCGGCGACGCCGTTGGTGTCGGAACGATACATGCCACCGTCATTACCAAGGTAAACACGTCCGCTGACATTGGCATCCCAGGCCATGGCATGCTGGTCGGCGTGTACTCCGGTGGCCTGCGTCCAGCCAAGGCCGGCAGAGACGCTTTCCATCAACGAAACGCCCGCGACGAAAACCCGTGTTTCAACAAGTGGGTCCACGAAAATCCGGGCGAACCACCAGCCAAACGATGATTGCGACGACGATAGCAGTGGATTCGGTGGTTGCAGAGTCCAGCTATCGCCACCATCGATCGAGGTATAGAAGCCATCGAAAAAGCCGACTGTGTCGTTGTAAATAGCATAAAGCCGTTGTGGGTTGGACGGTGCCAGGGCAATGCCGATGCGCCCGGTGTCGTCACTGGCAGCCGGCAGTCCGTTGGCGGGTCCGAGGCGGGACCACGTGTCACCACCATCGTCAGAACGATAGATACCGGAACCGACGCCACCATAAAGTCGTCGTGCAGGCTCACGGACGTGTTGCCACATAGACGCATAAAGACGATTTGGGTTGGTCGGATCGATCCAGATGTCCGACGCGCCACTGGTCAGGTTTTCACCTGGCAACACCAGCTCCCAGGTTGCGCCGCCATCGATAGATCTGTAAACACCGCGTTCGCTGCTGGGTGTATACAGTGAGCCGGAGGCCGCGACAAAAATTCGGCTTTCGTTATTAGGGTCGATAGCGACCCGACTAATGCGCTCTGTAGCTTCGAGGCCAAGCGATGTCCAGGTAGCACCACCATCACTGGTTACGAACAGGCCCTTGTTACCGTAGGTGAAGCTGCCACCGCCGGGTCCGGTTTCACCAGTACCGGCATAGAGCTTGCTGCCGTCCGACGTGATGGCAACCGAGCCAATGGACTGCGCACTATCGTCGGGCCAGATCGAGGTGTAGGTGGAGCCGGCGTCAGTACTTTTCCAGACGCCACCCGAGGCTGAGGCCACGTAAATGGTGTCAGCGAGCACAGGGTCAATCGCAATGTCGAGTATGCGACCACCGATTTCGATGGGGCCGTTGAATTCCCAGACACCGGTTACTTTACTGTTGCGGCTGGTCTTCCTGGCCAGCTCGATACGCTGTCTCGAGATATCACGCATGTCACGTATATGACTATTGGTATCGCGGATTTGCCGGAGACTCACGTGGCTGCCTGCCATGCGGCGGCTGTGCAGCCACTCATCAGGCGGCGTCTTGTAGGGCGCGGTGAGTTCGGTGTCTTGCAGGTTCGTTTTGCTGTAATCGGGATTTGTCGTTGTGCATCCGGCGGTAATCGCCAGTGCGAAAGCAGCCGTCAGTGCGGCGCGACTGTTCAGCATTGTGTAGGTCCCTTGCGTGTTAGGTTGGTGATGCCAGCACCGGGCTGCTGGCGAGTGCCAAAATGGTGACGCCAGCCGCTCGCTCCGACAATCGGGTAAAACCCCTGCATGCGCCGCGCCGCAACAACCGGCAGCGGGGCCGGAAGGGTTGGCAGCGCTCGCGAGTGTCGGGTTTTTTCCGATATCCCCAGTTCGTTGGCCCCGCTATAGTGGCGCGATCCTGATTTTGCACGGAGTCACGCTATGCAACGTAAATCAATCAATCCCACCGAATGGGGCCTGGCGTTTGCGATGGACCAGGCAGAGATCACCGAGGGCGCCAAACGTCACTTGCGTTGCTCGGGGCAGGTCGCTGTCGCACCTGACCCGGATGCCGAGCTGGGTTTCAGCGTGATAGCGCCGGGCGAAATACGTGCGCAAATGCAGGCAGCACTGGCCAATGTCGATGACGTCCTGACGACGGCAGATATGACCCGCTCGGATATTGTAAGCCTGCGCTTTTTCACTACCGATATTGATGGTTTTCTCGAAAATTATGATGTCTATGCAGACTGGATCGGCAGCGCAGGTATCCGTCCGCCACAGAGCCTGCTCGGCGTACAGCGGCTGGTGTTGCCCGATATTGTCGTCGAGATCGAGGTGGAAGCGGCTGCCTGAGTTAATATAGGCGCAGGCAAACAAGCTGGGGCAGGGCATGGATCTCGGTGCATTCTCGATTAGTCTCGCAGTCAAGGATATTGCTGCGTCGAAGGCGTTTTACGAGAAACTCGGTTTCGAGGCAGTGGGTGGCAACATCGACGAAAACTGGCTGATCCTGCGCAATGCCGACAAAGTGATCGGCCTGTTTCAGGGCATGTTTGATAAGAACATACTGACTTTCAATCCAGGTTGGGATCAGCAGGGTCAGGAAACAGGCAGCTACACCGATGTGCGACAGCTGCAGCAGGCGCTGCGTGATAATGGCGTGGCGCTGGTGTCCGAAGCCGATGAGAATAGCAGCGGTCCTGCTTCGATCACGTTGCTCGATCCAGATGGCAATCCAATCCTGATCGATCAGCATCGCTGACAGGGTGATGTGTGGCGCGATTGTTCTCGTACGGCACACTGGCTGATCCGCAGGTGCAACTCGAAATTTTTGGACGTGAGCTGGTGACCCGTAAAGATATGCTGTCGGGATACCGCATCGACGTTATCGAGATGAGCGATCCGGATTTCATTGCCCGGGTTGGCAATGCGCCGCAGCGCACACTGACCAGTACCGGCAACCGCGATGACCAGGTTGTCGGCGTTGTAGTCGAACTCAGTGATGACGAACTGGCCCAGGCCGACCGCTATGAGCCGCGTAATTATCTGCGTCAGCAGGTGAAGCTGGAATCCGGGTGCACGGCCTGGATCTATCGGGCAACAAGCTAATGCGAGCCGCTGTCCTATCGCTGCTATTGCTAACCGGGTGCGGGTCAGCGCCGCTCAGCCCATCCGGGGCCGAGCCTCCATCCGATGCGGCTAATCCCGGCGCTCGACTAGCCGATTTGCCCGCTTGTGCAGAAAGGCTATTGCCAGTGCAGCAAACACCGCCTGCCTGGCCGCTCTCTGCGCCACCCGATGGTGGATGGGTAGTTTTCGATTTTGCCGTCGAGCCTGATGGCAGCGTAACTGATTTCGAGATCGTGTCTACGACCGACAAAAGATTCAACCAGGCAGCTACAAAGAGCCTGTTGAGCTGGCGTTACCCGGCCGGACTGGACCGTTGTCGCCACCAGGTCCGCGTTGAGTTCATGCTGGAACGCTAATTTCAGGCAGTGCTATGGTCTAGACTGTCGCTACGTCGAAACAAAAGGGGATTAAAATGCAGTGGTATCTCAAGGCACTCAAGAGCTATGCAACATTCAGTGGTCGGTCACAGCGATCCGAGTACTGGTTTTTCATGTTGTTCAACTTGCTGATCATTATCGCCCTGGCTGTGGTCGATAATGTGATTGGCACCTTTAGCGCAGAAACCGGCATGGGACTGCTATCGACTATTTACAACCTGGCGGTATTGATTCCGAGTATCGCGGTAGGCGTACGACGTTTGCACGATACCGGGCGTAGCGGCTGGTGGATCCTGATTGGAATTATCCCGATCGTGAATTTCATTGGCTTTTTCGTGTTGTTAGTGTTCTTCGTTATGGACAGCCAACCAGGTACCAACGAGTACGGGCCAAATCCCAAGGGCGTTGAAGCGTAGCCCATGCTGAAGTTTTTTATCGGCCTTGCGGCCGGCTTCGTACTCGGTATTCTCGTCTGTGTAGGCGGCCTGCTGCTATTTGGGATGTCCTATACCGGACCGCAGTTGCATGCTGCTGCAACGGTGCCAGATGCCGTGGTCGCGGGTGAGGATTTCGAGATGATTATCGAAGTGAGTAATCCGCATGATGAAGTTGTGGAGTTTGACAACTTCGATGTTGCCGATGAGATTTTCGAGCAATTCAGCCTGGAACCGGCGCTCAATGTCGGGGAGGCGGTTGGCGGCTTCGGTAGCCAGACCTGGTATTTTGATCAGTCTATCGAGCCTGGCAAAACCGAGAAATACACGTTCTATGCGCGTGCCGCCAATCCCGGTATACAGGTACTAACTTTCGATATCTGCAATAGCTACGAGGACTGCACCACCCTGGTGGTTGAAGTCAACGTTTTAGCACCGTAGTGAGAACGGGGTCTGGTTAGCGGTAACCAGGCCCCGTTTTTTTTAGCTGTCAGCTGCCGATATGCGTATTAAGGAATCGTTCGAGTTCGGTCAGCAGTTCTATCCGGT
>JABDKV010000262.1 GCA_013002045.1 Gammaproteobacteria bacterium
CCATGCGCGAGCATGACCGGCGTGTTGAGATTGGCGCTGTCATCGGGCACGGCAAACGGTGCCCAGGTTGACAGGCCAATGATCCCGGCCAGCGTTGACCGGTAAAGCAACGCCGTGGCCAGGGCCGCGGCACCACCCTGGGAAAACCCGGCAATAACGATTCGCTCAGGCGCAATTCCTCGCGCGACTTCGGCATCGACCAACGCCGTGACCTGCTCAACGGATTGTTGCAGACCATCCCGATCGAGTGCCTCCGGTTCGCGATGATCGAGGGTCGTGATATCGAACCAGGCGCGGCAGGGCAGTCCGCTATTGAGTGTAACCGGCCGCTCCGGCGCATGCGGAAACACATAGCGCACCTGGTCGAGACCGAGTTCGGGAACGATGGGCACAAAATCGTTTCCGTCGGCACCGAGCCCGTGCAGCCACACGATGGCGCAGTCGGGATTGTCGCCTACCTGTTTCTCGACTGTTTCTAACCTGGTCGTCACGATTTGTCATCCGCAGTTTACAAAGCCGCGGATTGTATCACCGGCGTGTCGTTATGGCTGGCGTGCGCTGCGGCGACCCCCTACAATCGCCGTGCGATTCTCGCCGGCGGACAACCAACAGCATGAAATACTTTCTCGATCTTGCAGGCTTCAACCAGCGACAACTCGGCGACCTGCTGACCCTGGCACGGCAACTGGAGACCAATGCCAATCCACAGGCGCTGGCGGGCCGGGTCATTGCCTTGCTGCTGATGAATCGGTCGTTTCACACCGTATCGACATTCCAGGCGGCAATGGCGCGACTGGGCGGGCAGTGCATCGTGCTGCACCCCGAAAATGGTCTGGAGATCGAACCGGACAAACCAATGCGCGGGCGCCAGCACCATGCTTATGAGGTGTTGCAGGCACTGGGGGGTTATTGCGATGTGATCGGGATTCGCTCGCATGGCGATTGCAATGATCTGGCCGCTGATATGAGCGAAGCGCTGTTTCGTGGCTATGCGAAGAACTGCCCTACCCCACTGATCAATCTTGGTTCGGCCGTTCATCACCCGTGCCAGGGCCTGGCCGATCTGAAGACACTGGAGGACCTGGAAGTGCCGGGTCGTGGCGGCCGCTTCGTGCTGTCGTGGGTCTACGACACGGAACCCAGACCAATCGCGGCTGCGGCTACCGCACTCGAGGTGGCGGCCAGTCGAGGGATGCGGGTCAGTGTGCTGGCGCCGGACGGTTACCGGCTCCCGGCACCCATGCTGGAGAAAGCCCGCAAGACCGCCACGATATCGGGTGGCTCGGTTATCGAGGCCAGCGACCGTGAAGCCGCCATGGATGCCGCGCACGTGGTCTATGGAGCGTCGTGGCCACTGACGGCGCCCTACGGCGATCGCAAGGCCGATATGCAACGTCGCGCCGAGCTGACCGACTGGTGCATCGCCGAACCGTGGTTCAAACCGGCGCAGGAAACCTGCGCCTACATGCAGACGTTGCCGCTGCGACGCGAAGTCTCGGTCACCGGCGATGTGCTTGAGGGTCCGCGCGGCGCGGTTACCCGCCAGGCTCGCAACCGGGTACCGGTGCAGATGGCGATCCTGCATCGTATGATGCACGGATGAAGATTGTCGCCACCTGCCTGCTGTTTGCGCTGATCGCCTGTGGCTGCGGTCAGACCGGCGATCTCTACTGGCCCGAAGACGAACAGACTGTTGTAGACGATGACGACGTCGACGCTGGATAGCGCGACGGGTCTGCAACGCAATCGCGGCCAGCTACAGCTCGATGGTGTCGCCCTCGACGAGATTGCGGCCCGCTTCGACACCCCCAGCTATGTCTACTCGCACGCACTGATCGATGCTAACTGGCGTCGCTATGCGGCGGCGGCCGGTGCCGCGGGTAGCGTGCATTACGCGGTCAAGGCCAATCCGTGTGGTGCCATCCTGCAGCACCTGGCACGGCTGGGCGCCGGCTTCGATATAGTCTCGGCACATGAAATGCGGCGTGTACTGCAGGCGGGCGGCCGCGCCTCGTCAATCGTATTTTCCGGTGTCGGTAAACGCGATGAAGAACTGAATGCCGCACTGGTGGCGGGGATCGGCTGTTTTAATATCGAATCGGTCGACGAACTGCAACGACTCGATCGGCTGGCGCAGTCACGCGGAACCACCGCGACGGTGGCCTTGCGCGTCAATCCCGATGTTACCCCCGACACGCATCGGCATATCGCGACCGGTGGCGGTACGCACAAATTTGGTATCGAGCAGGCGCGTATCGCCGACGTTGCGCAACTGGCGCAGGGTATGCCCGGCATTGCGCTCGATGGTCTGGCGATGCATATCGGTTCGCAAATATGCGATCTCGATCCTATCGTTGCAGCAACACGCGCGTTGCGCAGACTGGCTGACCAGCTGCGGGCGAACGGACTGCCCATTCATCATCTGGACCTCGGTGGCGGGCTCGTCACCGGAGACGCTGCACCGACGATCGAGCACTACATCGAAGCGCTACGCGAGGCCGCGGGCAGCGATTACCGACTCGCTTTCGAACCGGGACGCTCAATCGTGGCTGAGGCGGGGCTAATGCTGACGCGGGTCGTGGCGATCAAGCGTAATGGTGATCGGCAGTTCGCCATCGTCGACGCCGGCATGAACGATTTCCTGCGACCGGCACTGTACGATGCAATGCACCCAATCGTTGCGGTAGCGGAATCGGATACGGCGCCGGCCAGCTACGATATCGTCGGCCCGGTGTGCGAGACGGCTGATACGCTCGGACACCAACGAGAACTGTCGCTGAGCCCCGGCTCACTGGTAGCGATGCTCGAGACCGGCGCTTACGGCGCGGCCATGAGTTCGCACTACAACAGCCGCCCCCGCTGCGCCGAGATTATGGTCATCGCCGGTGAGGCCCGGCTGGTACGACAGCGAGAAAGCTTTGACGACCTGGTGCGCCACGAACAGTTACTGGAATATTAATGAGCGCTGACGACGATAAACAAAAACCGCTGGTACTGGTCGATGGATCGTCGTACCTGTTTCGGGCATTTCATGCACTGCCACCGTTGACCACCGGTGCCGGCGAGCCGACCGGTGCAATCCACGGTGTCATGAACATGCTGCTCAAGTTGCTGCGCGAATACGAGCCGGAGCAGGTGGCGGTGATTTTCGACGCATCGGGCAAGACTTTTCGCGACGAGATCTATGCCGAGTACAAGGCGCAGCGACCACCGATGCCGGACGAACTGCGGACCCAGATCGAGCCACTCAAAGACATCGTCAAGACCATGGGACTGCCATTACTGGTAGTGCCCGGTGTAGAGGCCGACGATGTCATAGGCACACTGGCCTGCGCGGCCAGGGCCCAGGGGAAGCGCACCGTTATCTCGACCATCGACAAAGACATGA
>JABDKV010000315.1 GCA_013002045.1 Gammaproteobacteria bacterium
ATCTGCGGCCATATTCACGGTTGTAAGCCTGCGCCAGTTTGAGCCCGGCGATCTTGGCAATTGCGTAGGGTTCGTTGGTTGACTCCAGCGGCCCGGTCAGCAGGTACTCCTCACGAATGGGCTGGGGACAGTCACGTGGATAGATACAACTCGAGCCGATGAACAACAGCCGTTGAACGCCCGCCAGGTGCGCCGCCTGCAACAGGTTTGTCGCAATCGCCAGATTGTCATGCATGAAGACCGCAGGATGTGCCACATTGGCACCGATACCACCCACGCGAGCGGCAGCGTTTACAATGTAATCAGGACGCTGTCGGGCGACAAAATTGCGGGTCGCAGCCTGGTCACGCAGATCCAGCTCGTCACGGCTGGCGACCAGCGGTTCAATACCGTCGGCACGCAGCCGTCGCACCACGGCTGAGCCCACGAGACCGCGGTGTCCAGCTACATATATGCGATGCTCAGCCATATTGGTCGGCTATAACGTGCGAAGCGCGCGAGGATAGCGGAAAATGGCCATAACGTCATCGACCGCGGTAGACCATGATCCCCTTCAAAGACGACAACCCAAGTACGATCACGCCGTACGTCACTTTTGTGCTGATTGGCTGCTGTGCACTGGTGTTCATTGGCCAGCTCTTGCTGGGTGGCCGTGGTAACCAGGCCGCCATCATTGCCTTCGGCCTGGTTCCGGTGGAATTGCTGAGCGATGCCCTGCCCTATCCCGGGATTCCGGCCGTACCCGATGTACTGACGGTGTTCACCTCGATGTTCATGCACGGCGGCATCATGCACTTCGCCGGCAACATGCTGTACCTGTGGATTTTCTCCGACAATATTGAAGACAGCATGGGTCATGGACGTTTTATCCTGTTCTACTTTCTCTGTGGTGTCGGTGCCGCCCTGGCACAGGCGATCCCCGAACCCGGTAGCGCGATTCCGATGATCGGCGCCAGCGGTGCGATCTCCGGCGTACTTGGTGCTTACCTGTTGCTGTTTCCGCATGCGCGTGTACATGTCGGCATCCCTTTCGGTTTCTACCTGCATGTAACCCGCTTTCCTGCCGGTGTCGTACTCGGTGTCTGGTTTGCGTTGCAGTTGTTCAGTGAACTGACCACAGCACCGGGTTCGGCCGGTGTTGCCTTTCGCGCCCACATCGGTGGCTTCGTGGTCGGTGCCGCATTGATTCCGTTTTTCAGGAAACCCCAATTCCCGTTGCTGGGTCGAAGGGGTCGATGACGCACTGGCGTTTTGCCCTGCTGCTATTGGCGTGGCCAGCGCTTGCCCTGGCGCAATCACCGACCGCGGTCATTGACGACATTGCCACGCTGCAGTCACAGGCACTGGCCGCACAAAAACGGATCGATGCGCTGTACGCCGAGGCGGCACAGTTTCGTCAGCAACGCGCCATTATTGCAGCGGAAGGCAGTGCTGACGCGCTGCTGATTCGCGAACTGGAGACCCAGGCAAACGATCGTCGTCAGCACCTGGACCGGTTGCGCGCCGACCTGGCGGCGGTGGCCGAAACCGAACTCGGTATTGTTGCGCTGATGGCATCGATGCAGCAGGCACTGGCTGCTTTCGTCTCACTTGATCTGCCTTTTGCCACGACCCGGCGACAGCAGCGGATCAGGCAACTGGGTGAGTCGCTGGTACAACGCGAACAGTCAGTCACTGCCCGCTACCAGTCCATCATCCAGGGCTACCTTGACGAGATCGGCTATGGCCAGACAGACGAAGTCACTGTCATGCAGGTTGCCGCTGGCGATCGCACGGTTCCGGTATTGCGCCTGGGTCGTGCGGGACTATGGTATGTGACACCCGATGGACAGCATGCCGGGCGCTACGATCCGCTGCTGCGCCAATGGACCGCCGGCGGCGACAACCGTGCAATAGCCCAGGCACAACAGGTGGTGACCGGCCGAATACCACCGCGGGCGGTGACGCTGCCGGTGCGAACGACAACGCCATGAGACTGGCCATCGCATTGACCTTGCTGTCGACTGTCGCGCCGGTGTGGGCCTGGACACCACCCGACATGAGCGCCTACCGCGATCAGTTGCAAATCCAGGCACAGCAGCGCGATGCGGCGGCCCAGCGGGATCTCGAAACGGCGCGTGCAACGCTGGCTGCCACGCGACGGGATTTACGTGGCGATCGTGCCGTAGTCGATAACCTGCGCACCGAACTGACGGCCCTCGACGAACAGTTGCAACAGGCCACACGCAGACTGGCCGAGCGTCGTGGCGACGTCTACGACATTTACACAACGGCGCGGCAAGGTGCCAATGACCTGCTGGCGATGCTCGACACCATGCCGGTGGCACCACCCGACGATGATTTACGCAGACAGCTGCAAACCCTGGCGAACAATCCGGCAGCACTGACACTGGACGAACTGAGCCAGTTGTGGGTATCGCTACATCAGGTCCTGACCTACAGCGCAACTCAATCCAGAACGGTAACAGCGGTGCAAACCGCGCCTGGCGTGCTGACTGATCTCGAGGTCCTGCGAGTGGGCACTCGCATTGCCCTGGCCGATGGCTACCGCGTCGTCTACGACCCGCTAACCGGCCTTTACCGGCAATCGCCGGATCGTGTTGCAACCAGTGATGATCCCGGCTGGCTGCCGATTCGGTTCTTTACCATCGATGCAACTGCGAACAGCCCGCTGGCGCCGGCGATCGTCATCCATGATGCCGGTTTTATCGGTCTCGCTATCGTGGCACTGGGTGTATTGGGAACGCTGATTCTCTTATTTCGGCTGGCACTGGTATTGCGGGCACGCTATGCCCAGGACCGCGCCCCAGCCGACAGCCCGTCTGCTCACCTGGTCGCAGCCGGAAGCGGCCATCGCAAGGAACGGCTCGACAGCGTTGCCGGCTGGATCAATACGGCTGTGCGCCGTGAAATCCGTCATCTCACACTGGGTCAATCGACACTGAGTGTCATTGTGGCCACCGCGCCGCTACTGGGTCTGCTTGGTACCGTGACCGGCATGATCGTGTTGTTTGGCCAGGTTAGCCTGACCGGTGGCGGCGACCCGGTCGCAATGGCCGGTGGTATCGCCAGGGCCCTGACCACGACACTGCTTGGGCTGGTCGTGGCGGTGCCGTTACTTCTCGGTCATCGATGGGTCAGTGCGCTGGCCGCGAACCTGGTACATGAACTCGATACGACAGCAGCCGGACTGGTCGCCGAGCGGAGTGCCGCACGATGAAGTGGCGCTGGCTAGCGGGTGTGTCAGGTGCGGCGCTGGTCACGCTGTCGTTGTTCTGGTTGATGCAATCGTTGCTGCACACCGATGATCTGGCGCTGGCACCGCCAGCTGCCGCGGCTGAGTTATTGCTGGCCCGGGTCGTGACAGAACCGCCGCCACCACCGCCACCACCAATCCGGGAAAAAGCGCCCGAAGCTTTGACCCCGCTACGGCCCGAGGCCATGGCGACGGCCGCGCCTGTCGCCTTACCCAGCCCGGAGCTGACCCTGCCGACGCTGGAAAGCAATTTTGTTGTCACCGGCAAACCGCAAACTGTCGGTGTCAGCGCGGGAGTCGCCGGTGCCAACGCGCTGGCCGCTTTCAGCGCAGGTGGTCAGAGCTTTTCGGGCGCAGAACTGGTGCCTGTCAGTAGCGCACGACCAAAATTTCCGCGTTCGGCGGCCGAGCGCGGTATCGAGGGTTGGGTAGAACTGATCTTCGTCGTCACCGGCAGCGGTCGTGTCGAGAATATCCGTATCCTCGATGCCAGTCCGCGTGGCGTGTTCGAGGATGCCGCCGTCAGCGCGTTGCAGAACTGGCTTTATGCGCCCTACTACGTCAATGGCCAACCCGTAGCGCGCGAGGGTACGCAACTGTTTCGTTTTCGCAGCGAAGACATTCAGGACATCTACCTCTGGAATGATTAGAGCTCTGTTATTAGTAGCCGGACTTACTCTGTTACCGGTGCACGCGCAAACGCCTACTGCACGCGAGCGCGTCGACCCCGAAGGTCCGTATCGCTCACAGGTCCGGGTACTGGACGAGCTGCCGGAGACGACCGACCCGCTTGATCAGGTTGACCAGACGCAAGGTTACGCCCGTGCATTGCTGCTGCGTCAGTTGGCCAGCCAGGCAATCGCCGCTGGCGATAATGAAGCTGCCATCGACCGCCTCGAACAGGCACTGTCTCTGCAAAGCCTTGCGCCGCTGGCAACCCATCAGATGCAGGCCAACCTCGGTCAGCTGTACGCCGCCGCCGGTCGTTATGACGAAGCCGTTGCAACACTAACCAGTGCCGTCACCAGTGGCCTGCAGGATGCACAGCTGCTGATGGTCCTGGCTACGTCGGCCCTGCAAACCGGGCAATATGAAATCGCGCTGGAGTCAGTGCGGGAGGCGCTTGGTACCAGTAACAACCCACCGGCTGACTGGCTCGAGACCGGTGTCTACAGTGCCTGGCAAGCGGGTGATCTCAACACCGCCATTGGCTGGCAACGCCAATTGCTCGACCGCGACGGCAATAAAGAAAAAGCGTGGCGACGACTGGCCGCGTTGTACAGCGAAAACGAACGCTACGGAATGGCTGCTGCCACGCTGACTGCGGCACTGCAATCGGGCGTCATCGCCGACGACCAGACCCGTCTGCAACTAGGCAACCTGTTGCAACGCGCCGGCACACCGGCCATAGCTGCCACCTGGGTCGCC
>JABDKV010000285.1 GCA_013002045.1 Gammaproteobacteria bacterium
GCTGGGACGATGTGCCCCTGTCGTGGCGTTGCCCGGACTGCGGTGCCGGCAAGGAAGATTTCGATATGGTCGAGGTCTAGTCGGAAAAACGCCTCACCACGTAGCCACGCTGGCGTAACCTGGCGACCACACTGTCTTCTCCGACCAGGTGCAGCGCGCCGACTATCACCAGCACGTCATCATCGGTCGATGCCAGTTTCTCAATTTCGCCAGTCCATCGCTCGTTGCGCTCGCTAACCAGCGCGTCATACAACTCGGGAAAGTCGGCGAAACTGTCAACCAGTTCGCGTTGCAGGAACAGCTCGTCGCCGTTTTTCCACGACGCGACCAGAGCGTCCATACGCTGCGGTACCTGTTGCGCATCCTCGATGGACTTCAGCAGGAATTCGCGTTGTACCGCGAGCGGCATCTGGTCGAAAAAAGCGAATTGCTGATCGACGGTTTCCAGTCCAGTGATGCTCTTGCCGTCAGCTCGCGCCCGATCAACGTAGTGAGCCTCGATTCCATGCTCAACTTTGAATCCCAGCCTTTGCATCTGCAGGTCAACCACCAGCAGTGACACGACCCATGGCTCGTACGCCTGAAAGGTACGCAGGTCGATATCGATTTTTTCAGCGGCCCCCAGCGCACGTGACCAGGCTGCTTCGCCCATCAGCTCGGCCAGCGTACGGCGCTCGGGGTCGATACCGAGTTCGCCCATGGCTCGCTGAATGTCCGCCGGTTGGAGGTCGTCGAGGTCGAGTTCCATTACCAGTTGCTCGGCATCGAGATAGCTGCTGGCGAATGGCGCTGGCAACGGATAATCGTCCGGACGCAGCACGTGCATCGAGCCCAACAGGTAAATGTCGTTTCGCTCGCCCGAGACCTGCCAGATCAGCGGCGTGGGGCCGGATACAGTGCGACAGGCGCAACTCAGCAGGAGCAGCGACAGCAGCGCGAAACGCGGCAGCAATGAATCAGCCGGCCGTGATGAACTCACACCATCTTACGGTGGTCTCAACTGAGCCGTCGCGGTAGAGCTGCAGGATGCGGTAAGCGGGTGGATGGGATTCGTCCACGGCAAACTCGTCGCTATGTGGCAGGAACTGGCTGCAGGTAGACGGTGTGGCCAGCAATCGGACACCTTTGCGTTGCTGGTCGTAGACCTGGTGGATATGACCCCACAACAGACAGCGTACATTCGAATGCTGGTCCAGTATCCCGAAGAACTCATCCGGGTTGCGCAGTGGCACGGTATCGAGCCAGCGACTACCCGTGGCCACCGGATGGTGGTGTAACGCGACCAGGAAATGCTTGTTGGGGTGCGCTTCGAGCAACGAACGCAGTCTTTCGAGTTCTGTGGTCGCGACTTTGCCGCTGGCCTTGCCGGGTCGCTGCGAGTTGAGCATGACCATGACCCACTGGTCGTTTTCTGCGTGACCGCAAAACTGGAATGGGGGCGAATCCAATGTCGCCTTCATGAAGGCGACATTGTCATGATTGCCAGGCAGGCAGTAGACAGGCACGCCGAGCTCAGAGAAACACTGCCGAAATACCTCGTAGGTCAGCCTGCTCTCGTCTTGCGCGATATCCCCGGTTACGAGGATGGCATCGGGTGGCCAGTCGCGTTCCCGGGCGACGCCGAGCGTGTGTGCGAGCGTGTCGTAGGTACAAACGCCTCGCATGACCTCATCGCGACTCGCAAACAGGTGCGGATCGGTAAAGTGAAGAACGGTAAACGGATCAGCCACCTAGAGATTGTTGCAATGCTGGCTTGACTAAGCAATATCAAACTCAGGTCAAAAACTGCTGCCCCACAGCAAAACTGTAAACAAGTATGGCGGGGATCTCGGCCGCCAGGCGCGCGGCTTCGCGCACCGGACCCGCGTAACGTTGCCGTAATCGGGGTGCGTACAACCACGACGCAAGGCGACCCAGTGCCAGGCCGGCCAGCAGGATTGCAATAATTTGCGCGATTATGGGCCAACCGACCCAAATATTGATATCACCGCGGTCGAGGGCGTCACCGACCCAGCTGGCGAGCATCGCGCACCCGAGTATCCCCTGTAACGCCAGGATTGCACCCGGGATGCGATCGACAACAGTGACCAGTGGCAGTAACAGGCTAATAAAAAACAGCGTGGTCAGCAGCAGGTCCGCGCGACCGTCGCGCAACACCGTTGCCAGTGATGGTGCGTCTGTCAGCCCGTACAGGTCAGGGTAGGCAAGCAGAATAAAAGCGACCAGGGCGAAGGTGCGCAGTGCCGGCGTGTAGACATGGTCGTTGAGCCAGTCGATGACAGCGTCATCGTTGCCGAGCAAGGCAAGGCGCTGCTCGACATAGATCAGGCCAATACTGGCGGCAATATAGAAGGCGATTGCAACTAGCATCGGGGGCGCCGAACGAAACAGGCCGGCATAAAGCCGGCCTGTTTCTGTAGCCCATATCTGCCGCGCTTAGTACCGGTAATGGTCAGGCTTGTAAGGTCCATCGACGCCAACATTGATGTACTTGGCCTGGTCGGTGCGCAGCTGCGTGAGCTTCGCGCCGATGCGATCAAGATGCAGTCGTGCGACTTTCTCGTCGAGGTGCTTGGGTAGCACATAGACTTCGTTGTCGTACTGGTCTGCGTTCTGCCACAGCTCGATTTGCGCCATGACCTGGTTGGTGAATGAATTCGACATGACAAAGCTTGGGTGACCCGTGCCACAGCCGAGATTTACCAGGCGCCCCTGGGCCAGCAGGATAATGCGCTTGCCGTCGGGGAAGATCACGTGATCGACCTGCGGCTTGATCTCTTCCCATTCGCAGTTGTCTTCCAGCCAGGCAACATCGATCTCGTTATCGAAATGACCGATATTGCAGACGATGGCCTGGTTTTTCATCGCCGCCATGTGATCTTTGGTGATCACGTGATAGTTGCCGGTTGCAGTTACAAAGATGTCGGCCTTGTCGGCAACATCGTCCATCGCAACGACCTTGAATCCTTCCATCGACGCCTGTAGCGCACAAATCGGATCGATTTCGGTAACCCAGACGATTGCGCCCAGACCACGGAGCGACTGGGCGGAACCCTTGCCGACGTCACCGTAACCACAGACAACCGCCGTTTTACCAGCGATCATGACGTCGGTGGCACGCTTGATACCGTCGACCAGCGATTCACGACAGCCATAGAGGTTGTCAAACTTACTCTTGGTAACGGAATCGTTGACGTTGATTGCCGGGAAGGGCATCTCGCCGGCGGCTGCCAGCTGATACAGTCGGGCGACACCGGTAGTCGTCTCTTCGGTGACACCACCGATGCTGTCGAGCAGCCGACCGTACCAACCGGGTTGGCTATCGAGCCGACGACGAATGGCGGCGAACAGGGCACGCTCTTCTTCACTGCCGGGGTTGTCGAGCACGCTGATGTCTTTCTCAGCCTTGGCGCCGAGCGTAATCAGCATCGTCGCATCGCCACCGTCATCAAGGATACGGTTGGGAAAACCACCGTCGTCCCATTCCATGATCTTGTGGGTGAACTCCCAGTATTCTTCCAGCGTCTCGCCCTTGTAAGCATAGACGGGCACACCCGTGGCTGCGATGGCCGCGGCAGCGTGATCCTGGGTCGAGTAAATGTTGCACGATGCCCAGCGCACATCGGCGCCGAGGGCTTTCAGTGCCTCGATCAGTACGGCTGTCTGGATTGTCATGTGCAGCGATCCGCAAATGCGAGCACCCTTGAGTGGTTGCTTGGCAGCGAATTCTTCGCGCACCGCCATCAGGCCCGGCATTTCGGTTTCGGCGATTGCAATCTCGCGACGCCCCCAGTCTGCCAGCGACATGTCGGCGACATGGTAATCGGGCTTCACTTGTTCTGCAGGTGTACTCATCATCAACTCCGTTTTTCAGTGTGCCGTAGTGGCAAAGTTATTCGGTGCCGGTTGCTTTCAGCCCGGCGGCATCTGCCAGTTCTGCGGCTCTGTCAGTCTGTTCCCAGGAAAATGTATTGTCGCTGCGGCCAAAGTGACCGTAGCTCGCTGTGGCACGATAGATCGGGCGCAGCAGATCGAGCATCTGACGAATACCAAACGGGGTCAGGTCAAAGTGCTCGTTGACCAGTTGGGTCAGCCGCGCCTCGGCGATCTTGCCGGTGCCAAACGTCTCCACGGTAATCGATGTCGGCCGCGCCACGCCAATGGCGTAGGAAATCTGGATCTCGCAACGTTCTGCCAGCCCCGCGGCAACGATGTTCTTGGCCACATAGCGCGCCGCATAGGCGGCCGAGCGATCAACCTTCGATGGGTCCTTGCCGGAGAACGCACCGCCACCGTGACGTGCCATGCCACCATAGGTGTCGACAATGATTTTCCGACCGGTCAGACCACAGTCACCCATCGGCCCACCGATGACGAAACGCCCGGTTGGGTTGATGTGGATGTGTTCCTGCGGGCAGGCATCGAGCCAGCTGGCCGGCAGCACCGGCTTCAGTATGTGTTCGCGCACACCGTCGGCAATGTCGGCCTGGCTCACCTCTTCGTCGTGCTGGGTCGACAGGACTATGGCATCGATACCGGCCGGTTCGCCGTTTTCGTAGCGCAGCGTGACCTGGCTCTTGGCATCGGGTCGCAGCCACGACAGGGCGCCGGATTTGCGTACCTTGGCCTGTTGCGCAACGAGGCGGTGGGCGTAGGTGATCGGTGCCGGCATCAGGACATCGGTTTCATTGGTGGCGTAGCCAAACATCAGGCCCTGGTCACCGGCACCCTGTGCTTCGGGTTCTTTTCGATCGACTCCGTCGGCGATATCGGGCGACTGCTGCCCTATGGCATTGAGCACGGCACAGGTTGCACCATCGAATCCCAGTGCAGAGCTGTTGTAACCGATATCGAGGATGACTTCGCGAGTCAGTTTTTCCAGGTCGACCCAGGCCGTCGTCGTGACTTCGCCGGCGATTACGGCCATACCGGTCTTGACCATGGTTTCGCAGGCTACGCGGGCATTGGGGTCTTCCGCGAGCAACGCGTCGAGCACGGCATCGGAGATCTGGTCGGCCATCTTATCCGGGTGACCCTCAGAAACGGATTCTGAGGTGAACAGGAAATCTTTTTGCATCGGAACGAGTCCTGACTCTGGCTGAGTGAAGCCGGCTAGTATACTGATCTGCGGGCCCGACCACACGCGAGATAACTTAAATATGGCAGCACTGGAAACACCGGTTTGTGATTTCGACCTCCCCGCTCCGGCATTCGACCTCCCGGGAGTGGACGGCCAGCGCCACAGCCTGCAGCAACTGCGGGGTGAGAATGGCACGCTGGTCATGTTTATTTGCAACCATTGCCCGTTCGTACGCTCCGCGATCGACCGGATTATCCGCGATGCCCGCGACCTGGCGTCGGCAGGCGTCAATACGATTGCGATTATGTCAAACGATACAGAGGCTTATCCGGCAGACTCGTTCGACAACATGGTGGCCTGGTCGCGCGAGCATGAATTTCCGTTTCCGTACCTGCTCGATGCCGACCAGTCCGTCGCCCGTGCTTACGGGGCGGTTTGCACGCCCGACTTTTTTGGCTACAACGCCGATCTTGGCCTGCAGTATCGCGGTCGCCTCGATGACGGTCGTACCGGTCAGCCGACAGCCGGCGCCAAGCGCGAACTCTACGAAGCGATGGCGGCGATCGCGGCGACAGGACGTGGGCCGGCGCAGCAGGTGCCCAGCATCGGCTGCAGCCTGAAGTGGCGTGACAGCTGACGATTCCAGTCAGCGCAATGCCCTACGCCCGGTTCTTCGCAAACATCCTTATGCAGCAGGTCGAGACGGCCAGCGCGGTTGTGATTTCCTGGTGCTGCCCGTCTTGATGAATAGAGAAGGGTGGGTGACAATGCGCGCGCTTTTCCACCCATAAGAGACACCTGTATGCCCAGCCGCAGAGACCTGGCGAACGCGATCCGTGCGCTCAGCATGGACGCCGTGCAACAAGCAAACTCCGGTCACCCCGGCATGCCCATGGGCATGGCCGATATCGCGGAGGTCCTGTGGAACGACTTCCTGCGTCACAATCCTGCCGATCCCGACTGGGACAATCGTGACCGTTTTGTCGTATCGAATGGTCACGGCAGCATGTTGTTGTACTCAGCGTTGCACCTGGCCGGTTACGACTTGCCGATGGAACAGCTGAAGAGTTTTCGCCAGCTGCACTCGGCGACGCCGGGGCACCCCGAATACGGCATGACACCCGGTGTGGAGACCACGACCGGGCCGCTGGGGCAGGGCCTGGCCAATGCGGTAGGAATGGCAATCGCCGAGCGTAGTCTCGCGGCCCGTTACAATCGGCCTGGCTACACAGTTGTCGATCACCACACCTATGTATTCACCGGTGACGGCTGTCTGATGGAAGGCATCTCGCACGAGGCCTGTTCGCTGGCCGGCACGCTTGGTCTCGGCAAGCTGATCGTCCTCTACGACGATAACGGCATTTCCATCGATGGCGAAGTCGATGCCTGGTTCACAGACAAGACACGCAAACGCTTCAAGGCCTACCACTGGCATGTCATTGATGATGTTGACGGTCATGATGCCAACGCGATCCAGCGCGCTATCGAAGTCGCGCGCTCGGTGCACGACAAGCCCACGCTGATCTGTTGTCGCACTGTTATCGGCTGGGGGTCGCCCAACAAGCAGGGCACGGCTGCGACCCATGGTGCGCCGCTTGGCGACGAGGAAATCGAGGCGGTGCGTAAAGAGATCGGGTGGTCGCATGCGCCATTTGAAATTCCTCCGGACATCCGCGCGGGATGGGATGCACGTGAGCGCGGCCGCGAGGCGCAGCAGGCGTGGCAGACGCAATTTGCTGAGTACGAGGAAAAGTACCCGGAGCTGGCCGCCGAGTATCGACGTCGAATGTCCGGAGACCTGCCGGAAGAGTGGTCTGCGGCAGCCGACCGCTTCATTGCGGAGGTCGACGCGGCGGCGGAGAAGAAAGCGACCCGCAAGTCATCGCAGGCCGCCTTGCAGGGTCTGGGTGGGGATTTGCCCGAGTTGATCGGTGGCTCTGCCGACCTGACCGGGTCCAACGGCACATTCTTTTCCGGCTCGGTGCCAATGAGTGCGGAGCAACCCGACGGCAATTATATCTACTACGGTGTGCGCGAATTCGGCATGTCGGCCATCATCAATGGGCTGGCCCTGCACGGTGGATTCATCCCTTACGGTGGCACCTTCCTGGTGTTTTCCGATTACGCCCGCAACGCGGTGCGATTGTCGGCGCTGATGAAAATTCCCAGCATATTTGTCTACACCCACGACTCTGTCGGGCTTGGCGAAGACGGGCCGACACATCAACCCATTGAGCACCTGGCTTCGCTGCGCATGATCCCCGGGATGTCAGTGTGGCGACCCTGTGACACAGTCGAGACAGCAGTGTGCTGGAAACTGGCGTTGCAACGCCGTGATGGTCCGAGCATTGTCGTCCTGACCCGCCAGGGCGTGCCGTTCCAGCAGCGCAGCGCCGACCAGCTTGCCGCAATCGAACGCGGTGGCTACATCCTGCGTGACTGTGACGGAGTACCTGAGCTGATCCTGATCGCGACCGGGTCTGAGGTGCAACTGGCAATGTCGGCAGCCGAACGACTGAGCGACAGTGATCGCAAAGTGCGCGTCGTGTCGATGCCCAGCTGCGACACTTTCGATGCACAGCCGGAGAGTTATCGCGATAGCGTCCTGCCACCACAGGTCGGTCAGCGTATCGCCATCGAAGCGGGTGTCAGCGATGGCTGGTACCGTTATGTCGGCAGCGCCGGCGCGGTGATCGGTATCGATCGTTTTGGTGAATCGGCGCCGGGTGATGAAGTTTATGAATACCTGGGCATGACAACGGAGAAGGTGGTCGAGCAGGCCGACCGACTGTTGTCGCGTCCTAATACTGGTTTTCCTGCGTAGGAGAGAAGAACTATGGCTATCAAGGTTGCTATCAATGGTTTCGGTCGTATCGGTCGCATGACTTTGCGTGCTGTGTTCGAAACGAACCGCACTAGCGAGATCGACTTCGTTGCGATTAACGATCTCGGTGATATCGAGACCAACGCCTACCTGATGAAGCACGACACGGCTCACGGGCCCTTCCCGGGCACGGTCGAAATAGACAACGACGAACTGGTCATCAATGGCGATCGTCTCAAGGTGTTTTCGCAACCGGATCCGACCAAGTTACCGTGGGAAGAACTGGGCGTTGATGTCGTTCTCGAGTGCACCGGTGCATTCCGCACGCGTGAGAAGGCATCCCTGCACCTGCAGGCTGGTGCCAAGAAGGTGCTGATTTCGGCGCCGGCCGGAAAAGATATCGATGCCACGGTGGTATATGGCGTCAATCACGACGTGCTCAAGGCCAGTGACCAGCTTGTCTCGAATGCGTCATGTACAACCAACTGCCTGGCCCCGATGGTCAAGCCCCTGCATGACAAGATCGGTCTCGAGCGCGGACTTATGACCACCATTCATGCCTACACCAATGACCAGGTCCTGACCGACGTCTATCACAAGGACCTGCGACGGGCGCGTTCAGCGACGATGTCGATGATCCCGACCAAGACGGGTGCGGCCGCCGCTGTCGGTCTGGTACTGCCGGAGCTCGATGGCAGGCTCGACGGCTTTGCAGTTCGCGTACCAACAATCAATGTATCGCTGGTGGACCTGTCGTTTGTCGCTTCGCGCGAGACCACCGCAGACGAGGTCAACTCGATTATGCGTGAGGCTGCCAATGGCGAACTTGCCGGTGTGCTTGCCTATAACGAAGCACCTCTGGTGTCGATTGACTTCAATCATGTACCGGTGTCCTCGTCTTTCGATGCGACCCTGACCAAGGTGTCCGGCAATCTTGTCAAAGTTTGCTCGTGGTATGACAACGAGTGGGGCTTCTCCAATCGCATGCTCGATACGATGCTTGCGATGATGAACGCCTGAGGCACGACCATGATTCGCATGGGCGATGTCGAGCTCGTGGGCAAGCGCGTCCTGATCCGCGAGGATCTGAACGTACCGGTTAGCGATGGCGAGGTGACCAGCGACGCGCGGATACGCGCTGCATTGCCGACACTGCGCGCGGCACTGGATGCCGGTGCCGCCGTGATTGTCATGTCGCACCTGGGTCGCCCGACCGAGGGTCAGTACGACGAGCAGTATTCGCTAGCACCGGTGGCCAGCCACCTCGGCGCATTGCTTGAGCGCGAGGTGCGATTGGTACGCGACTGGGGGCCTGGTGGCGATGGCTCGGTTGAGGTCGACTTTGGCCAGATCGTATTGCTCGAAAACGTTCGCTTCAACAAGGGCGAGAAAGCCAATGACGATGAGCTGGCCCGGCATATGGCCGGTCTTGCCGATATTTTCGTCATGGATGCTTTCGGCACAGCACACCGGGCCCAGGCCAGCACCCACGGTGTCGCGCGCTATGCCCCGATTGCCTGCGCCGGCCCGTTGCTGGCGCGCGAACTGGACATGCTGCACAAGGCCCTGGATGCACCGGTACGCCCGCTGCTGGCGATCGTCGGGGGCTCTAAAGTCTCGACCAAGCTCACTGTGCTGGAGACGCTGGCTCAACGGGTCGACCAGATGATCGTCGGCGGTGGTATTGCCAACACCTTTATCGCCGCGGCCGGTCACAACGTCGGCAAGTCTCTTTATGAGCCTGACCTGGTTGACCAGGCTCAACGGCTGGTGCAACAGGCACGCGACCGCGGCGCCGAGATCCCGTTACCGGTCGATGTCGTAGTAGCAACAGAATTTTCCGCCGAGGCGGCTGCAACGATCCGGCCCGTAGCTGAAGTCCGGGATGACGAACTGATACTTGACGTTGGTCCGCAGACCTCGCAGTTGTACGCCGACCGGCTGGCGCAGGCCGGCACGATAGTCTGGAACGGACCGGTCGGCGTGTTCGAGTTCGACGCTTTTGCCGACGGCACCCGGGCCATGGCCGAAGCGATTGCTGCCAGCGATGCGTTTTCCGTTGTAGGTGGCGGTGACAGCCTGGCCGCGCTGGATAAATTCGGGCTGTCTGAGCAGATGTCCTACCTGTCGACCGGGGGTGGGGCATTCCTTGAGTTTATCGAGGGCAAGACACTACCTGCTGTGGCAATCCTGAACGAGCGCGCCAACGGCTGCTGACGCAATATGGGTCGGCGTTACAAGCCGAGGCCTGCCCCGACGACATAATGTATATACACTTGGGGCATGGTTGATAAAAGAAGCGTTCGGCGGCGAACCAAGATCGTCGCTACCCTTGGTCCGGCGACCGATGACGAGGCGGTACTGGCTGACCTGATCAGGGCCGGTGCCAATGTCGTCCGGCTCAACTTCTCCCACGGCAAAGTTGCTGAGCAGCGCCGCCGTATCGAGACGGTACGCAAAGTCGCAGCCGAGCTCGGTCGTGATGTCGGCGTGTTGGGCGATTTACAGGGACCGAAGATACGATTGCAGCGATTTCGCGATGGCGAGGTGCGGCTGCGCAAGGGCGCGACTTTCGTGATCGATTCCGAGCACGGGGCTGACGACGGCAACGAGGAAATCGTCGGTACCACCTACACCCCGCTGGCACACGATCTCGATGCCGGCGACATTCTCATGATCGACGATGGCAAGATCGTGCTGGAAGTCATCGAGTCCCGCGGTACCCGGGTAACATCGCAGGTGTTGGTCGGTGGCCGGTTATCCAATAACAAGGGCATCAATCGCCAGGGTGGTGGCCTGTCTGCCGCCGCGCTGACCGACAAGGATCGCGAAGACGTCGTCACGGCAGCGGAGCTCGACATCGATTACCTGGCCGTATCATTCCCGCGGGGTGCGGAAGATATCCAGGAGGCACGACGCCTGCTGCACAACGCCGGCGGCGATGCGAGTATTGTGGCCAAGATCGAGCGCGCCGAAGCGGTCGACAATATCGACTCCATCCTTGAGGTCAGCGAAGCGGTCATGGTCGCGCGCGGCGATCTCGGGGTCGAAATAGGCGATGCCGAGTTGCCGGGTGTGCAAAAAGACATCATCAGTCGCGCACGTGATGCCAATCGTGTCGTCATCACGGCCACGCAAATGATGGAATCGATGGTGACCAGCCCGATTCCTACCCGCGCCGAAGTGCTGGATGTCGCCAACGCCGTGATCGACGGCACCGACGCGGTCATGTTGTCGCAGGAAACCGCGATCGGCGATCACCCGGTGACGGTGATCGAAGCCGTGGCCCGCGTATGCCTGGGTGCCGAGCGACGCACCGAGACCATGCGCTCGGGGCATCGCATCGACATGCAGTTCGAACGCACCGACGAAGCGATTGCGATGGCGACGATGTATTGCGCCAATCACCTGCCGGTCGAGGCCATATTCGCCCTCACCGAGTCAGGCTCAACTGCACTATGGATGTCACGTATCCGCTCCGGTATCCCGATTTTCGCATTGACCCGGCACCAGGCCACACGTCGTCGCGCCACGCTCTACCGGGGTGTTTACCCGGTTGCATTCGATGTGCTGGAAGCTGAATCCAACCGCATCGGTGAGTTCGTCATCAGCGAGATGCTCAAGTATGGCGTGATCGGCAAGGGCGATCGTGTGATTTTTACCCGCGGGGACCTGTCGGGTATTTCCGGTGGGACCAATACGATGAAAATTGCGGTCGCATGAAATGGCGACTCGACGGTCACCATGCACTGGTGACCGGCGGCACGCGGGGTATCGGTCGTGCCATCGTCGATGAACTGGTCTCGCTGGGCGCCAGCGTCTTTACCGTCGCGCGAGGTGCAGACGAACTGCAGCGACTGGTCAGCAGTCATCCGGCCATCAACGGCATGGTCGCCGATGTGGCCAGCGCCGACGATCGCAAGGCGGTAGTGGCAGCAGCAGGTGAGCCAGATATCCTGGTCAACAATGTCGGCACCAATATTCGCAAGAGCACCCTCGACATCAGTGACGAAGAGTATCGCCATGTACTCGAAACCAATCTGCACGCAACCTGGGCGCTGACCAAATCGATGCAGCCGGTCCTGACGCGCCATCCCGCGAGTTCCTGTGTGTTCGTCAGCTCAGTTGCCGGACTGACTCATCTGCGCACCGGCGCAGCTTACGGCATGAGTAAGGCAGCCCTGATACAGCTGAGTCGCAATCTCGCCGTTGAATGGGCGCATACCGGCATGCGGGTCAATGTGGTCGCTCCGTGGTACACCAGTACGCCATTGGCCGACCAGGTCCTGTCAGATCAGCAGTATTGCGATGAGGTATTGCAACGAACCCCGCTGGGCCGTATCGCGACGGCCGACGAAGTGGCGGCCGCGGTGGCCTTCCTGTGCATGCCCGCTGCTTCCTATATCACGGGCCAGTGCCTGGCCGTCGACGGTGGTTTTACCGCACTTGGTTTCTAGCGCAGCGGTGCTGGTACCACCTGCACATTAAAGCTGATCCCGATACGCTCGGCCTTGCTGCGGTTGGGTTGCACACCATGTTCGAGCCACGCCGGGAACACATAAATACGACCATCCTCGGCCGGCATGGCTGCCTCGGTCGCGGTAAGTTCGTTGGTCGACTGTAGTGGTGGCGGCGACATCAGGCTTAGCTGGCGCGGGTCACGAAAGTAAATCGAACCGCAGTCGTCGGGTGCACTGACGTAATAGACACCGCTGAGGTGAGAGTTGGGGTGTATGTGCGGGTTGTTGAAAGCCCCGGGAGTGTTGATGTTGGCCCAGGCCTGGTAACGATACTCGGCCTGCGATGTGTAGCCGCAGGCATGACCGATATGCTGGCAGATCTGCATGATGCGAGCGTTAATTTCGTTGAAAGGTTCGCGCAGTTGCAGGTCATTTGGGCTTTGCCAGCCATTGACGTTGGTGTTGGCTACACCCTCCGGGAGTTGCTGGCGCAGGTCGTGAATGGCGCTGAGCAGGCGCTGGTTGAACTCGACGAAATCGTCGAACCTCGCCGTCCACACGGGTGTCGGAAACAGTGCCTGAGTTGAAATTTCCATGAAGCGATCCACACGATGAGCATTCGATTATTTGGCAAAAGCCGGTATCTTGTCCATCCGTCCACGCCCACCATCGCCAGCCTCGATGCGTAAGAGACTCTGGATCACCGTTTTCGTCTTGATAATGCTGCCGCTGATTGCGGCAGTAATTGTCCTGGGTGTATTGCGTGCCAGTCTGGCAACGCTCGACGGAGAACGGGTGACAGGCGGCCTGACAAGTCCGGTTACGATCGAACGCGATGCACGAGGTACGGTGACGATTATCGCTGACACCCGCATCGATGCTGCCTTTGCGGCCGGTTTCGTGCACGCCCAGGAGCGCTGGTTCCAGATGGATCTGCAACGGCGCGCCAGTGCCGGCGAGTTGTCGGCGCTGTTCGGCGTGGCCGCACTGGAATACGACAAGCGACAACGCCTGCACGCATTCAGGCGACGGGCCGAGGCGATGCTGGCGAGTATGCCGGCTGAGCCAAAAGCGCTGTACCTCGCCTATGCCGACGGCGTCAATCGTGGTCTGGAGGAACTGGGTGCCAGGCCATTCGAGTACTTCCTGTTGCGCCAGCAACCGCAACCGTGGCAGCCAGAGGACTCGCTGCTGACGGTATTCAATATGTGGTTCGAGCTCAACGACGAGCGTGCCCGGCGTGAGTCTCAGCTAGGCTTGTTACGCGACCTGTTGCCACCTGCGGTCTATGCGTGGCTCATTCAATCGGGGACAGACTGGGATGCGCCGCTGACCGGGAACATCATTGCGCCCGTACCTTTGCCCCCTGCAGGTGTCTACGACCTGCGTGGTACCCCGGCAAGCCTGGGTCGTCCGATGACTGGCGAACGGCAGTCGCCCGGCAGCAACAACTGGGCGGTAGCCGGAGCTCATACGCGCACCGGGGCGGCACTGGTTGCCGGGGACATGCACCTGGGCCACCGGGTACCGAATATCTGGTTCCGCGGGCGTATCGTGGTAGCGAAGGACGAGCTCGATATCAATGGTGTCATGCTGTCCGGTACACCTTTTGTCATTGCCGGCAGCAACGGTCATATCGCCTGGTCATTTACCAACAGCTATGGCGATTGGGAAGACCTGGTTGTGCTCGAAATCGATCCGCAGGATCCGGGTCGTTACCGTGCGCCCGCCGGCTGGACTGCCTTTGAACAACGTCTGGAGCGTATCGACGTTGCCGGTCAGGCTGCGCAGGAGGTGACTTACGAAGACACGATCTGGGGGCCGGTGCTGGATCGCGACTGGCGCGGACGCAAGCGGGTTTTGCATTGGCTTGCCCACTATCCGCAGGCAACAAACGACGAGCTGATGCGGCTGGAACAGGCACGCGATGTAGCAGCTGCGCTCGACACGGCCAACCGCATCGGCGCTCCGCCGCAGAACATTGTGGTTGGCGATCGTCACGGCCGGATTGGCTGGACGATCATGGGTCAGATACCGATGCGCCAGGATATCGATCCGCTGCGCCCCCAGACCTGGTCAGCGTCGCAGGGCTGGAACGGCTGGTTGCCGGTTGCCCGCTACCCGCGCATCACCGATCCAGCGGCTGGCGTCCTGTGGACCGCAAATGCGCGGGTTGTCAGCGGGCCATGGCTGGATCTGGTTGGCGAAGGGAATTATCCACCCGGTGCGCGGGCGAAGCAGATACGCGATGCGTTGCTCGGTCGTAACGATCTCGATGCGGCCGATATGCTCGCTATCCAGCTCGACGATCGCGCCCTGTTTCTGCAACGCTGGCAGACATTGCTGTTACAGGTACTCGACGACGCTGCAACGGCTGACAATCCTCGTCGTCGGGAGTTGCGTGAACTGGTCTCCAACTGGGGCGGGCACGCGAGTATCGATTCGGCTGGCTATCGCATCGTTCGGGCTTTTCGCAACGAAACACACGAAGCTGTGCTCGCCGGTTTGCTCGCACCCGTTGCGTTTCAGGTGCCCGGTTTTGTGCTCGATCGCCACAGCCAGCTGGAGCGCCCGGTCTGGCAGCTGTTGCAGCAACGGCCGGCGCACCTGCTCAACCCGGCCTATGATTCGTGGCAGTCGCTACTGCTGACACAGGTCGATGAGTTGATTGCACAATACCAGCGCCACGACGGGTCGCTGACCGATCGAACCTGGGGCGAGTTCAATACCAGTCGCATCGCGCACCCGTTGTCACAGTCGCTGCCGGCTTTGTCCGGCTGGCTCGATATGCCCGCGGTCCCGCTGCCAGGTGATTCCAATATGCCCCGCGTGCAGGGTCCCGCCTTCGGCGCCTCGCAGCGCATGGCGGTTTCGCCCGGTTATGAAAGTGAGGGGTATCTGCACATGCCCGGTGGCCAGAGTGGCCACCCGTTGTCGCCATTCTACGGTGCCGGCCACGATGACTGGGTACATGGTATTGCGACGCCATTCTTGCCCGGGGAGACCCGCCACAGGCTCGTTCTGCGACCCTGAATTTGTCGTTGGGCCAGCCCGTGCTCATAATGATCCGATGAATAAACGATTCGAAGGAACAGCGACTTACGTCGCTGAAGACGACCTGGCGCTGGCCGTCAACGCCGCGGTGACACTGCAACGGCCCTTGCTGATAAAGGGTGAACCCGGTACCGGCAAGACCCAGCTGGCGCAGGAGATAGCCGAGGCGATGGGCATGCCTTTGATTGAGTGGCATATCAAATCCACAACCAAGGCACGCCAGGGACTCTATGAATACGATGCAGTGGCCCGATTGCGGGATTCACAGCTGGGTGAAGAACGCGCGCGAGACATAGGCAATTACATTGTGCGTGGCAAGTTGTGGGAAGCCTTCGAGGCCGAGGCGCGACCGGTATTGCTAATCGATGAAATCGACAAGGCCGATATCGAGTTCCCCAATGACCTGCTGCAGGAACTCGATCGCATGGAGTTCTATGTATACGAGACCCAACAGTTGGTCGAAGCCAGGCATCGCCCGGTCGTCGTCATTACCAGTAATAACGAGAAAGAATTGCCGGATGCGTTTCTGCGGCGCTGTTTCTTTCATTACATCCGGTTCCCGGATCGCGAGACGATGGCAAAAATCGTTGATGTCCACTACCCCGATCTGAAGAAAGACCTGTTGCGCGAGGCGCTCGAGGCATTCTTCGCGGTACGCGATGTGCCCGGTCTGAAAAAGAAGCCGTCGACATCGGAATTGCTCGACTGGATCAAACTGCTCGTAGCGGAAGACATTCCTGCCTCTGCGCTGCGCGAAAAGGATCCCCGCAAGAGCATTCCATTGATGCACGGCGCTTTACTCAAGAACGAACAGGACGTGCACCTGTTTGAACGACTGGTCTTCCTGGACCGGCGTAATGCTCGTTGACTTTTTCTTCCTGCTGAAGCGCGCCGGGTTACCGGTATCGATTACCGAGTTACTGGCATTACAGGGTGCGCTGGCGCGTAATCTCGCCGGCTATCGCGTCGACGAGTTCTACTTTCTTGCGCGGACCTGCCTGGTCAAAGACGAACGACACTACGATCGTTTCGATCGCGTTTTTGGGGCCTACGTAGAAGGTGCCGACGAGGTATTCGATCTGCTCGGTGGCGATGTGCCGGATGACTGGCTGCGACGCCAGGCCGAGTTGCTGCTTAGCGATGAAGAGAAAGCGAAGATTGAAGCCGAAGGTGGCTGGCAGGCGCTAATGGATAAGCTGCGCCAGCGACTTGCCGAGCAACGTGAGCGGCACGAAGGTGGTAATCGCTGGATTGGTACGGCCGGTACATCGCCGTTTGGTGCCGCCGGTTACAACCCGGAAGGCGTTCGTATCGGCCAGCAAGGTGGGCGCAATCGCAGTGCGGTCAAGGTCTGGGAGCAACGCGAATACCGCAATCTGGATAGCGAGCGAGAGCTTGGTACACGCAACATCAAGCTGGCGCTACGCAAGCTGCGACGTTTCGCGCGCGAGGGCGCGGCGGATGAACTCGATCTCGACGATACCATCGGTGCGACGGCGCGCAACGCCGGCTGGCTCGATATCCGCATGCGTCCGGAGCGGCACAATGCGATGAAGCTGTTGTTGTTCTTCGACGTCGGGGGGTCGATGGATCCCTACGTGCGTCTGTGCGAGGAATTATTTTCGGCGGCACGCAGTGAGTTCAAGCATCTCGAGTATTACTACTTCCATAACTGCGTCTATGAAAGCGTCTGGCGCGACAATTACCGCCGTCACGCCGAGCGCACGCCGACCATCGAGGTCCTGAGAACTTACGGCAAGGACTATCGTGTGATCTTCGTTGGCGACGCAGCAATGAGCCCGTACGAGATTACCGTGGCCGGTGGCAGTATCGAGCACTGGAACGAGGAGCCGGGGACGGTCTGGATGGGACGCATCCTGGAGCATTTCCCGCGTGCGATCTGGCTCAACCCTGAGCCGCAACGCTACTGGCCGCAGACAGCCTCCACCCAGATCATGCGCGAGCTGCTATCGGACCGCATGTTTCCGCTCACCCTCGACGGCCTCGACGATGCCGTCCACGAACTCCGACGCAGCACCATCCCACCGCTGCTGAACTAACCCCGCACTCACGTGCACGAGAGGCTCCAGCGCCTCTTCACTCCACCGGCAGTTTGTGCGTCGGAAAGAACGCTTCGTGGAAGAGCTGACTTTATGAGCCCAGGCCTTTCGCGGCTAAATCCGTCAGGCCATCCATGGCCTGACGGAATCGGGCGCGTCTTGCTCGGGCGTCCTGCTTCGCTCGCCGCGCACGACGCCGCGAAAGGCCTGGGCTCATAAACCCAGCTTTCGCAAGACTGGAGTGACTCGACTTCGTGTCGCGGCCCGAGGGCGTAGCCGTAGGAGGGGCTTCAGCCCCGACCACAACCCCAATCTTGTTAAGTCCCCAGCGCTCCTGAACAAACCCGCACTGCTCGCAGAAGAGGCTTCAGCCCAACTTTTCCCAATGTCAGCCTGTGCGTCGGAAAAGAACGCACAGACAAAGTTGGGTCCCGACCCCCACGATTGGGGCTTGGTAAATGTGCGTTCACCGCGAGGTTGGCAGGACACGAAGCCGAGCCTCTCCAATCTTGCGAGAGCTGACTTTATGAGCCCGGGCCTTTCGAGGCGTCGTGCGCGGCGAGCGAAGCAGGACGCCCGAGCAAGGCGCGCCCGATTCCGTCAGGCCATGGATGGCCTGACGGATTTAGCCGCGAAAGGCCTGGGCTCATAAAGTCAGCTCTTCCCCGAAGCGTTTTTCCTTGGACGTATCGCTGTGAGAGGGCCCAGGGGCGGGCGGGCTTGTTACGGGTCGTAGTGGACCGCGAGAACTTCGAGCAGGCGTTGCCGGCCGCCGATATCGACTGCGACCTCGTCGTCGACAGTTTTGCCCAGCAGAGCCCGGGCGACCGGCGCATCGATACTGATATAGCCATCCTCGCGATCGATCTCGTCGGCACCGACGATCCGATAACGCGATTCGCTGCCGTCCTCGTCGCAGACAGTAATCCAGGCACCGAAGCGGATCGTGTTGTCGGTTGGTGGCTGTTCGACGATTTTCAGGACTGGCAGGCGTTTTTGCAGGTAGC
>JABDKV010000339.1 GCA_013002045.1 Gammaproteobacteria bacterium
GTACTGACCGGTTGCGAAACCATCGAAGGCGCAGGACAGGACATCCAGAATGCGGGCGAAGTCGTAGAGGACGCTGCTGACGAAGACGGCCGCTACTAAGATCGCATCAGACTCAGACGGGCCGCCCACCGGCGGCCCGTCTGCTTTCAAACCATGCTTATACGCCTGCTATTAATCATAACTTTGACCGGCCTGCCGGCCTTGCCCGTGCTGGCCCAGGTATCGTTCGGTGCCACTGGTGGCAACACGACAACGACATTGGTCGAAGAGCAAAGCGTGCTCGAGAATCTGCGCAGCGCTTTCATCACCCAGACCGGGAGTCTCTATGTCAGCTCCGATCTCGACGTCGGCCAGCAGGAACAGGCGCGGCGGGTAGTTCGCGACGCGCAACGAAATTTTATTCACGAGGCCCGCCTCACGCTCAATGAGCTAAAGGGCGATGGCGTGCTGGCCGCGGACGAAGTTACCGACGCGATTGGTGACCTGCGCGACAACTATATCGAACAGGTTGATCGCGCACTGCAAGCCATCGCCGATGGCTATCCGCCACCACCGGTACGCGAACCGGGGATGTCCGGGCGCGACTATGCCTCCGCAATGGTCAGTTATACGCTGCAGACACGGAATGACGCCCGCGACTGGCTGATGGTGGCCAGCGCCATCGGTGGCGGACTCTTACTGGCCTGGTTGGCCAGCCTCGGATTGCGCCGAAGCGCCTCTGCGCTTCGCGACAAGCGCCATCGTTGGTCCGCGGAACTGACCGAGGCTTTGGTAGGTCCGGTTTACATGGTGCTGTTGGCATTGGCGCTGCGCATTGGCTTCGACTGGTTATGGATACCCGGTATCGCCGACGACTGGATTGGACGCACGGTCAACGTCGTATGGATCGGCGCGCTGTTCTGGTTTATCTGGCGGGCCTGCGAAGTCATCGCGCACGGTCTGGCCTGGCTCATTCGCAAGACTTATCACGCCGCTCTGGACGATCACATCGTGTTGGTGCTATCGCGCGCCTTACGGGTAATCGCCCTGGCGCTTTTCGTGTTGTTCATCGTCAATGGCGTAATGGACTCCGACCTGACCGGACTGATCGCCGGGCTCGGCGTACTGGGTGTCGTCCTGTCATTCCTGATGCGCGGTACCATCGAGAACATTGCCGCCTCGTTCACCATCTTCGGCGACAAGCCATTCCGCGTGGGCGATCTCGTGATTTACGAAGAACGTTGGGGTCGGATCGAGGACATCGGCTTCCGTTCCACCCGTTTCCGCACCCTTGACGGGCACCTGATAACGATACCGAATTCAAAGCTTGTCGATGATGCCATACACAATGTCGGCGCCCGCCCAAGTATCCGGCGACGTTTCCGTATCGGTCTGACTTACGACACACCACCGGAAAAAATAGAGCAAGCGCTGTCCATCCTGCGTGAACTTCTAAGCGACTACGAAGGCAAACCTGAAAATAGCGATGCGCATGTCGTATTCGAAAGTTATGGCGACTATGCGCTCAACCTGCTGGTGCAGTACTACTACGAACCAGCCAGCTACTGGAAAGCACTGGAGTTCGATAGCGAGCTCAATCTTGAAATCAACCGTCGTTTTGCCGATGCCGATATCGCATTTGCATTCCCGACCCAGACACTGCATCTGCACGATCCAGACGGCGCCTTTGCCGACAACGCAGAACGGCAGCCGTCCAGTGAAGGTATGGCCAGCGACGAACGCACAACTTCTAATGAATCGGAGGCAGCATAACCATGGCAGCAGAGCCCACAGAAACCGAGACCCAGCCCGTGGCGGATACGCCACAGGAACTGGATGTTAACCCTGGCATGGCAATCGAGAGGCTCGACGCCTGGCTCGACGGTGCCGTGCGCATGGCGCCGAATATCCTCATTGCGATAGCCGTACTGGCGCTATTCTATTTTGCGTCGAAACTGGCGCAGAACCTGGTCATGAAGTGGGCACGGCGCAATGACCGGCCAAACCTGGGCCAGGTACTCGGCGGCTTCATCCGCGCTGCCGTTATTCTTGCCGGGTTGTTGCTGGCCGTGACCATCGTTTTTCCATCGGTCAAGCCAGTCGACCTGATCGCCGGACTCGGTGTGTCTTCAGTGGCGATCGGTTTTGCCTTTAAAGATATCCTGCAGAACTGGATGGCGGGCCTGTTGATCCTGCTACGCCAGCCATTCGAAATTGAAGACCAGATTCGTGTCGATGATTACGAAGGCACGGTCCAGAAAATCGAGACGCGGGCGACCATCATCAAGACTTACGACGGGCAAAAAGTGGTGATTCCGAACAGCGAGGTTTACACCAACTCGGTACTGGTCAAGACCGGTCACGCGCAGCGCCGCAGCCAGTACGATATCGGTATCGGGTACGGCGACAGCATCGATGAAGCGAAAGAGGTCATCGAGGGCGTGTTGCAGAAGGTCGAGGGCGTTGCCAGCGACCCCGCACCTGAAGTGCTGCCTTGGGATCTCGCCGCCAGTTGGGTCACGCTGCGTGCACGCTGGTGGACCGATTCACGCCAGACCAGTGTTGTGCACACTTACGCCCGTGTCATTCACGAAGTTAAGAAAGCACTGGACGAGGCTGGTATCGATATGCCGTTCGAAACACGAGTCGAACTGTTGCACGACCAGACCGAAGAGTTTGACGGCAATCGGTCCGAGCAGCGCGAGGGCTGGCCAGATGCAAAAAGTGGCGCCACCCGACCGCAATGGCAGGCACGTGAGCAACGCGCTGGCAGCGATGACAGCAATGATGCGCATGCGGCCTGAGTAAGCCCGGCTGCCACAGACGCTAAAGGCCCCCACCAGGGGGCCTTTTTTGTTGCGCCGCAATGCCTGGCGCAACAAAGCGGACAATGTCTCTAATTCCTACCCCTATTTTTCACGCGGCATAGCTGAAAATGCGGTTTTCCGACCGTAAAACAAAGCTTAACTGTAAGTTGGCCCGGGTTTTGCTTTACTAACCATATGAAGAAACAGCATCAAAATTATCAGCTGAATCGCGTGGCAGGCATTGTCGGTATGACCGGCATGGCTTTGGTGCTGGCTATGTTCTTCAGTTCCGCGTTCGCACTTGAACCTGTCGAGGAAAACGTCGACAGCAGCGAGACGACATTAACAGCCGCAATGATGCGCGCACCGCGACTCGCCAATACCGGCGCCCTTGCAGCGCTGCGTGACGAAGTTCGCAGCCGCCCGGTGGCCGCGGCAAAACCCGTGTCGACCGACGCGGAAATAGAAATGCGCAGCTCTTCTACACCGCAAGTGATTGAAGAGGCAATCGACCTCGAATGCCTGCCGCTACTGAAACTCAGTCCGGATAAAGCGGATAAAAAGGTCTATTTCGGCATCAGTTTCGACGGCACCGTCGGTATTCACGGCAAGATCTAGTGCGCCAGCGCGATCTCTGCGACCACCGCGCGGTGATCTGACACCGACTCAGAAAGCGTGTCGTAGCGGACAAACTGCAACGGTTCCGAAATCAGGATCCAGTCGAGTCTGCGACCGAGCGACGGTAAGCTCACGTGACGGCTGTTGCCCGGCTCGAACGCCTGCAGGCCAAGTTCGGTAGTCAGCTTCTGTAGCACACGGTGACGACCCTCCCAGCCGGTGTTCATGTCACCCATCACGATCATCGGCCGCTCGCGTTTCTCCAGGTAATCGATCATCGCCTCAACCTGACGGCGGCGTAATCCGGGACGAAATGCTTCCAGGTGCACTGACACAACATCGACCTCGAGCTGCTTTTCGCCGGGCCAGTTTACTGTCGAAACGACGAAACCTTTTGGAGTGGCCACCGTGGCCTTGCGGAAGCGCACTTCATCGACGTCTTCGAAAGGCATCGCGCCGATCAGGGCAATGCCATGCTGCCGACCAGGGCGCGACACCAGGTCTACCCGAACAGCATCGCTGTAGTCAGCAGCATCGCGCAGGTAATTGACATGGTCGAAGTCACCGCTCCAGTTACAGACACCGTCGACTTCCTGCAGTGCCACGATAGCGGGCTTCTCTCGCTGCATCAGAGTCACTATCTGATCGAGATTTTCACGGTGGCGGCCATCGGGCACAAATGACTGGTGAATGCTGGTGCCACGCCCATGTGCCGCATTCAGCGTCATTACGGTAAGGGTCGTAGCCTGTGTTAAAGCGCGACGCTCGGCGGTCGCCGCATTGCCGTTCAGCATGAGCACAGAACCCAGCATGGCGGCGAAATAACGAAGTCTGTTCATTCCGTTAAAGAGTTCCCATTCAGATTGGTGTCATGTTGCACCTTGAGGTGCATGTTATTAGTGCTGCCGGCCCAACGGTCCGACGTGTCTCAGGACAGACTGACTATATGGCGACGGGTTCCGTGTTTAACAAGCCCATTCGGGTTGCATTGCGGGGTATTTTTTTCCCGCGGGTACGTCACAGGTAAATCCAACCATCTGTTTAACCGAAAGTTTTTAAGCTGGCATCGATCTTGCAACTGCTCCGGTACACCGCTTTTTTAATCATTTGGAAGGACAAGTTAATGGACATCTTACGCGTAATTCTGGCAATCCTGCTGCCGCCCCTGGGCGTGTTCCTGCAGGTCGGACTGACCTTGCATTTCTGGATCAACATCCTGCTGACGTTGCTTGGTTATATCCCCGGCATCATCCACGCATTGATCATCATCCTGCGCCGCTAAGAGCAACACGCTGTCATCACGGCAGCACCAAGAGGTCACTGAAATGGGTAGCCTGAATAAGACATTATCACTGCTGTGCCTGCTGACAGCCGTCGTTGTAGCGGGGGTGTTTGCAAGCCATGCTGCACGTGCCGACACGACCCAATGGCAGCAGCAAATCGAGAAGATGAAGTCTGCCGAACGCGGCCCGTTTCGTCGGCTGCGCTGGTTTTGCAACGACGGTACAGTGTTGCCGCCAAAGCCCTACGCCTGCGCCGATCACGGCGGTGGTGTGCAACACGGACAGTATTCAGCCACGACGGAACAGATTCGTGCGGCAGGCTACCCGATTGCTACGCTGCTCGCTGACCTGGAGCCAGCTGATATTGTCGCTGAACCCGAGGGCTCCGCCTTGCTCAAGGCGATGTTGCTCGAGCAGTTCCTGATCGGCTTCGACGATGGCTGGATTTTCCGCAAGGCGCGCTTCTATCGTGGCGCGATCCAGTACGAAGATGAGGAACGCTCGGGGCAGGCGCTGCTGGAAGCACTGGCCGCCGATGATGATTACCTGGGCGCGGACTTTCTCATTCTGCGCGAAGCCGTACGCCTTTTGCCCCACAACAATGCCCAGGTGTCGCTGTCGGATGTGCGTGGCATGGCCGCCGCGATCGCCAACGAAGATCCGGGCTTCCGCGGCCTGCGCGGCAAAATTCACGGTCGCCCCGACCGTAACGACGCCAAACGGGTCCGTGATTACGCGCGCTCGAATGGCAGCGAGAACCTGCTCCCGCGTTATGCGGAACTGGCCGAAGCGATCGACCAGGCTTACCGGATAGATAATCTGGCGCAACTGCTGCGCGAGGCCAGTGAGACCACGGCGCAAAAGTCTTTTCGCAAATCGCTCCGTAAGCTTGCCCGTGACGCTGCGCGCAACACAGAAGATGCAGACCATCTGCGTATAACGGCGAACGCCATGGCCGCCATTCGTAATGCACTTGCAGGTGAGCCGGATGCGGCTACACGGGTTGCATTGCTCGATGCCTCGTTGCAATTCGAACGGATCGCATTTGTCGCCGCCCGTGAGTTGCGGGCCGACAGCGACAACATTCCGCGGCGCACCTTGCTGCAATGGTTACAACACAACGCCGACGGCCTGTATGGGACTGGCCTGATAACCCAGCCCGAGCACCGCGAGATACGGGTCACTCTCGAGCAAATCGACGATGAGCCGTTGCGACTGAAGCGCTACCGCCAGGAGTTGGGGCAACTGGGCATGGCGTCGGAATGGGCAGCGCGCCAGTTGCGTTTTCATTTTGGCCACGCCATTGATCGCCTCGATGACATCGAGCCACTGACCGAGCAATATATTGCCGATCGCCTGCGTGGCAGCCAGATGCTGAGTTTTGATGAGATTCATGCCGCATTGGCACTCGATGCACAGCTGGCTAGCAACGTGCGTCACGAAATCTTTGGTCAGCCCGTGGTCCGCGGCCTGCGCAGTCTTAACCCCGGTCTCGCCCGTGGCACCCTGTACATCGCCGATCACGACACACCAATGTCGTCATTCGATGCGCACGGAATCTACATCGTGCCGGAGACCCTGCCGAAGCTGCCTCCGGTTGCCGGTATCCTGACGCTGTCGGAGGGCAACGCCCTGTCGCACGTGCAACTGCTGGCACGAAACCTCGGCATTCCCAATATCGTGCTGTCAGAACAGGCGCTGGAGACGCTGCAGCCGTATGTAGGCAGACGCGTCGTTATCGCCGCCAGCAGTGGCGGTGTCATTCGTATCGCCGGTGACAGTTTCGAATGGGACAACGTATTCCGTGCCGGTGCTGACAGCGAGCGTGCGCCGCTGCGGGTGCCCACCGACAAGCTGAATCTTGATCGCGACAAACTCTACTCATTGAAGAAGTTGCGAGCAAAACACTCCGGTCGCGTAGTAGGACCGAAAGCCGCCAAGCTGGGCGAGCTGATGCACCAGTTCCCCGGGCAGGTGGCGCCCGGTCTGGCCATCCCCTTTGGCACCTATAAAGACTTGCTGTCGCAACCGGTTGGTGGCGACTCCAGGCTGTCGATGTTCGAATGGCTGAAATTCCGTTATGGGGTACTGGACAAGCTGCAGCAACAGAACGCCGCCGCGTATGAGCAGGAGCTGGAACGCACGCTGGAGTTCACGCGTGAATGGTTCATGCGTACACCGTTACCCGACGGCTTCGAGAAACGACTGCGGCGCGCGATGGCGCGTGAGTTTGGTCGTGAAGGCACTTACGGTGTGTTCGTACGCAGCGACACCAATGTCGAAGACCTGCCCGATTTCTCCGGTGCCGGTCTCAACCTGACCGTCCACAATGTGGTCGGTTTTGATGCCACCCTCGACGCAATACGCCGTGTCTGGGCTTCGCCTTTCACCAAGCGGGCATTCGCCTGGCGTCAATCACTGATGGATCACCCTGAGCATGTCTATGCCTCGGTGCTTCTGCAGCAAGGTGTGCCGGCGGAAAAATCCGGCGTACTCGTCACCCAGGATGTCGATAGTGGCAACCGCGATGTAGTCACGGTCGTCGTTAATGAGGGTGTCGGTGGCGGTGTCGACGGGCAGTTGGCCGAGATGCTCAAAATTTCCCTGGCGGACGGAATTGTCAGGCGTGTATCGAGTGCGACCGCGACCGAACGACGCATATTGCTGGACACCGGTGGCAGTCGCCTGGTGCCCGTCAGCGGACGCGACTATGTCCTGAATGCAGACGAGATCAGGGCCCTGCAAAAGCTGGCGCGAGTCGTGCCGCGGCGGGTGCCCGAGTTCGCCCGTGGTGACAAACCGCCTGCCGCCGATATCGAATTCGGTTTCCACGACGGCAAGTTATGGTTGTTCCAGATCCGACCGTTGGTCGAGTCAGACGGTGCCAACCGCAGTCGTTATCTCGATGCCCTCGATGCGGGCCTGCGTCGCACCGCGCGTCGCCTCGTAGATCTGGACCGTCCCATAGAGGTGGCGCAGTCATGAATAATCAAAAGACATTTCTTTTCGCGATGATGACTTTATTAATGCTGGTCGTCGCCGCTGTGGCCCAGGCATATCCTATAGATGCTTATCCCGAAACCGGTATCAAGCGCCTCGAGTTCTATCGCCTGGCCCAGCTAGGTGAGATCCGCGGTCGGCAATTACCGGCCGGCGGCAAGCTGAGTGTCGCCGACATCGAGCTCAACTACCCGGTTCTGCCCGTCGATGCCGCCGGTCATGTGCAGCTGCCACAACGCGACGTGCTGCTGTCACGACGGATCAGTGACCTGTTGGCTGCTGAAGACCTGCCACGTTATGGCATTGCCGTACTCGACTATAGCGATCCGGATAATCCGGTTTACGCCAGCCATAACGACGACTTCCAC
>JABDKV010000006.1 GCA_013002045.1 Gammaproteobacteria bacterium
CCAGACCTATCTGCTGTACGACACGATGATGCAGCATTGGGAGTCCGTCATGCCGGGCAAAATACTGACGATGCAATACGAGAGCCTGGTGGCGAACCCCGAAACAGAGGTGCGCCGGCTGCTGCAGCATGTCGGACTCGCCTGGGATGAGCGTTGTCTTGATTTTCACAAGACCACGCGGCCGGTCATGACATCCAGTCGCGGCCAGGTGACTGAACCGCTATATGCGAGTTCCATCGGAAGATGGCGCCGCTTCGAGGAACAACTAAAACCCCTGCGAAAAATCCTCAACCGCGATGCGGCATCCCCGTAGGAGCGGCTTCAGCCGCGATCCCTCCCCCCGTAGGAGCGGCTTCAGCCGCGATGGGATCGCGCAGCGATCCGTAGGAGGGACTTCAGTCCCGACCAAACCTGCCTGGCACTTACAAGTTACGACGGAAGAAAGAATCGGGACTTCAGCCCCGATCCCCCCAGCCTCAGTTGCTCCAGTGCGCTACCCGGCGATAGGTATGGAATCCAAGGACCTCGCGGGTGTCGCCCACTTTTTCGGCAAAGTCTTTATAGGCGTCGCTCGACTGTAGCTTGTCCAAATATTCATTCACCGCGGCGAAGTCTTTGCCGCCAATAAGCACGGCATGGGTCATATCGCTTCCACCCGTACGGCGTTGCACCAGTCTTAGCACGCCGGGATTGCCCAATGCCTTGTTCAGATCCGCAATTGCTTCACGATACAGTTCGGCATCGGATGACTTGATCAGGTAGGCGCCGAGATAACCGGCCGTGTGGCGGGACTTGCCGTGATCGTCAACCACGACAAACATATCACCACCGTGATACTCGGAGTCCTGAGTGGCAAGCAGGTACTGTGACCAGCCATGACTTTCACGGCGTTGCTTGTTGCGGGTAATGTAATCCTGGTAGTTGTCAAAATCGACGACGATCAAATGCGAAGACTCGTGGTCGCCCAGATCGGCCGCGTAAAGTGTTGCCTTGGCGTCTTTCATTGCGTCATCGGCAAATAACATGTCAAGTGCCGCCCTGGCGCCGGAGGTGCTGGTGAAATCGACGCTGTGCACAACTTCGAACTGCTGTGCCTGCGCAACGGTGCCAGCCAGTAACAGCACAGCAGCCGTGATCGTGGAATAAAGGTTGTTCATGATCCACTCCGGTTTCGCTCTATATTGGTTGGCTTCAGTATAGCTGGCAGATTTTTGTTTGCCTGGTCACGGTGCAGCGCGTCAATAGTGAGGTGGGACCTCATCTGCCGGATCACCGCTCGTCTGTGCGGCAGCCAGCGTCTCGATCTGGCGGGCGGTGTTACGCACGTGCTGATCTACCTGCTGCTGCAACTTATAAATCAGATCGCTCATTTGCTGGTTGGCATCCTCGAGGAATGCGATCTTGGCCTCCAGCTCGGTCAGGCGCTCGCCCGGGTCGCTCATCATTTCAACTCCAACAGCTCGATACACAGGCCAGGCGCGCTGTTCGGTCGCGCCTGGGGTTTTGTTATCCATTTCAGTAGCTTACACAGCCAGTGCCCAGTCCTGCAATGAGACCGCGAGATAACATAAGCTGGTATTTTTGTGAATTGGCGCACGCCGATTGTCGCGACGTCAGCCCATTATAGAAGTATGGAGGTCGTCGAACAGAACATAGCGGACACGGTCGCGGCTGAAGAAACCTATGCCCGGCTGGACGCATTGTTGCGTACTGCGGTCGACGCCATCATCACTATCAGCGACCGCGGCATCATCGAAACCGTCAACCCGGCGGCCGAGAGAATGTTCGACCGGCCTGCGACCGCTCTCACTGGTCAGAACATCTCCATCCTGATGCCAAAGCGTTTCGCTATGCATCACGACCGCTGGGTGAGTGGCGAGACCCTTAGCGTAGAAAAAGTACTTGGTCGAACGCGCGAGATCAGCGGATTGCGATCGGATGGCTCGGAATTTCCGATCGAGCTGGCATTGAGTTCAGCTGACATCCAGGGGCGCCGGATATTCACCGGCATCATCCGGGATGTATCGCAGCGTCGTGCCGCCGAGAAGGAACTGAAACGACATCATGACCTGCTGGAGCAGCGGGTTGCCGAACGAACGGCAGAGTTGGAAGCGGCCAATCGCGATCTCGAGTTTGCGCGTGACCAGTTACAGCGAACTAACGAGAAGCTGGAACAGTTGGTTCGGGTCGATGAATTAACGGGCATCGCCAACCGGCGCGCATTACGCGAACGCCTGAGATCAGAATGGGATCGCATGCAGCGGGAGCAGAGACCATTGTGTGTGATGATCTGCGATGTCGATTACTTCAAGAAGTACAACGATACCTACGGGCATCCGGCCGGAGATGTATGCCTGTGCCGGGTCAGCGAGGCTATGCAGCACTGTTTCCAGCGTGCCACCGAGTTCGTCGCCCGTCATGGCGGGGAAGAGTTTGCTGTGGTGATGAGCGGCGCAGATCTCGACGAGGGACGCCAGCGTGCCGAGACATTGTTACAGGAGATTCGATCGCTGCAGATTGACAATGCCGGCGCCGGCAAGATGCTGACAATCAGTGTTGGTGTAGCCAGTGTTGTACCGGATCGGTCGAAGTCGCTGGGCAAGCTGGTCGCCGCTGCCGATGCCGCTTTGTACCGCGCCAAAGAAGCAGGGCGCGATCGTGTGGAAACAGCGGCCTATCGCGCCGATTGAGTTATCTGCTGTAGCCGCCGATTAGTCCGTGGACGCGCTTCAGCGAGGTCGGGGTGACTCCTCGGAGGCGCTGGCGCAAGCGATACACAGGGTGGTAGTCGGGTCGTATTCCAGGCGGCCCGCTGCAATCGCGTCGCCGCACTCCTGACAATCCCCAAAGGAATCGTCCGCTACGCGGCGAAGCGCGGCCTCGATTTGTCTGAGCTTCACCTGGCGCCGACGCTGAGCTTCGACCGACATCGCCTGCGCCTGCATTGCATCCATGCGTGATAGCCGACCCTGGCGAGTCTGGTCCAACTCTACTGTCGCTGCAGCCTCGTTGCTTGTCTGCACGAGTTCGGTTAGCTCGTCGCGCAGTTGTAGTAGTTTGTTATGTATCTTACTGGCGTTCATCCACCTATTTTACATGTTCCCCGGTTTCGGAATAATGCGCTTCAATTCGCGATGTCTGCAGTGACGCGACTGCGCAATCGTTGCTGCATATGTCGAATATGACACTGTCGATTTCACCAATACATTAATATTCGGCAATAAAGAACAGAAAGTCCGCATGACTGCGGTTAGAAAAACCAGAAAAATAACAACATGAGAATTTTCCCGATGAAACTGAACCTGATGAGCCTGATACTGGCTGCTGCGCTGGTAGCTGGACCGGCAATGGCTGATCGTGACGACAACGACGATGATGACGATCATGGTGGGCCGTACACGGTCTCCGATTCAGACTACTACTTTGACGGCGAACCGGACCCGGCAAAGGTCGAGCTCGGGCGCAACCTGTTTTTCGACAAGATACTCAGCGGCAACTTCAATATTTCCTGTGCCACCTGCCATCACTCGCTGACCGATACCGGGGATGGTCTGTCGCTGCCGGTGGGCGAGGGCGCTACCGGTCTCGGTGTAACGCGTGACCTCGGACGCGGATCGGACGCAGTACACGAACGCGTGCCACGCAATGCCCCACCGGTATTCAATCTCGGTGCGCGTGAGTTCGTCGTCATGTTTCATGACGGGCGACTGACTGTTGATCCGTCGTCGCCGAGCGGTTTCGCCAACCCGGCCGGCGATGATTTGCCGCCGGGGCTGGACAACATTCTGGCCGCCCAGGCTATGTTCCCGGTTACTTCGGGGACGGAGATGGCTGGCCAGCCCGGCGAGAATTTAATCGCCGATGCGGCGGCACAGGGAGATCTCGCAGGCCCCGACGGTGTCTGGGCGCAGCTGGCAGACCGGTTGCGGGAGATTCCGGGGTACATCGACCTGTTCGTGGCAGCCTATGGCGACATCGACGATGCGAACGACATCACCTATGTACATGCGGCCAATGCGATCGCCGCATTCGAAACAGTCTCCTGGCGTGCTGACAATAGCCCTTACGACCGCTACCTGCGTGGTGAGCGCGGCGCGATGAGTCGCAATGCCGTTGCCGGTATGCGCCTGTTCTACGGCAAGGCCGGTTGTGCTGGCTGTCATAGCGGGCCATTCCAGACAGATCACGATTTTCACTCTATTGCCATGCCCCAGATTGGGCCGGGCAAAGGCGATGGCGTGTCGGGTCATGAAGACTTCGGCCGCGAACGGGTTACGGGTCGGGTGGCCGACCGCTATCGTTTTCGCACACCAACACTGCGCAACGTCGCGCTCACCGGCCCATGGGGCCACAGTGGCGCCTATGGCTCGCTGGAAGCCATGGTGCGGCATCATCTCGACCCAGTGAATTCGTTTCACAGCTACGATCGGACGCAGGTGATGCTGGCATCACGTGCTGATCTCGATGCACTCGACTTCCTGTTGCTGGACGATCCTGCAGTGAGCGATGCGATCGCATCGAGTTGCGATCTGCACCCGGTGTCACTGCGTCCACGCCAGCTGAGGCTATTGCTCGACTTCCTGCATGCGCTCACCGATCCGGGCAGCGTCGACCTGCGGCACGACATCCCGCGGCAAGTGCCAAGTGGCCTGCCGGTTTTCGACTAAACCGGGTCCTGGCTACTACAAACGTCGGACGGCTTCCAGGTAGGCCTGCTCGTCGGGAACAGTGTTATTGCGTTGCGCTGTTGCCAGGGTGTCGCCCAGTACTTCAAGCATGGCGTGTTCAGCTGCATGCGGATCGCCGTGACGCGAGATCAGCTCCTGCCAGGCGTTACGGATCCCGGTCGGGCGGTCAGTCTGCACCTGCTCACGAATCGCGATGTGCATGGCCATATGCAGGAACGGGTTAGTGTCACCACGCTCGACGGTGTAATTGTCATCGATGTTGCCCTTCTCGAGCAGGGAGTGATACTCGGGATGCGCAGCGATGATCTCCGCAACGATGGACTCGAGTGGTGACAGCACCGCCTGCGCCCGCTGTTTGTTGAAGACATCGACAAAAAACTGCCGCATGTCGTTGCGATCGCCATACATCATAGATCCAGTATGCAATACAGTGCCGTCATCACGCTGTCATTCCACGGTCTTTTTGCGGTATTCACACAGGTCGGCGATGACGCAGTCGGGGCAGGCCGGCTTACGCGCCTTACACACGTAACGGCCATGCAGGATCAGCCAGTGATGACAGTCCTGCAGAAATTCCTCCGGTATCAGCCGCAGCAATCGTTTTTCGACCTCGAGTGGCGTCTTACCGGGCGCGATCCCGGTGCGATTGGAGACCCGAAAGATATGCGTATCGACTGCGACCGTTGGCTGACCAAAGGCCGTGTTCAGAATCACATTGGCCGTCTTACGACCGACGCCGGGCAGCGCTTCCAGTGCAGCGCGATCGGCGGGCACCTGGCCGTCATGTTCGGCAATCAGCTGCTGGCAGGTCGCGATGACGTTCTTTGCCTTGCTATTAAATAATCCAATGGTGCGGATGTATCGGGTAAGTCCTTCCACGCCGAGGTCCAGGATTGCCTGCGGCGTGTTGGCTACGGGATACAACTTTGCAGTGGCTTTATTGACGCCAACATCGGTCGCCTGAGCCGACAGGATGACGGCAATTAGCAGCTCGAATGGCGAGCTGTATTCGAGCTCTGTAGTCGGGTTGGGATTCTGTGCTCGCAGTCGCTCGAAAATTTCGGTGCGCTTGGTCTTGTTCATTCCTGCGCGACGGGCTGGGCGACGATCGTGGTGCGGGCGCGACGCTGGTCGATCCAGTTGCCGGCCGCAATTAACAGACCCAGAGCAATGAATGCGCCAGGTGCCAGGCTGGCCAGCAGGAAGCCATTGTCGAACAGCTGTATTTCCAGACCCGCACCACCCGGGCCAAACAACATCTGCGCCTGGGTCAACAATGAGCCCTGGCCGACCAGTTCGCGAATCGCACCCAGTGCGATCAGTACCGCAGCAAAGCCCAGCCCGGTGAACAGACCATCGGCCGCGGCGCGCACCGGATCGTGACGCGAGGCAAAGCTTTCGGCGCGACCGACTATGGCGCAGTTGGTCACGATCAGTGGCACGAAAATACCCAACACCCGGTGCAGGTCAAAAAACAACGCATGCATGAGCAGGTCAACCGTTGTAACCAGAGACGCAATAATAACGACGAAGGCGGCAATTCGGATTTCACGACGCAACAGCGGCCGCAACAGTGACACGGTGACATTCGAGCCAATCAATACAGCGGTCGTGGCCAGGCCCAGGCCGATCCCGTTGACTACGGTCGTGGTGACGGCGAGTAACGGGCATAGGCCCAGTAACTGCACCAGGCCGGCGTTGTTACGCCACAGGCCGTCTTTGGCGATGTCGGCAAAGCCTGGTTTCACGTTGGCTCCGTCGCAAAAATGAGGTCGCGGTGCGCTTCAAAGTATATCAGCGCGTTGCGTACGGCTTCGACTACAGCGCGAGGTGTAATGGTGGCGCCGGTAAACGCATCGAAGACACCCCCGTCCTGTTCTACTGCCCATTGCGCCGGTGGGGGCTGTTGCAGTGATCGACCGTCAAAGGTCGTAATCCAGTCGCTTTTCTCGATTTCGATCTTGTCACCCAGTCCGGCAGTCTCGTTGTGACTGACCACGCGAACGCCCGCGAGTGTGCCGTCGTAGTGAATCCCGACCAGCAGCTTTATCGGGCCGCTATAGCCATCAGGCGCGATGACATTGAGGATTGCAGCCACTGCTTCGCCATCCCGCCGGGCCCGGTAAGCTACCAGCGGATCATCGCTTCCGAGCAGGTCGTCATCGCTGACCGTAGTGGTGTCTTCGAACAGGTTGTTGTCGTACTGGTCAGCCGGCAATATCTGGTTCAGCGCGCGCAGGCTGTAATTGCGTTCGTTAATCGCGATGCGCTCGCCAGTCTGGTTCCACGTGTATGCTACCAGCGCCGCCCCGCCGGCACCGACCAGCGTCAGTGCCGCCACGGTCAGGGCTACCGCACGCAGACTACTTGCGCTCACGTTGTTCACCATAGGCACGTGGAATCGTAAAGTAATCGATCGCCGGAACCGCCATGTTGAGCAACAACACGGCAAAGGCCACGCCATCCGGGTAAGCACCCCAGGTGCGAATGACATAGATCAGCACACCGATACCGGCGCCGTAAATGAGCCTGCCACGCCGGCTGGTAGCGGCCGATACCGGATCGGTGGCAATGAAGAAAGCGCCAAGCACGGCCGAGCCATTGGTCAGATGAAACCACGCGGATGGGTATTGATCGGGATTACTGATGTTGAACAGGGTCGCCATGACAGCCAGTCCGAGCAGGACACTAACCGGGATGTGCCAGCGCACGACGCCGCGAAACATCAGGTATATCCCACCCGCCAGCGCAGCGATATTGATCCAGGTCCAGGCGCTGACGACAGCAGAATCCATGACCGGATCGGCCATGACCTCGGTCATCATCATGCCGCGTGCCAGGTCGCCCTGGACACGATCGAGCGGTGTCGCCATGGTGACCGCGTCCCAACCCGCCACCGGTGGCGAGCCGGTAAAGATAGCCGCCAGCGTGGCCCCGATGCCGGGTCCGTCACCAACCGGCGAGAGCCACAGATCGGCCATCGGAACGGGGAAGGCGATGAGCAGCACGACGTAACCGACCATGGCCGGATTGAAGGTGTTAAAGCCCAGGCCGCCATATAAGTGCTTGGCGACGACGATAGCAAACAACGAACCGGTAACCGTGACATACCACGGTGTTACCGGTGGCAGCGCCAGCGCCAGCAAGGACGCACAGACCAGCGCGCTCAGGTCGCCAACGTACAACTGCACATCGCGATTGCGCATCTTCATGATCGCTGCTTCGCAACCGACACAGACGATTGCTGCGATCAGAATGTTGACGATGACACCGACACCAAAAAATATGACGTAGACAATAACCACCGGGACCAGCCCAAGCAGTACGTCGCGCATGACACGCGAAACCGGGTCGGCACCGAGTATGTGTGGTGCCGGAGCGGTGCTGAAATTTCTCACGCGCTCTCGTCTCCGCCAGACTCTTTTTCTTCTACGCGTCGCATGACATCGGCGATGACCTGGCGTTTCTCATCCCCGGCCCGAGCCCGCGCAGTCGTTTTTTTCTTTTCCGCTATCCGCTCTACGCGTTCACGTTGCTGTTGCTCGAGACGGGCATTACGACGATCGAATCTTACTTTCGCCATGCGCGCCTGTTCACGTTCGATACGGCGCTGCGCAACTGTCGCCTTGGCGTAACGAAAATGCTCAGCCAGGCGGATGTGACTGGGACAGACGTAGTCGCAGCAGCCGCATTCGATACAGGCCATCAGATTGTGTCGCTCCAACTGCGCCTCGTTACCACCCACGGTATGCCAGTACAGTTGCTGAGGTAATAACTTCGAAGGGCAGACGCGGGCGCATTCGCCACACCGAATACAGGGTCTTACGAACTCGGCACCGCGCGCCTGTTCGGGAGCCATCACCAGGATTGAGTTGGTAGCCTTGGTCACCGGGATGGCATCGGTTTGCGCGGCAAAGCCCATCATCGCGCCACCAATAACCAGTCGTTCTGCATCGTCGGTGTAGCCTCCGACCAACTCAGTCAGTACCGAGACGGGGGTGCCGATACGGGTGCGCACGTTGGCCTGACCCTGCAGCCCGGTACCGGTCACGGTCACCAGCCGTTCAGTCAGTGGCAGTCCTTCGTGTACGGCGTTATTGATGGAGGCCGCAGTCGCTACATTGAGACAGACATAGCCGATATCGAGCGGCAGGCCGCCAATCGGTACTTCGTCGCCGCTCAGCGCCTGGATTAACTGGTTCTCGGAGCCTTCAGGGTAAATCGCCGGTACCCGCACGACTTCGAAACGGTCATCATCGGCGCGTTCGACTGCCTCCCGCAAAGCCTGCTCACATTGTGGCTTGTCTTCCTCGATACCTATGACGCAGCGGTTGACCTGCAACACGTGCATTACGACCCGGGCGCCTTCAATGATGGCGTCAGGCGCTATTCGCATCAGCACTTCGTCGCAGGCGATTTCCGGATCACACTCGGCACCGTTCAGGATCAGCGTATGCAGGAACGTGTCCGCACGTGCGGTCAGCTTGGTCGAAGTCGGGAACACGGCGCCGCCGAGACCAACGATTCCGGCTTCTCGCACGCGCCCACGAACACGAACCGGATCGATAAGGTGATAGTCGCCCTCAATCGGTTGCGGCTCGACCGCCTGGTCTTCGCCATCGCTGCGCAGGATGATGCATTCGCCGGGCAGGCCAGAGATGTGCGATACCGGGCGGCGTTCGATCGATGACACAACACCTGAGGTCGGGGCATGGATCGCCGCGGAGATCAAACCATCAGGTTGGGCGACGAGCTGGTTACGCAGAACTTTGTCGCCGACGGCCACCACCGGCCTGGCCTTGAGGCCGCGGTGTTGCACCAGTGGCAACAGGTATTCCTCCGCCAACGGTGCTTCGAGCACGGGCTGATCGGCAAGGTCATGCTTGTCGGTGGGTAGTCGCAACCCACCGTAAAACCCTGACGGCTTACGTGTCGGTGTTAGCTCGTCGTCGAACTGGTTTTCGACCACACGGTTCTCGATTGTTGATTCCCCAACGATTGTAAGCGGCGGCTCAGTCTACCGGCACCTGTTTCAGGCAGCCTGTGGCTCCCGTTTTGGTGGTTTACGACGCCAGGCTGCAATGCCGGTCGCTGCCGGCACCATATCGATGCAATCGACCGGGCATACCGGAACACAAAGATCGCACCCGGTGCAATCGGCCATCAGCACCGTATGCATGAGCTTGGGTGCGCCAACTATGGCATCGACCGGACAAACCAGGATGCATTTCTTGCAGCCGATGCACAGTGACTCATCGATAAGCGCGACGGTCGGTGGCGCTTCCGTTCCGTTCTCCGGGTTGAGCGGCTTGGGCTCGCGGCCAAGCAGGTCTGCCAGCGCATCGATTGTCGATTCGCCACCGGGCGGACACTGGTTGATGTCGGCGTCGCCGCGGGCGATGGCTTCAGCATAAGGACGGCAGCCGGGATACCCGCATTGACCACACTGAGTTTGCGGTAACAGGTGGTCAATGGCGCGTGCCACCGGGTCGCCTTTCGGTTTCAGCCGCTGCGCCGCGATTCCCAGTACCAGGCTGAACACCACGGCCAATCCACCGATGACCAGCAGCGCCGTACTCATCTGTTGGCCATCCCGGTAAAACCCATGAACGCCAGCGACATGAGCCCTGCAGTAATCAGCCCAATGGCCGCGCCCTGGAACGCAGCCGGAACATCGGCGACTTCGAGTCGCTCACGTATAGCCGCAAACATGACCAGCACCAGGGAGAACCCGACCGCTGCACCAAAGCCGTAAAACAACGACTCAATGAAGCTGTGCGAAGCTTGCACATTTAGTAATGCGACACCCAGCACAGCGCAGTTGGTCGTAATCAAAGGCAGATAAATCCCGAGCACCCGGTGCAGCAACGGACTGATTTTCTCGACCATGATCTCAGTGAACTGCACGACGGCAGCAATCACCAATATAAAAGCAATGATGCGCAGGTAGGCGAGGTCAAAAGGCTCCAGCAGGTATCGTTCCAGCAGGTAGCTCATCGCCGCAGACAGTGTCAGGACGAAGGTGGTTGCCAACGACATCCCGATCGCCGTTTCCAATTTACCGGACACGCCCATGAACGGGCACAGGCCGAGAAACTTGGTCAGGACGAAATTATTGACCAGCACCGTGCCGAGCAGGATGACGACCAGTTCGCTCACCGCACACGCATACCGGGTTTGGCGTTGCTGTCGGGGCTGACCAGGAAAATGTCTTCCCCACCGGGACCGGCTGCCAAAACCATGCCCTCGGATACACCGAAGCGCATCTTGCGCGGTGCCAGGTTGGCCACAACGATAACCAGCCGGTCACGTAGTTGCTCCGGTTCGTAGGCCGAGCGGATACCGGCAAATACGGTGCGCTTTTCCTCACCTGCATCCAGAGTCAGTTGTAGCAACTTGTCGGCGCCGTCGACATAGCTGGCTTCGATGACCCGGGCCACACGCAGGTCGATCTCCAGAAACTGGTCGATGCTGATGTGTTTGTCTGCCGCCTCCGCTGCCGGCTTGTCGGGTTCCGGTTCCGTCGGCACGTCCAGTATGGCCTGTGCCTGTTTTGCCTCGATGCGCCGGATCAGGGGCTTGAATTTGCGGATTTCGCTACCCAGCAGTGGCGTCGCGACATCGTCCCAGCGGAATTCGCCGGCATTGAGGAACTCTTCGCTGGCAGCGGCGATCCCCGGCAGCACTGGCTTGAGATAGATCATCAGCGCGCGGAACAGGTTCAGTCCCTGGGTGCAGACGCCGTGCACCGCGTCGCGGTTAGCCGGATCCTTGATCGCCTGCCACGGCTTGTGTTCGTCGATATATCGGTTGGCCTCGTCTGCCAGCGACATGATCTCTCGCATCGCCCGCGAGAATTCGCGACCCTCGTACAGCCCGGCGATACGCTCGCTGGCGTCGGCGAAGCGCGTATACAGGGGGAGATCTGGAAGTTGCTGTGCCAGGCGACCGTCGAATTGCCTGGTAATGAAGCCGGCACAACGGCTGGCGATGTTGACCAGCTTGCCTACGACATCGGCATTGACCCGCTGCACGAAGTCGTCGAGGTTGAGATCCATGTCTTCGACACCGGCACCCAGCTTGGCGGCGTAGTAATAGCGCAGGTATTCGCCGGACAGTTTATCCAGGTACTGCCGCGCGGTGACAAAGGTCTTGCGCCGCTTGGACATTTTCTGGCCATTGATTTGCAGGAAACCATGCACGAACACCGATGTCGGTGTGCGATAACCGGCACCTTGCAGCACTGCCGGCCAGAACAGGCAATGGAAGTAAACGATATCCTTGCCGATAAAATGATAGACCTCGGCTTCGCTGTCGGGCTTCCAGAATTCGTCGAAGTCGAGATCGTCACGCCGTTCGCAAAGGTTTTTGAAGCTGGCCATGTAACCGACCGGTGCGTCGAGCCAGACATAGAAATAATGGTCTGGCAGTCCCGGCACTTCGATGCCGAAGTAGGGTGGATCACGTGATATGTCCCAGTCCTGTAATCCCGATTCGAACCATTCCTCGAGCTTGCGCTGTACACCGTCGGGCAGACGGGTGACCCAGTCGCGTAGCATGATCTCAAAGTTTTCCAACCTGAAGAACAGGTGTTCGGATTCGCGTTCGACCGGTTTAGTGCCCGAGATGACCGAGACTGCATCGCGCAACTCCGCTGGCGCATAGGTCGCGCCACACGACTCGCAGCTGTCGCCGTACTGGTCCTCGGTGCCACAGTTGGGGCAGGTGCCTCGAACATAGCGATCGGGCAGGAACATGCCTTCCTTTTCGTCATAGGCCTGCACAATCGTGCGTCGGGCTATGTGGCCGGCTGCATCGAGCTTGTGGAAGATGCCTTGCACCAACTCGGTATTCTCAGTCGAGTGAGTGCTATGAAAGTTGTCGAAACTGATATCGAAGCCGGCCAGGTCGGTGGTGTGCGACTCGAGGAAACCGGCGACAAGTTCCTCAGGCGAGATTCCCTGTTCACGTGCCGACAGCATGATCGGCGTGCCATGCGCGTCATCGGCGCAGACGTAAATACACTGGTGCCCGCGTAGTCGCTGGAAACGTACCCAGATGTCAGTTTGCACGAACTCGACGATGTGACCGAGATGCAGGGGACCACTGGCATAGGGCAGGGCGCTGGTTACGAGTATTTTTCGCTGGTTCGACATGATCCTGACACTATGCGTGAGCGATGCGAATTATGCCACGGTGCAGGAGGGGCTTCAGCCCCGATTGCGGCAACGGGAAGCGATTGCAGGCAGCAGCGAAGGACGGCCGTCGCGGCAGGCCTCAGGTTAGGGTTGCCGCCACATTGGCGGGTGCGTAATCCTTGAAATTATGCTTGTTAAACGCTTTCTCATAAGCGGCCTCGCCGGTGATCAGGCGTTGTTGTACCAGCCGCTTGAGCGCGTTGTCCATGGTTTGCATACCCGCCTGGGCGCTCGATTGCATGGTCGATTCGAGCTGATCGATCTTGCCCTGGCGGATCAGGTTGGCGACGGCTGAATTATTAACCAGTATTTCCAGCGCTGCGACCCGGCCTTTGCCGTCCTTGCGAGGCACGAGTTGCTGGGAAACGACACCCCGGATCGACGTCGACAGCATCGAGCGGATGTGCGACTGCTTGTCGGCCGGGAAAGTGTTAACGATACGGTCGACGGTCGGCGGCGCGCCATTGGTATGCAACGTGCCCATCACCAGAATACCGGTCTCGGCTGCGGTCACCGCGATACTCATGGTCTCCAGGTCACGCATTTCACCGACGAGGATGACATCGGGGTCTTCACGCAAGGCCGAGTGCAGTGCCGAAGCGAAACTCTTGGTGTGGACACCAATTTCACGCTGGCTGACCAGACAACCCTTGCGCTCATGAGTGAATTCGACCGGGTCCTCGATGGTCACGATGTGACCTTTGCGGCTGTCATTGATGTGATCGATCATCGCCGCCAGTGTGGTCGACTTGCCTGATCCGGTCTTACCGGTTACCAGCACCAGTCCCTGCTTGTGTCCACACATCTCCCGCACCGGTCGCGGCAGGTTGAGTTCGTCCATGGTCTTCGCACGCTCGGGGATGGCGCGGAACACGGCGCCGAGTCCACCCAGGTGACGCAGGATATTTACGCGAAAGCGGCCGACGCCCGGCAGCGCATGGGCAAAATCTGCGCCATTGCCCGCTTCAAGTTCAGCGCGCGCCTTGGGCGTGATAATAGACTCGATTGATTGTCGGACCAGGTCCACGTCCAGCGGTCGGTCTTCGAATGGCATGAGTTGACCGTACTGGCGCATGCGAGGCAGGTCATTGGCCATGAAATGCAGGTCAGACGCGTCGCGCTCGACCATCAACCGCAACATGTCCTCGATACGACTCATGCCTGGTTCACCGTGTTGGCATCGACACCTGGAGCCATGTCGATGTCAGTGACAAAGCGCTGGAAAGGTCCTTTTTCGCTGGCGTAGGTGTAAGCGTCGTTGGGATCGATTTCCTTGCGTTGGACAGCCTCAAGTAACGCCTGGTCCATTAGCTGCATACCGATGTGTTTGCCGGTCTGCAGCTGTGACGGAATCTGGTGGGTCTGTTCGGTGGCAATAAGCTTTCCGATCGCCCGGGTCATAATCATGATCTCGAGGATCGCCTTGCGACTGCGTCGGTCGGCGCTGCGACATAGCACCTGCGATACGACCGCGTTGAGATTGGTCGAAAGAAAGCTCTTGGTCTGTTCGCGCAGTTCGCTCGGCAGCGCGTCAGTGACGCGATCGATACTCTTGACCGCGCCCGTGGTGTGCATCGTGCCCAGCACCAGGTGACCGGTTTCGGCGGCGGTCATGGCCATTGACATGGTCTCGGCATCGCGCATCTCACCGACGAGCACTACGTCAGGGTCTTCGCGTAATGCCGCCCGCAGCCCTTCAGCGAAAGACTCGATGTGCGTGCCCAGTTCACGCTGTATTACTTGCGATTTCTTACTCGGGTGTACGAATTCGATCGGGTCTTCGAGCGTGATGATGTTGAGCTGTCGATTGGTGTTGAGATGATCGACCATCGACGCCAGTGTGGTCGACTTACCGGTACCGGTGGCACCGGTGACCAGGGTCAGTCCCTGGTGATAGTCCGTCAGGTCGCGAATCACGTCAGGCAGCCCCAGCGACTCCAGCGAAGGAATCTCGTTCGGGATAAAACGCAATACAGCGCCCACGCCGGTTTGCTTGCGAAACAGGTTGACGCGAAATCGATTGCCATCTTCGGCGACGTAGGAGAAATCGACGTCGTTTCCATCACCGAAGTTCTTGCGCTGCACCGGTGTCAGTATTTCATCGATATAACTTTCCAGTTCAGTTGCAGAGAGGTCACGGAACTTGATCGGCATCAGGTCGCCACTCATGCGCAGCATGGGGGGCACACCGACGGCCAGGTGCACATCGGAGCAGCCCTGAGCCAGGCCCAGCTTCAGGAAAGCATCAATTCGCGCCAACGTTGGCCTCCAGCAAGGATTCGAGATCGTCGCGCAACTCTTCCATGGACTGGTGGCGGTTGATCTTGTCTACCTCCATGACTTTGGTCGCCAGCTTGACGACGTCGGCAGGCAACTTCGGATTGGCTTCCTTGATCGGTTTGCACTTGCCCTGAACGTGCTGGTACATGACAGCCATATGATCGCCGTCGGTATAGGGCGGTGTGCCGGTCAGCAATTCGTAAAGAATGACACCAAGGCTGTAGACGTCTGCGCGCTGGTCAACCTTCTTGCCAAGGATTTGCTCCGGTGCCATGTATTTTGGCGAGCCGATGACATAGCCGGTCTTGGTCAGCCCGGTATCACCGCCACCGTGAGCGGCTGCTACACCGAAGTCCACAACCTTGACCAGGGTCTTGTCATTGACCAGCACGTTTGCCGGCTTGAGGTCCCGGTGGACGATGCCGACCTGGTGGGCCGCGCTCATGCCATTGGCAATGTCGGCGGTGATGCGCAGCGCCCGGCTAACATCCAGCGGCTTGCGCGAGGTCATCTCGGAGCTCAGTGCATGTGAGGGGAAGTATTCCATTGAGATCGCATATAACCCGGACAGGTTGACGAAATCGTAGATGCGGATCACATTCCGGTGAGTAATCTTGCGTGAGAAGCGCAATTCGTGGACAAACCGCTGCAACATCTCCTCGTCGTCAGCTATAGCCTTGTTCAGGAACTTCAGCACCAGGCGCTCGGCGACCACGGTGTCCTCGACCAGGATCACGGTGCCAAAGGCCCCCTTGCCGATTTGCTGAATGAACTTGTAACGGTTCTCAATCATGTCACCGACCTGCAATGCAGCCAGGTCGAGCGACGGTGGTGTGGTCTTGGCCTGGGCGATGGCCTCGTCGGCGTTGATCAGCAATGTGTGAGCCGGTTCGGCCATTTTCTCGGCCTTGATGTTCTCCGCGATCGCGGTTGCAGAGAAGCGCGCATCGAGATCCTGCTGAGCGCGCTCGGCGACATTGCGGATTTCGGCGTCGGAGTCCTGGCGTAACGGTTGTATACGCTCGACGATTCCAGTTGCTGTCGCCTCATCGGCCAGTCGGGTCAATGTGCGCATTGCCTCGACCCGCACGTCTTTTTCGGGCCGGTCGAGCAAGGGGACAATGAACGGGATAGAGTCCGACTCACCCAGCACGGCAATCGCGCGCAAGGCGGCGGGAATCGATTTTGGTTCGGCACTGAGCATGGCCTGTAATGCCGGCATAGCCTTCTTGTCGCCGATCTCGGCCAGGGCATCGGCGGCACGTTCGCGTACCCACCAGTCACTGTCGCGGGTTGCCTCGATCAGGAACTTGACGGCGCGTTCGTCCTTGGTGGCATTGATAATCTCGATGGCTGCGCGACGAATAGACTCATCGGGATCTTTGATGAGCTGCAAAGTTGCATCGACGACACGCGGGCCCCCAATCTTGGCCAACGCGTCGACAGCACGCGAGCGCACCCACCAGTCATCGTCTTTCAAAACCTCGAGCAGTGTCTTGATCGAGCTGCTGTCACCGACTTCGTTCAGTACCTCGACCGCCGAGCGACGCGAATACTCATTCTCGCTCTTCAGTGCACCTATCAGGTGTTCAGGTGTTTTCGGATGATTGACCTTGATCAGCACCTCGACAGCCTTGTTCTGTACTTCGATCTCGGGGTCTTCCAGCAACCTGCCAAGTAACGAGATGTCGAGACCCTCGGCCATACGCGCGAGTGCTGACAGCGCGGCCTGGCGAACGATCTTGCTGCGATCGTTGAGTTGCGACTGCAACGCCCGCTGGACGTCGTCGCGACGAAAGCGGGCGAGAATGTTGATTATATGCGTCCGCACCAGCGCATCCTTGCCGGTAAGACGACTGAGCAATTCCGGCACCAGTGATTCGTTCGACATTTCCGCGACGAGTTTCATCGCGGCTTCTTTCTCACTCGGTGCCAGTTCGTATGCGTGGGTCAGCAACTTGCGTACATCAAGCTGGTCTTTGTGCGCGCCGAGTACCTGCATCAGCGTAGCTTTTGGCACATCCGGGTCGTCCAGCAGATCGAGCAGCTCGTTCGGATCGTAGGTCTTGCGGCTGGTCAGCGCCCAGGCGACCCCCGAGACGATACGCTGGTTATTGTCCTTGAGACCTTCGATGTAGTCGGGAAGTGCTTTAGGCTCGAGTAATTCCGACAGGACTTCCACGAAGGTCAGGGTTTGACTGCGGTCAGCGTTGCCGAGGGCATCGATTACGTGTGGCACGGCCGCAGGCCCCAACGCCACGAGCTTCTTGGAGATCGCCGCGATATTGTCGGCTTCTTCGTGATGCCGCACCGATATGAGCTGATCAACCAGCTTTTCGGCCTTGTAGCTGCGCAGGAATTTCATCTTATAGGGTGATCCGGTATTTCCTTCCCTGTTCGTGGGGCGCCGTCGAGCCGGCGCGCCGCCACTGTATCGGTGTCAGCCCATGCGCTCGCCTGCAGATCCCAGCGGCAGCATTGTACACTCGCAGCCTGTCGTATGTGCAGGAAAGATATCTCGTTTTAGCCATCGTTGTCATTGCGCCACATTGCCAAGCCGGCATTGACATCGCAACGCCAGGTGTCTCAAATCAACACTGAATTACTCGTCCTGGAGAGCACTTGACCACAATCGATACCATTCGGGCGGCCCTGAGCCGATTCGAAGACCGCTATCTCGGCACCGACCTGGTCGCGGCCGGTGTCGTCAACGCTGTCGATCTCGACGGTGATCGTGCCAGCGTGCGGCTACAGTTGGGCTTCCCCGCGAACCGATATCACGACAGCTTGCGGCAAACATTGAGCGATTTCCTGATGGCGCAGACCGGGCTGGCCTCGGTCGAGGTGCAAATCGATACGGTCATAGCCACCCATGCAGTGCGGCGCCAGCTCAAACCTATCCCAGGTGTGAGCAATGTCGTCGCGGTCGCGTCGGCGAAAGGCGGGGTCGGCAAGTCGACGACGGCGGCCAACCTGGCTGTCGCACTGGCCGCCGATGGCGCCAGCGTTGGCATACTCGACGCCGATATCTACGGTCCCAGTCAGCCGCGCATTCTGGGTCTGCAGGACCAACGGCCGAGCAGTCGCGATGGCAAAAGCCTGGAGCCGCTGGAGGCACATGGGGTGCGGTGCATGTCGATCGGGTTCCTGGTCGATCCCGACCAGCCCATGGTGTGGCGTGGACCGATGGTGACCCAGGCCCTGACGCAGTTGTTGAGCGATACACACTGGGGTGATATCGATTATTTGATTGTCGATATGCCGCCGGGGACGGGCGATATACAGCTGACCCTGTCGCAACGTGTGCCGGTAAGTGGCGCCGTAATTGTCACTACGCCGCAGGAGCTTGCATTGCTCGACGCGCGTAAGGGATTACAAATGTTTCGCAAAGTCGAAGTCCGGGTGCTCGGTATCGTAGAAAACATGAGTACGCACATCTGCAGCAGCTGTGGTCACGAGGAACCGGTTTTCGGCAGTGACGGCGGTCAGCATATGGCGGAGCAGTACGACGCGCCATTTTTGGGATCATTGCCGCTGGACATACGCATTCGCGAACAGACTGACGCCGGCGTGCCCGAGGTTGCCGCGCATCCGGACAGCGCGGTGTCGGCGGCCTATTTTGATATCGCTCGTCGCATGAGTGCCGGTCTTGCGGCGGCCGGCAAGGATTACAGCCGTTTGTTCCCGAATATTGTTGTAGAGGAGTAACACCGATGACGATCAAGTCTGATCGCTGGATCGAGCGTATGGCGCACGAGAACGGCATGATCGAGCCGTACGAAACCGCGCAGGTGCGTACGAACGACGGCGAGAAGGTTATCTCCTACGGGGTTTCGAGCTACGGCTACGATGTCCGTTGCGCGCCCGACTTCAAGATTTTCACCAATATCAATTCTGCCGTTGTCGATCCTAAGGCGTTCGATGAGCGTAGTTTCGTCAATGTCGAGTCTGATGTTTGCATCATCCCCCCGAATTCATTCGCGCTGGCGCGGACGGTGGAGTACTTTCGCATTCCACGCAATGTGCTCACCATTTGCCTCGGTAAGAGTACCTATGCGCGTTGCGGGATTATCGTCAACGTGACACCGCTCGAGCCGGAGTGGGAAGGTCACGTTACGCTCGAGTTCTCGAATACGACACCACTGCCGGCGCGAATCTATGCGAATGAGGGTGTGGCGCAGATGATCTTTCTTGAGTCCGACGAGGCATGTGCAGTCTCTTACGCTGATCGCGGTGGCAAGTACCAGGGCCAGGTAGGCGTGACGCTGCCACGCGGCTAGTCCGTCCCGTCCGCGCATGGCGGCGCAGCCGCCGTAGGAGGGGCTTCAGCCCCGATTCTTTCAAACGTAATCATCACCCGGAAGAATCGCGGCTGAAGCCGCTCCCACGCGCGCTTGCGCGCGCCCTTCTTTCCCCCGTAGGAGCGGCTTCAGCCGCGATGGATCGCGTAGCGATCCGTAGGAGGGACTTCAGTCCCGACCTCTTTCTTTCTCGCGTCGCCGTGACACCGTCGTCAGAAAGAATCGCGGCTGAAGCCGCTCCTACGGGGAGGGGATCGCGGCTGAAGCCGCTCCTACGGGGGAGGGAAAAGAATCGCGGGTGGAGTCGCTGTTACTGGCTGGCTGTCAGGGAGAGGGTTGCTATGACCTTGTCTTCTTTGAGTTGCTGCATCATGACGGGCAGGTATTGCAGTTCGGGTGCACACCACATCAGTGTCGCGCGGCTCGAACCCTTGCGTTGCTTGCGCACCTTCAGGACCTGGAATTTACCCGCGGGCACCTCGATGGTCTCGCGGCCGAGCACGGTAAAGTCATAGGTTTTTAAATCGTGCCGGTCGATGACCGTATAGCTGGTTTCGTTGGCGCCCGCGGCAAGGTCCCGCATCAGGGCCAGTTGCATCAACTGGCGATCCAGCGGTTGCGGCTCGAGATCGAATTCGCGGGACTCACCCTCGTAGGCGCTGCTGGCGTTACCAACCTCCCAATCGAACTCAACTACGTTGCCGTTCTTGTTGCGCCGCGTTCCGTCCTCGGATTCGAATACCAGTGGCCGCAGTTCGCTGTCATCGGAGACGGCAAACACACTGCGGTCGACCACGTCACGCGGACGGGCGAGGCGGGCGATACCTTTGGCGCTGGTGCGGTTCTCGAATACGTAGTTGCCGCCGTCATTGTGGCTAAACTGGCTGACCAGTTTGCCACCCAGCCCGGAAAACTGAACATCGTAATGCGCGGTAAAAGGGTCGGGCAGGGCAGCGTGTGCTGCGATCAGCGGCAGCATCAACAGGATCGCCCACAAGACTCGCTTACCAATCATACGATCTCCTCTTCCTTCGGAAATACAACAGGTTCCGACAGTATTCTACCGTCAAGTGACACTTTGTCGCCCACACAATTCAGACGCCCCGATACAAACCACTGAGCGACTGCAGGAAACAGCATGTGCTCGCGCGCCTGAACCCGGGCTGAAAGTGTCTGCTCAGTGTCATCGTCGGCAACAGCGACTTCGGCCTGGGCGACAACAGGGCCACCGTCCAGTTCTTCTGTGACGAAGTGAATACTGCAGCCATGACGCCTGTCACCGGCTTCGAGGACCCGGCGGTGGGTATGCAAGCCGCGATAGGCCGGCAACAGCGATGGGTGCACATTCAGCATCCGTCCCTCGAATTGACGCACCAGCCCGGCACCGAGAATGCGCATAAATCCGGCCAGCAGCACCAGTTCAGGTTCAAACTGCAGCATCGCCTCCTGCAGGGCCCGATCGTAAGACTCGCGGCTGTCGTACCCGCCGGCCCCCAGGACCGTGGTGGGTATGTCGGCGCGCTCAGCACGTTGCAGGCCAAAGGCCCGCGGCTGGTCGGACAGTACGCCGACCAGTTCCGCGTCGAGTCGGCCGGCGGCGATGGCATCAATAAATGACTGCAGGTTGGTGCCCCCGCCCGAGATGAGCACCAGGGCACGTGAGCTCATGCGCTGGTCAACTCAACGGTGCCGTCGCCACGGGTAATCTCCCCCGCAATCCAGGCGTGTTCGCCGCTATCGGACAGCAAGTCGACAGTGCGCTCTGCTTCGTTTCCAGGAACGACCACAATCAGACCGACACCGCAGTTGAATGTGCGCCACATCTCCGCCGCTTCAATGTTGCCCGACGACTGTAACCAGTCGAATATCACCGGGCGTGTCCAGCTGGCCGTATCAATAACGGCATCACAGTTGTCCGGCAGCACTCGTGGCAGGTTTTCCGGCAATCCGCCACCGGTGATGTGAGCGATGGCGCGGACATCGACCGCATCGAGCAAAGCCTGTACCGCGCGTACATAGATTCGCGTCGGTTGCATGACAGTCTCGGCCAGTGTCCGGGTCCCGTCGATAGCCATATCGAGCGCCGCACCGCTATGTTCGATCACGCGCCGGATCAGCGAGTAGCCGTTTGAATGCGGTCCCGAGGAAGCCAGCGCGATGATCTGGTCACCGGCGCTGACACGATCGCCACTGATAATTTTGTCGTGATCAACGACACCGACAGAGAATCCGGCCAGGTCATAGTCGTCACCGTGATACAGACCGGGCAACTCGGCTGTCTCACCACCGATCAATGCAGCGCCGGCCTGCTCGCATCCATCGGCAATACCGCGGATGACCGTTGCCGCCACATCGATATCGAGCCGACCGGTGGCGTAGTAATCGAGGAAGAACAATGGCTCGGCCCCGCATACAACCAGGTCATTGACGCACATCGCCACCAGGTCGACGCCAATGGTGTCGTGGATACCTGTAGCTAACGCCAGCTTCAGCTTGGTGCCCACGCCATCGGTGGCGCCGACCAGTACGGGCCGCTGGTAGCCGGATAAATCCGGCGCAAACAGCCCGCCGAACCCGCCGATATTGCCGAGGACTTCAGGGCGTCGGGTACGGGCGACTTCGGGCTTGATACGGTCTACCAGTGCATTACCAGCGTCGATATCGACGCCAGCGTCGCGATAGGTCAGGGATTTATTGCGGTCGGTCATGGCTTGGAAGACACCACAGGTGGGGCGATCATGCTATTTTTAGCCGCGCCCGGCACGGTGTCGGGGTTTGAGATCGTTCCAGAAGTACAAGCGATGCAGCAGATCATATCCCGACTCTGGCCGCAAATTGCAGTCTGCCTGGTATTGCTATGGCCGGCGCAGCCTGCGCTGGCGGTGGTGGTGCCGGATTTATACAGCGCCACGGCCACCGCAATCGATCGCTCCCAGGAGGAGCGTGTCGAGGCCTTTCGAAATGCGCTGGCCACGGTCCTGGTCAAGGTTTCTGGTGATCGCCAGGTCACCAGCAACCCCGCCACCGTTGATTTGCTCGACAACGCGCAGGGCTACCTGCAGCAATACCGCTATACCGAATCCGGCGATATCTGGGCGGCTTTCGATGGTGAGTCGCTGGAGCGGGCGATGCGCAATATCGGCCTGCCGGTTTGGGGTCGTGACCGGCCGGCAGTGTTGTTGTGGCTGGCCGTCGACTGGGGCGGTGGACGGCGCGGAATCGTCACAGCCGACCAGGATACGCAGCTGCGTGCGTCTATTCAGCGTGTCGCCGACAGTCGTGGGATGCCCATCGTGTTTCCGTTGTTCGACAGTGAGGATCGCGACCTGATGTCGTTCAGTGATTTGTGGGGCGGCTTCTCGGAGAAGATTGATGCGGCCTCTGCCCGTTATGCGCCCGGTGCCGTCCTGGTCGGTCGCGCCAGTCGCGGTTCAGGCTCGCGACTGTTCGTGCGCTGGCAACTCGACTTCGGTGGCATACGTGAAAGCTGGGAGGGCGGACTGTCGCCGGGACTGCACCAGGCCGCCAGCCTGCTGGCGCAGCGATTTGCCACCCGCGCCGGCAGCAGCTCGGCCAGCACGGTGCTGGCGGTTTCCGGTATCGACTCTTTCGCTGATTACGCTGAAGTTTCTGCGTACCTGGAAAAGCTATCTGTCGTCAGTGCCATCTCGGTGCAGCAGGTTGCGGCGGATACGGTGCTTTTTGGCGTGCAGTTGCAGGGCGATCCGGCGCAGCTGTTTCGCATCCTCGATCTCAACGCAACCGTCGTGCCTTACGAGCCCGAACTGGATTCCCGCCTCGCTGACGGTGCGGTTTATTATCGTTTTGCCCGGTGAACCTGCGACAGATACCCAATACGCTCTGTGTTTTCCGTATCGTGCTGGTGGCGCCGATCCTGTGGTCGATCACCGGCGGGCAATACGAAATTGCGTTGTTGCTGTTCATCGTCGCCGGTGGCACCGATGCACTCGACGGCTTTCTGGCCCGTCAGTTCGACTGGCACACCGAGTTGGGTGGCTTCCTCGACCCGATCGCCGACAAGTTGCTCATGGTTTTTGTCATGGTGTGGCTGGCACTCGAACAGCTGGTGCCGTTGTGGCTTGCTCTAATCCTGATCAGCAGAGATATCATTATTGTCAGTGGTGCACTCGCGTATCGCCTCCTGATCGGCCCCTTCGCTGGTAGCGCTTCGGGCGCGAGCAAGGTCAATACCGCAATGCAACTGTTGTTCGTCACGGCTATCCTTGCGCAGGCTGCCTATACACTGTTACCCGAGGTCGTAATCGCAGTCATGGGTAGCCTGGTCTTTGTCACTGCGATCGTCAGCGGTCTTAGTTACATACGGGACTGGACACGGCTGGCACTACAGGCGAGGAATTCCGCATGATTGCCCAGGACAGACTTACAAACCTGCTTATCCTGCTGGCAGTCGGCTGGCTACTGTCGTTATTGGGGCCCATCCTGACCCCGTTCGTGGCGGCGTTCCTGATTGCCTACATCGGCGACCCGATGGTCGACGCGCTGGAACGGCTGAAGATGTCGCGCACCTTCGCCGTAGTTGTGCTGGTCATACTGGCCGGGATCGTGTTCGCCTTGCTCGGCATATTGATCGCGCCGTTGGTAACGGCACAGGTCCAGGCACTGGTTGAACGGCTGCCAACTTACGTGCAGTGGGTCGAAAACCAGATATTGCCGATGGTAATCGAGTACACCGGTATCACGCTCGAGGATGGCCGACTGGGTCTGGGCCCATTTCTGTCTGAATACGGAACCTCTGCGGCCAACTGGGCGGGAGAAGCGCTGGGGCGTGTCACGCGTTCGGGTGCGGCCCTGATGTCGCTACTACTGAACCTCGCGCTGCTGCCCGTTATTACCTTTTACCTGCTACGTGACTGGGATCGGATGATTGCAGCGATCGGCGAACTGTTGCCGCTGCGTTATCGCGACAAGATCATCGCCATAGCACGCGAGGCGGACCTGGCCCTTGGCGGTTTCCTGCGCGGACAACTACTGGTCATGCTGGTGCTGTCGTTTATTTACTCGGTCGGCCTGTACCTGGTCGGTATCGACTTTGCCCTGGCGATCGGCGTGATTTCGGGCATTGTCAGTTTTGTTCCTTATCTCGGTCTGGTGATTGGGATTATCCTTGCTGGACTCGCCGCTGTAGCGCAGGCGCAAAGCATGGTGGCTCTGGTAGGCGTAGTCGTTGTCTTTGTCGTGGCACAACTGGTCGAGGCGATGTTGCTGACACCGAAGCTGGTTGGCGACCGTATCGGTCTGCACCCGGTACTGGTGATTTTTGCCGTCATGGCGGGTGGCCAGTTGTTCGGCTTTTTCGGGGTGCTGCTTGCGTTACCACTCGCCGCAGTCGTATCAGTGATCGTCCGCTTTGCTTACCAGCATTATTTCAGTGAGCCACCCGCAGCGGCGCAAGAACCCTGAACCGATGCGCCAGTTAACACTCGATGTGCAGTTGCCCGACCTGGCAACCTTTGGCAATTTTGTCAGCGGCGACAACGCCGAAGTCGTCGACGCCGTTCGGCGTCACGCCGAGAGCCGTCCCGACCCGGTGCTGTGGCTACGTGGACCGGCTGACGTAGGAAAAAGTCACCTGTTGGCTGCCGCTTGCAACCTGTTGCGTGCCGCCGGTGGCAAAGTGGCTTTTTTGTCCGGGGCCGGGGCAGCCCAGGCCACACCGGCGGCGACCGATGGCTGGTCGTCGCTGCACCTGGTGGCCATCGATAACATCGATGCCATCGCCGGGCATCGCGAATGGGAAAAAACGCTGTTCGCAGTATTCAATCAATTGCGTGATGCGCATGGCGCAATGTTGGTCGCCTCACGCAGCGGCCCACGCGATGTCGAGTTTGCGTTACCGGATCTGGCTTCGAGGCTGGCCTCGGGACCGGTTTATCAGTTGCGTCCAATCAGCGACGGCGACCGTTTGGCGGCCCTGCGTGCACGGGCGCAACAGCGCGGTTTCGAACTGCCTGAAGAGACCGGTCGATTCCTGATGTACCGCGTGCCGCGCGACCTGAGTTCACTGTTCGATTTGCTCGATCATCTCGATGTCGCCGCACTCCGCGCGCAGCGCCGGCTGACTATCCCGTTCGTGCGGCAGATACTGCAAAGCCGTCAGGGGTCAGAGGATCTCGAGAACTGACTCCGGTGGACGGCCGATACGCGCCTGACCTTCGGCTATGACGATGGGTCGCTCGATCAGTATCGGGTTCTCGTGCATGGCACGCACCAGTTGGTCTTCGCTGAGGGAGGGATCATCGAGCTCGAGCTCGGTGTAGACGGCTTCGCCTTTGCGCATCAGCTCACGCGGCGCAAAGCCGAGCAACGAGAGCAACTCGCGAATCGTCTCTTCACTCGGCGGGTCGTCGAGGTAGCGAACGATCTCGGGCGGGTGGCCGCGATCCTCGAGCAATTGCAGCGTCGCCCGTGACTTGGAGCAGCGTGGGTTGTGGAACAACATGATATCCATGGCGATATTGTCGAACGCCACAGGTCCTATTACCAGCCCGCCGCCGCCAGCTTGACGAGTTAAAGCCCCCTTGATACGTTGATTTTCTAACTAAAACCGGGGTTTAAGCTTCCCGCAATGTCCGCGTCGCGCGTTTCTCCACTTTTTGTCCTGCTGCTGCTGCTGGTCGGTGCCTGTGTTTCCGCACCGGTGCAGGAGATGAGTAATGCACGCCAGGCTATCGCGGCCGCTGAGGAGGCAGGCGCCAACGAGCATGCACCCGGTGATCTCGCTGCAGCACAACGGCTGCTAGACACAGCGCAAACCCGCCTGGCGGACAAGCGTTTTCGGGAAGCACGGCGGGCTGCCGTGGCCGCCAAGACTCGTGCGATCGCCGCACTGAAGGCGACGGGTGATCCGCAACAGTAATGGCGTCTTGTAGTCGATTCCTGGTCTCGGGCCGGGTCCAGGGCGTGTTTTTCCGCGCATCGACGGCCCGCCAGGCCAAAGCGCTGGGCCTGACAGGCTATGCGCACAATCTCGATGATGGCCGCGTTGAAGTTCTCGCGTGCGGCAGCGCAGAAGCAATTGACGAACTCGGTCGCTGGTTGTGGCAAGGGCCACCGGCGAGCGATGTGGACGATGTCAGTCGCAGCGAGGCAAAAGACGTAACCCCGCCTCCGGTATTCAGTACCGGTTAGTCAGTTTCAGGCACGGGTGTTGACCATGACACCCGAATCACTACCGCCAAACTGGGCCTGGTAGGCACCGATAGCACCTCGGATGCTACTGGAGAAACCCGCCAGGCCGAGTCCAAAACTGGTTGCATTGCGGCGCGCATATTGCGTCAGTTCCCGACGATCGACATCGATCATGTTGCGCCGCAACGGCGCGTCCAGGGCAAAGCTGAGACCCAATGCCGTGCTGCCTTCCGGTGCCTCGTTACGGAATGCCGCCAGCAGACTGCCCCGCAGCTTCGCTAACGATGGCGAAGCGCTGTTGTCATTGGTTAAAGGATCGAAGATCTCATTCAGGTACCTGACTGAGCGTTCCAGCTTGTTGGCGATATCGTAGGTACGCTGGCGCGGCGCACCGGTGCGGATTTTGGCCTCATATTTTTTCTCGACAATATTTAGCGCGTCGAACAAACCGGTACCGTCGTCATCGAGGGTCAGTGGCATCCCTTCGATATCGGCCTTGATCGAGACCTTCTGTTCGCTTACCAGCGTAGCCGTTACACCGATGTCGGCGTCGTTAATGCGCTGAATGATGTCGGTGAGTGAATCGCTGGCAACATCGAACGCGATGTTGTTGCTGTTAATGCGCAGGTTGCCGCTGGTTACGGCGCTAAATCGGTTGGTACTACTGAGTACGGCGTCGGCCTCACGGTCCTGGCCCAGGACCGCCGACCCGGTCAGCTTGGACGCGCTGACAAATCCCGAGGTATCGTTTTCGATAACGATATCTGTTGAGCCCACCTGGTTGTTTGTCAGTTTGACGCGTTCACTGGCCTGGTCGAATACGGCCGTGACATTGGCAGATGAAGAGTTGATCTTCTGCAACACGGAGTTGATCGTATCGTCGTCAGCAACGGCGATGACAGCACCATTGATCTCAAATGTTCCGGCACTGACTGACTCGCCCGGGTCGAAGTTTGGGCGATCGTTGCGGGTGCCGTTGAACGGGTTGTCCGGGCTGACACTGCTTGGCGTGGTGTCGGAGATGTCGAGGAAGAACTCGTCGTTCTTAATCAAAGTCCCCGGGCCCAGCGTAAATTGGATGCCCCACTTGACGCTGTAAACTCTGTCTTCGGCATGCCAGGGCTGGACCTTGATGGTTCGAATCTTGTCTTCGTTCTCGTCATAGACCTTGATGTCGATACGGGACTCGCCATGAACGCCGGTTCTCGTCACCAGAAAACGCAGCTGCTGCTCGCCGCCGTCGCCGTTGTAGGTGCCGGAAAGTTCGGGGAGGGCTGTGCTCAAACCACTGCCCGTGAAGGTCGGGCCAAACGGTGTGTAGGAGGTGCTGACCGTATTGATTTCTTCGGTCGAGTCCATGGTGGTCGTAGTGCCAATGGTATTAAGGCCCATGGCCGCTGTCGAAAATGCCCTGGCTTTACCGATGCTGGTGCTGACATTGCTTCGTGCCAGCAACTCATCTATGTCAGCCAACGTCGCCTGCACCTGGTGAATACGGCGATCATTGAGATTGCGTTGTGTTATGTCTTGCTGCGATGCGTTCGCCAGAGAGAAGTTGCTGTTGCTGGCGGTTTCGTTGTTCGACGGGTTAACCCGGACAAAGCGAAACAGATTGGTAAGGTTGAAGTTGACTTGCATTGCATCGTTCCCTGATGACAGCAACACAATGCAACATTCGTACGATGCGTGCGTACGAGTGTGTCACGTAAATTAACGTGAACGCTTGACTTAACTCAGCTCTTGTACCACTTGCGTTGTAAACGCGTAAGAACCTTGTCGGAATAGATACGGCGACCGACACTACCGTTGTAACGCGCTAGTGCCTTGACCAGATCACCTTTCTCGCGGTCGAGATAGTGACGCAGGATCGTGCAACCCATGCGCAGGTTGGTATTTATGTGAAACAGGTTGTCATCGGGCCGACCGATTTCATCGAGCCAGAATGGCATGACCTGCATCAGGCCGCGTGCACCGGCGTAAGAGATGGCAAAACGATCAAAATTGCTTTCGATATCGATTACGGCCAGCACCAGTTCCGGCTCCAGCCGGGCGCGCTGTGCTTCGCGGTGAACCTGCCGCAGGATATCGAGGCGCTCTTCGGCATCGGGTACCTGCCGGGCCAACCGCCCTGACATGTCGACCAGCCATACTTCGGCTTCGAAGCGGTCCTGGAAACTGTCGGCTTCGGAGGCGGCGGCGACAAGTCGCTGGCGTAGCTCGGGATCAGGTTCGGCGCCAAGCAGACCCGGCAAAAGGAACAACAGGATAAAGCTCGCTCGCAACATTCTAGTCAGCCTGCGAGTTTGCGCTCGAGATAGTTGTCGAGTTCATCGGGGGCAATGTTCTCATTGTCGCTGTCACGACGGCCACGTACTTCGAGCGTGCCATTCTTGATGCCACGATCACCGATGACGACTCGCACGGGAATACCGAGTAACTCGCAATCAGCGAACTTGACGCCCGGCCTGACGTCGCGATCGTCGAGCATCACTTCGTAGCCGTTGTCCGCGAGTCGGGCATAGAGTTGCTCCGACTTCTCGCGTACGGCATCCGACTTGGCCTGGTTTAGCGGAATAATCATAATCTGATACGGGGCAATAGCCTGTGGCCAGATAATACCGGCACTATCGTGATTCTGTTCAATCGCCGCTGCTGCGATCCGTGTCACACCTATGCCATAACAACCCATCGGCATCGCGATTGAGGCGCCCGAATCGTCAAGAACCGTGGCGCCGAGCGCCGCGCTGTACTTGGTCCCGAGCTTGAAGATGTGGCCGACCTCGATTCCACGCGCGATCGACAGCGTGCCGTGACCGTCCGGTGCCGGCTCGCCGGCGAGGACGTTGCGAATGTCGACACTCTGCGGGCGAGGCAGATCCCGTTCCCAGTTGACATTGACGAGGTGGAAGCCGTCTTCGTTGGCGCCGCAGGCAAAGTCGGCCAGTGCGGCAGCAGCGTGGTCCACATAGACCGGTCCGGACAGGCCCACCGGTCCAACGGATCCGGGAGCGGCCCCGGTGGCCGACTGGACCTGCTTTGGGCCGGCCATCCGCAGTGGCTCCGCCACACCGGGCAGCTTTACGGTTTTGACCGCATTTAGTTCGTGATCGCCACGCAATACCAGGGCAACAGGAGGACCCTCGTCGGCGGCGCAGACAAACAGGGTTTTTACACACTGCCTGGGTGCGAGGCCGAGCGATTCGCTGACGGCAGCTATCGATTCCGCGCCCGGGGTTGCGACCTTTTCCATGGCAGCGCCCGAACCTGTCTGCACTTGTGCCGGGGGCGCGGCCGGGGCCAGCTCGACGTTGGCGGCGTAGTCACCGTCGTCGGCAAATGCGATGGCATCTTCGCCTGAATCCGCCAGCACATGAAACTCGTGCGACACCGCGCCACCGATAGCACCGCTGTCGGCTTCGACCGCACGAAAACGCAAACCGGTGCGTTCGAAGATCCGCGTGTATGCGTCGTACATGACCTGGTAGGTCTGGTCGAGTGAGGGCTCGTCGATATGGAATGAGTAAGCATCCTTCATGATGAACTCGCGCGAGCGCATGACACCGAAGCGCGGCCGAATCTCGTCGCGAAACTTGGTTTGTACCTGGTAGAAAGTCACCGGTAGTTGCTTGTAGCTGCGCAGCTCGCGTCGGGCGATATCGGTAATGACCTCTTCGTGGGTCGGGCCATAACAGAAGTCACGCTTGTGTCGATCGGTGAAGCGCAGCAGTTCCGGGCCGTAGAGATCCCAGCGCCCGCTTTGGTGCCACAACGCGCCCGGCTGCACACTGGGCAACAGCAGTTCCAACGCACCGGTTCGGTCCATCTCCTCGCGCACAATGGTCTCGATCTTGCGCACCACGCGCAGACCCAGTGGCAGCCACGAATAGATCCCGGCAGCCAGCTTGCGAATCATGCCTGCTCGCAACATCAGCTGGTGGCTGATTACCTCGGCATCGGCCGGGGCTTCTTTCTGCGTTGCGATTGGCAATGACGACAGTCGCATGAGTGACTCCTGCAAATTCCAGGCTTCGGATTGTATAGAAAACGACCGTCACAGGTCGTTGATTTTCGTTTCCGCCACGGTTAGCGTGAACTCTTCCCGGTCTGGCGTGATCCGTTTGACGACTCTCTACGAAGACGACGTTGATACCAGCCTGATCCGTCAGCGACGCGTCGCCGTGCTGGGCTTCGGAGCCCAGGGTCGGGCCCATGCCCTGAACCTGCACGACTCCGGTGTCGATGTCGTCGTCGGCCTGCGCGCCACTTCTCCCAGTCGCGCGGCCTGCGCCGCTGCCGGTGTTGCGGTGCTCGATATCGCCGCTGCGGTGGAGACCTCCGACATCGTCATGATGCTCGTGCCAGACGAAGCGCAAGCTGCTGTCTACGCTGATGCCGTCGCGCCGCGCCTGAGGCCGGGTGCAATGCTGGCATTCGCGCACGGCTACAACCTGCACTACGGCTACATCCGGCCGCGCGACGATCTTGATACTGTCATGGTCGCGCCGCTCGCGATCGGCGACCAGGTACGGCGGCGCTTCGTCGCCGGCGGTGGGGTGCCGGCATTGCTGGCGCTATACCATGATGCAAGTGGGTCGGCGCTGGCAATCGCCGCGGCCTACGGATGGGCCAACGGTCATGCCCGAGCCGGTATGATCGAAACCACAATCGAGGCGGAGACCGAGACGGACCTGTTCGCCGAGCAGGTCGTACTGTGTGGCGGGCTCACCCACCTGATCACGGCAGCCTACGAAACCCTGACCGAAGCGGGTTATCCCGATGAATTAGCCTATTTCAGCTGCCTGCACGAGGTAACATTGATTGCCGAGATGATGCAAAAACGGGGTATAGCCGGGATGCGGGAATCGATTTCGTCGACAGCCGAGTTTGGCGATTACACACGTGGACCGCGGGTGATCGGCGCGGACTCGCGGGCAGCCATGCAGGAGATACTGGCTGAGATTCGTTCCGGCCAGTTTGCCCGCGAGCTGAGTGCGGAGGTTGATGCCGGCATGCCGACCATTACCCGTGGCCGCAAGGCCGCCCGTCGCCATGACATCGAAGCAGTCGGGAAGCGGCTGCGGGCATTGATGCCGTGGCTTGACGACGATGCGTAAACCACCTTCGCACCTGGTCGCCCGCGAGGGCTGGATCCTGATTGCCGCCGCGGGTCTGCTGATGATCCTCGCCGTACGGCTGTCCAGCGTCGGGCTGGGCGTGCTGGCCCTGATCCTGCTGGTCCTGCTGATCATGCTGTTCCGCGATCCGCACCGGACAATACCGTCATTGCCGCTGGCTGTGCTCGCACCGCTAGATGGCACCATAAAATCGATCGAGCATACCGACCGTGGTTGTCTTGATCGCGAGGCGACCTGCATCACCATGAGGGTCGATAATTTTGGTGCCTACTCGGCGCGCGCACCGGTTGAAGGCAAAGTGCTGAACCTGCAGGACAACTACAATGATGGCTCGCGCCTGGTGGGTGTCAGTGGGCTGTGGTTGCGCACCGATGAGGACGACGACGTAGTGATGCTGATTGATGGTCCGCGCTGGTTGCGGCCCCGATCGTTCGTGGGCTACGGCGAACGGCTGGGGCAGGGGCGCCGATTTGCTTTCGTGCGCATCGCTACCACAGCACGTATTTTCATCCCAATCACCTCGCGCGTGGAGGTCAACCGCGGCGATTACGTGCGCTCTGGTGAAGATGCATTGGCCATGTTAATACACGATGCCGACGAAGCCGTTTAAAGCCCGGTATGATTAACCGATGAGTAAATCAGAAAATCGCCGACGATCACTGCGCCGTCGCGGAATCTATCTGCTGCCCAATATGCTGACGACCGCGGCATTGTTTGCCGGCTTTTATGCGGTCGTGGCGGCGATGGATGGTTCCTTCGTCCGCGCCGCGATCGCCATTTTTGTTGCCATGGTGCTGGATGGCGTCGATGGACGCGTAGCCCGATTGACCGGCACCGACAGCGACTTCGGCAAAGAGTACGACAGCCTGAGTGACATGGTGTCATTTGGGCTGGCGCCGGCACTGGTCATCTACCAGTGGGGCCTGCAGCACGTTACCGACAACAGTATTCCCTGGGGACGGTTGGGCTGGCTCGCGGCATTTTGTTACTCGGTCGGTGCGGCGTTGCGGTTGGCTCGATTCAATACCCGCGAGGTCGCCGACAAGCGCTTTTTCGAGGGGCTGGCGTCGCCATCGGGCGCGGGCCTGGTGGCGGGCTGGGTCTGGGTCGCAGCGCAGTATCAACTGACAGGCAACGCTGCACTGGTTCCCGCGTTTATTGTCACAGCGGGCGGTGGGGCGTTGATGGTTAGCGCGTTTCGCTATTACAGCTTCAAAGAATTCAACCTCGGTGAACGTATCCGGTTTACCCAGGTCATCATGGTGCCTGCGGTGTTTGTGCTGATTTCACTGAACCCGCCAGTCGTGCTGTTCATTATGTTTGCGCTCTATGCCATCACCGGCCCGGCTTTCAGCGTATTCCGTTTTATTCGGCGCCGGCGCCGCCGCCAGGCGGAAAAAGCGGTAGCGGATGAAACGCCTGCGACTTCTGTAGACAACAACAGCGACACCGGTACCGGATGAGCGAACGCATTCGCGTGCTGCAGGACATCGGTGTGCGAGTCTGGGTATCGCGCACATCGCCAGTTGACGAGCAGCAACCCACGGCGCGCGCCACAGTCGCCGCTGCAGGCAGCGCCGAGGAGACGGCGCAACTCGACTGGGACGGCATTGTTTACCGCGCATCGAGGTGCACGGCCTGCGACCTGCATCGCGGGCGCACCCAGGCGGTGATCGGGACCGGCGATCGCAACGCTGACTGGATGATCATCGGCGAGGCCCCTGGTGCAGAGGAGGACCGTCGCGGCGAACCGTTCGTCGGCCGCGCCGGTCAGTTGCTCAATAACATGCTTCTGGCTGCCGGGTTTAAACGTCCGCAGGTCTACATAGCGAATATCGTTAAATGTAGGCCACCGAACAACCGCGACCCGCGAGCCGATGAGGCGGCCAGTTGTGCGCCATTCCTGCGGCGGCAGATTGAGTTGGTGCAGCCAAAAATGATCCTGGCCGTAGGC
>JABDKV010000028.1 GCA_013002045.1 Gammaproteobacteria bacterium
GGGACTGACCGATTTCATCCCTGATCTCAAGAAAATCCAGGCCGCCGGCAAGCACCTGCTGGAATTGATCAACGGCATTCTCGATCTGTCGAAGATCGAGGCCAGCAAGATGGAGCTTTACCTCGAAGACGCCGACGTCGGACAACTGGTTGACGGCGTTGCCGGGACCGTAAAACCGTTAGTGGCGCAGAACGAAAACCAACTGGTGGTCGAACGTGACGACGACCTCGGCCAGATGCATGCCGACGTCACCAAGATCCGTCAGTCGTTACTCAACCTGCTGAGCAACGCATCGAAGTTTACCGACAAGGGCGAAGTGCGTCTTACTGCCCGCCGCGAGTCCGGCGACGATGGCGACTGGCTCAATTTTGCCGTTACCGACACCGGAATTGGCATGACCGAGGAGCAGCTGGGCAAGTTGTTTCAGCCCTTCACCCAGGCCGACGCATCGACTACACGCAAGTACGGTGGCACTGGTCTGGGTCTGACCATCAGCAAGCGTTTTTGCGAAATGATGGGCGGCGACATCACCGTCACCAGCATCCCCGGCGAAGGCAGCACCTTCACCATGCGCATCCCCGCCCACGTCACCGCGTAGGAGCGGCTTCAGCCGCGATTCTTTCTAACGCCGCAGCCGCGATCGCGGCTAAAGCCGCTCCTACAGGGGAGGGCGCGGCGCAGCCGCCGTAGGAGCGGCTTCAGCCGCGATTCTTTCTTACTACGCAGCCCGGATCGCGGCTAAAGCCGCTCCTACAGGGGAGGGGCGGCGCAGCCGCCGTAGGAGCGGCTTCAGCCGCGATTCTTTCTAACGCCGCAGCCGCGATCGCGGCTAAAGCCGCTCCTAGCCGAGGCCGGCAGACTTGACCCCTTGCCTTGACGCCCTGCCTTTATCGTCGTTCGTTCTGACGTAACTCGATGCGGCGAATCTTGCCGGTCAGCGTCTTGGGCAGGTTATCCACGAACTCGATTCGCCGCGGGTAAGCGTAGGCAGACAACCGCGAGCGCACATGATTCTGAATCTCGCGGGCCAGCACTTCAGTGTCGTCGTGCTCCTGGTGGGATAAGACGATAAACGCCTTGACGACGCTGCCGCGACGCTCATCCGGAGAGGCAACCGCGGCAGCTTCGGCAACTGCCGGGTGTTCAAGGCACGCGGATTCGACCTCGAAGGGGCCGATGCGGTAGCCAGACGAGATAATGACATCGTCGGCACGCCCTTCGTACCAGTAGTAGCCATCTTCATCGACCGATGCTGCATCCCTGGTATGGAACCACTCTCGCTCGAATGTTTCGCGGGCTGCTTCTTCGTTATTCCAGTACCCCAGCGGGTAGTGGGGATTAGTGCCCGCCCGCAGGCAAATCTCGCCACGCTCGCCGGTGGCGACAGGCTGCTCATCCTCATCGAGAACCTGAACATCCCATCCCGGCATAGGCTTGCCCATAGAGCCTTCGCGGACCGGCATCCAGGGGAAGTTCGCGCACAACGGATAACTTTCGGATAAGCCATAGTAATCGAGCACCGTGACGCCATATTGCTCCCGGAACCACCGTATTGCTTCGGGGTTTAGCGGTTCGCCAGCCGAGCACACCACACGGAACCGTTGCGGGTAACGTGTACCTGCATCGGCGATCTGCATCATTGAGCGCATAGCGGTGGGTGTGGTGAAGACATTAGTCACTTTGTGGCGCGACATGAATGCTAATTGGTCATGCGGGTTGAACCCACCCTTGCGTTCGAATACAACCTGTACAGCTCCCAGCCTCCACGGTCCGAGCAATGGGGAAATTCCGGCCGCCCATGCCCATTCACCCATGCCGTGAAAGCGCTCGCCCGGTTGCACGTCATGACAATAGAGGAACTCCTCGTGTGCCAGCAGGTAGCGATGGGCATGCAGAATGCCCTTGGCCAGCCCGGTCGTGCCCGAGGTGTAATAGATTTGCGCCGGATCCTCGGCCAGCGTTGCATGCATCTCGAATTCGGCGGGCGCTTGATCGAGTAAATCGCGCGATAACACTATTACCTTTTCCACCGGCAGGTTCATGGCGCGAACCCGTTGCTCGTGCTCGGCATTGGTAACGATAACTTTAGCGCCGCTTTGGACGACCCGGTAACGAATGCCCTCGTCGCCGTAGAGCACCGACAGTGACAGCAGTATCGCGCCGCTGCTGAAAACGCCGAGAAATGCCGATGCGGTTTCGGGTCTCGGTGTCAACAGCAGCGCGACCCGATCGCCTGGCACTATGCCGTTAGCGACCAGTACATTAGCCATCCTGCGCGCATCATCCTGGAGTTCGCCCCAGTAGACATCCCGCTGCTCGCCGGTGTGACTTTCGAAAACCATCGCCAACTGATCACGCGGATGCTTGAGCCCGACATCGTGGGCGATGTTGTAGTGCGATGGAACGTTCCAGCGGTGCTCGGCGCAGGCCTGCTCATAAGAGCGCGGGGTGGTTTCAGACATGGTATTCCCCCGGGTCTGGTCCTAGGCCAGACCGCATTGGGCGCTGCTCCGGCTACGGGCGACCTGCAGCAGTCCCGATCAATGGCGAGAGCCCACTACCACGACCCGCAATAAGGAGATTCTCGGCTGTTACCGGGTGCATGGCGCAAAGACACCATGGCCAGGCTGGATTAGACACCGTTGCGGGTTCGCCGACCATCGGGTAAACACCTGATAGTAGGGGGGGCAGACTTGACCCCATTCGACCAGGGTTAATACCCCATTGACGCTGCCACAGTTAACTGAGCCCGTCCTACGAGACTTATGACGGGACTGATGTATTCGGTGTAGCAATCAAGTTCAATCTGACACCCTGACCGTATTAACGGAAAAGTTGCGGGTTGGCGTCGACAAACTTGCGAATCCAGCCATCGAACAGAGACTGACGTTGCATTCGCATATGCCACCAGCCAATCAATGACACGATCGATGCGCCTACCGTGTCTACGATCAGGTCCCACATCGTGTCAGTCAGGCCGGAGGGGTCGCCGGCCATGGGTTTCTGCATGTTCATGCCGGCGAGTTGGTCCATCGAGAACTCGAAAATCTCCCACAGCGCACCGATTGCGACAGCGAAGAAAAATGCGAATAACGCAACGAAGCGCGGTCGTAATGACAGATCAATCTTGCTGTCTTCATTAAGTAGGTAGATCAGCAGGAAACCGAAAATACCCAGCAGCAGGCCCGATGAGGTGTGCAGCGCAATGTCCCACCACCAGAATCGCGTGTAGTAGCCGCGCATTTCCCCAAGGAACAGCGACGCGAACACGAACAGGATCGCCATCAGTTCGAATTCCGGCGGTATAGTTATCTTGTAGCGTCTGCCGAACAGCATCGGCAAAGCCATCAGCAGGACGATGCCGGCGATCGTCAACACATCGAGCCAGTGACCCCGGTAAGCCGCCAGCAGCAGTCCGATTGCCATGACCACTTGCAGTATCCACACGATGATGTGTCGTACCCGTTGCGACCGTGACGGTCCAACCTGCGATGGTGGCGTCTCGTTCATAGAGGCAGCCTAGCAGAGATTGACTGGCGCACACGCAAGTATTGTGGAGGCGGTACGTCCGTAGGAGCGGCTTCAGCCGCGATTCTTTCTGACGAAGGTGTCAGGTCAGCGTTAGAAAGAAAGAGTCGGGACTGAAGTCCCTCCTACGGCGGCTGCGCCGCCATCGCGGCTGAAGCCGCTCCTACGGGGGAGGGATGGTGCTGCGCCGCCAATGGGGACGGGAACAGTGAAATTAGTGGCGATTAGTTGACGGTGAACTGTTTTGCCATGCCTTTGCC
>JABDKV010000054.1 GCA_013002045.1 Gammaproteobacteria bacterium
AGGCAACAGGTCCCGTGCTGAAGCGTGTCTGCAAAAAAGCCCCGCTGTTGCTGTAGCTGGCGTCATCACCAACCGGTCCCTGGATGCGTTGTCCACGCAACGAACCATCAGCATTAAAATCGTTACGAAACGAATCGACATCATCGCTGTAGTGTTCGATACCGAACTGCCATAGTCCCGGTGCTGCGTCGATGACACCTTCAGCGATCAGACCCGTCGTTGCGACCTCGGCGCCCTGGTGGTCGCTACGCCCATTGGAGCGAGTGCGAAAACGATCCTCTCCTTGTTTATGCAACGAGGCAGTCAGCTTGAGTTCCTGGAATGGCCCCAGCGGCGCCGTCGTGTATCGCAGATAACCCAATTCGCGTCGCTGGTTCAGAGAACGACGAAGTTCATTGCCGATCGTCGTACCGGCATAACTCTGTCCGTAGATTGTCCGGTGCGTTCGCCATGCGTCATCGATAGCGACGCGCTGGTACAGCGCCTCAAATTTGCCCAGCGACTGATCCAGGCTCAGCTTGAAATCGACATCGCGTTCGGGATACCCGGTTCGCGCCTGGGTACCGGTAGCGCTCACCAGGTCGCCGAACTCCTTTAGCGACACGCCGCCGCTCAGGCTTAGCCGCTCGTCGAGTTGCTGGGCGACATCAACTCGCAGTACGTTGGCATTCTCCGCATTCGAATACCTGTACTGGGCGGAAATGTCTGGTCGCCCGACATCGGCAACTGCAGTACGAGTCAGGGCATTGACGGTGCCACCTATGGCGTCAGTGCCATACAACACCGAGACCGGGCCCTTGACTACTTCCAGTTCGCCGATGGAGAACGGATCGACGGTATTCCAGTACTGGTTTGGTCCATCGCGGAAGACAGAGTTATTCAGCCGAATACCGTCAATTAAAAATAGTGTGCGAAAGCCGGTAAACCCGCGAATGTAGGGCGAGCCCTGGCCGTGACCGGTGCGTTGGATTAACACACCGGGGATCCACTGCAAGGATTCGGGCGTGCTGCGCACCTGTGCGCGCATGCGTAATTCCTCAGCGCTGAGCATGTGTACCGAGGCTGGTGTATCGAGGGTTAACGTGCTGTGTCTTGTAGCGGTGACGGTTACACGGTCAAGTTCAAGAGTATCCGCCAAGACCGTAGCGACTGGCGCTGCCAGTGCCAACATGAGGCCGAATACTGTAAACACAGTGTAAGGTCGCATGGAAAAAAGTGGCCCGGAATGCGCGCATCCCGGGCCACGATAGTTACCTGCGGTGGTCACCGCAGTCTGCGTGCCAGTGCAATCAACCCGATACCAAGGAGGAAGAGGGTACCGGTCATCGGTTCAGGCACGCCCGATGGGTTGTAGATCAATGCATTGTCGCTACTGACGTCGACAAACGCATCGCCGAAGCCGTCACCGAGCAGGAAGTCATCGATAGTGACCATCGTCGACGAACCGGGCTCGAGGATATCGACAAAGAACTCCAGCGTTGCGATTACAAAGCTGCCCGGTTGCCAGGCATCCAGCGGTGCCGGGTCGCCGACGGCATCGACCAACAGGCTGACTTCAGCCAGGTTGATACTGCCGGGCACGGCCGATGCCGACTGGAACAATGGCGTGTCCGGATCGAGCGGGTCGTTTAACCCAGTCCCGAACACGATATCCATCAGGGTAAGCACGCCGCTGTCATATCCCAGATCGATGTCATACGCACCGAGCGAGGGTGCAGCGCCAGCAGCGAGACCGGATACGGTCAGGTCGAGGAAAACCGTGCCCCCGGTTGCTGAAACCTGTGCGGCCGGTTCCAGCGTCAGGACGATGCCCCAGCTAGGGCTGGCAAGTATCAGTAGTAATGCGGCACACAGGCCTCGGAGTGTTGTTGTCCTCATCGGTTTATCCTCCTGACGGGCCCACCCTTGGTGACAGGTCGGACACAGTTATCGAGTGTGCACTGGAGTACGCACTTGCGCGCATCCAGCACGGTGATTTCGCCATCGCCATCGAGGTCCGGTGGTGTACCCGGCGGTGCAACAGTCGTGCCACGCAGACCGAAGATGATCTTGACGTCATCACGATCGACATCGCCATCCTGGTCCATATCGCAGGCGCTTTCATCGGCGACAGCGGCGATACTGAGATCGGACAGGACAGGGCTGGTTTCATCGGGGGCTGCAGTCAGTGTTGCCTTAACCTCTATGTAGCGACCACTCAGCCCGAGGGGCGAGCTACCGTTGGTGACCGGGGTGAATGGCAATATCGGCAGACTGTTCAGGTCATTGTCGGCGCGGGCCTCGACCGTAATGGACCCGCCAGGCGGTATGAAAGCCTCGGGCTCTGTGTTCCATGTGACCGAGTCCCAGTCGATATCGATGCTGCCGCCGTCGTTGACGACATTCCAGAAGCCGCTGCCGCTGGATGATACGAAGGACAGGCCGGTCGCATCGCTGTAGGTATAGGGTTGATTACCGACAGGAACCGTCGCCAGGAAGTTGCCGTCTTCATCAAACTTGGTGACGTTGTTCGAATTCTTGTTGACCACCCAGATATTGTTGTTCGAATCGACAATCACACCACGCTGGTCACTGAAACCGACTGGATTGGGAGTTGACCAGATTACCGCGCCGGTAGTTGCGTTGAATTTGTAGATGGTCGATGTTCCGAGAACGATGTCGCCATTGCCGTCAACGGATATACCGCGAGTCGCTACAGAGACTGCGGCTGGGTTGTCGAAAACGCCAGTGGTCTTGTTATATCGAGTGTAGGAACCACCATTGAGCCCGGCGAGGTACACGTGACCGCTGTCTTGTGCAATTCCATAGTTTTGTGGTCCACCGGTGGCAGGATTGCTGAAGTCTGCCGGATTATTGGTATCGAGGATCGCCATGTTGAATCCCAGGTCTGCGCCATACAAGGTCCCGTCACTGTCAACCAGGCAGCCGTAGTTGGACTCGAAGTTAAAGTGTGGGCCGCTTAGCGTTGCCCCTGTCGCCGGGTCGAGCTCGTAGTAGGCCGCGCCACCTGTAAAAGTTCCCAGCCAGATATTGCCGTTTGGGGCGATACACAGCGAACGACCAAGGTCGCTGGTCGCGCCTGCGCCTCCGACCTGGACAACCCAGGCCACGCGCTCGTCGAGTAGCTCGGCGGGATCAAGAATGCCGTTGGCGGGATTGTTGTCGAGTAATTTGATGAATTCCGCCGGATCGTTTCTATCGATGATGCAATCACCGTTGACGTCGATTGAAGTGTCGATCACGCCATTGCTATTGCGATCGATCCCACCGGATTGCAGGATTTTCATTACCGACGGCGGCTTGTTGTCGAAATGCCGGTTCGCCACATACACGTTGCCATCACCATCGACGGCGGTGCGCGACGGAGCCGGTCCGGCAAATGCATTGCCCATGTGATTACCGAAGAACCAGGTTTCGTAGCGGCCTTCTTCGCAATCGGTGTCGGTATTGATGCGCGAGACCGTGTCCTCACCCGCGTTGGCGATCCACAGGATCGGAAACGTCGATGTGGTCGTATTGATCTGCAACTGGTCGTTGTTGGGGCTGTCGTGATTGACGTTGGTCAGCGTTCCCAGGTCGAAGTCCGCATCGAGCGTATAGGTAGCGTCCTGCGCCTGAGACGCGACACTACATAAAGCCAATACAACCGCGACAAGGTAGGCAGGCACCCATGTCGGTCGTTTACTCATCATTGTTGTCCTCCATTCCCGGACAGGGCTATTCGATTTGGTTTTTGCTCGACGATTTCAGCATCGGTCTCATCCAGCACCACGCTGTCACCCGACGGGTCGAATATCGGGTGGAACTGGTAGCCGGCGAGTACGTTGTCGCTCAGTCGTACGGTTTGGCGTGTCGTTAAATCCAGCAGGTGTAATAC